>JAEUVS010000023.1 GCA_016786745.1 Chitinophagaceae bacterium | reverse complement strand
CATACCTGCTCCCGCAATACTCAAACAATATCGAGCTCTCGCATACTTTCAAAGGATTTCTGACGACAACGCTTAACTATGGTTATACAAAAAATATGTTCTCGGATATTTTCGACCAGGAAGGTTCATATGCAACGATCGTAACGAATGGAAATATCGGACGACGCATAAACATGGGTATTGCAATGAGCGCACAGATTCCCGTGGCAAAATGGATAAACTCAAATGTGTATGCGAACTATAACTACGACAAGCTGAACGGTAAACTTGTAGGTGAAGATTTTGAGGTATCGGCAGGCAACTTTACGTTGAACGTGAACAACCAGCTTACGTTTGGTAAAGGATGGAGCGGAGAAGTTAGCGGCTGGTACAGGTCGAAAGGAATTTGGGGTCAGATCAAATCTTATCCTATGGGCGCTCTTAACGCGGGCATTTCAAAACAGGTGTTGAAAGACAAGGGTTCGGTGAAAATCGCGGTGCGCGACATATTCTACACACAACCACCGAAGGGCGACATTAATTTTAAATCGACAGAAGCGCATTTCAGTTCTTTGTGGGATTCGAGACAGGTGAACATCACATTCAACTACCGCTTCGGCAAACCGTTCAAGGTTGAAGGTCCGAAGAGAAGAGAAAGCCGCCCCGAAGAACAGAACAGGGTAAAAGGCGCTGGAAACTGACAACGGTTATTAATAAATGCAGGCTATCATGAAAACATCCGGCAACAGAATCATTGTTACGATCTTCATCATGTTGATCACACTCACTTTGGCCTCTGTTGCCGGAATTGATAAACCGCTCGCCGTATATGCAGAGAACAATCTCAAATCGCTCGACACCGCTATAGAACCTGTGATTTTATACCTGGAAACAATTTTTGGATTCGGCATATCAAAATATTTATTTGGATTCGTTGCTGTGGCGGTGGGACTCGCGGCATACCTGTTTAAAAGACCAGATGTATCGAGGATATTTTTATTTATCGGATTAACCCATATCATAACACGCGTGGTTGCGGGCGTTTTAAAGAACGCATTTTTAAGACCACGGCCTTTTGAGTGGCTTGATGGTAACGACTCCGGTTTTTTCTCAGTAGGAAATTCTTTTCCGTCAGGACACGCCGCTCACTTTTTTGGCCTGCTGTTACCGATCGTGTTTTTATACCGCAGGTTCGCGTGGATGTTGGTATTACCTGTGTTCGTATCCCTTTCAAGAATAATAGCAAACGATCACTATTTAAGTGACGTGCTTGCCTCTGTAGCTATCGCAGTATTGTTTACCTGGATATTCGCCAGGCTGTTTAAAATAAGAACATTAGTCCGTCCCCGACACTCAGTCGTTTGTTAAGGTGTTCGGGGCTACGTGCCCCGAACTCTTTATTATTTTTGAATGAGCTGGCGAAGTTCTTCGAGTATGGGCAGTTGCCCGGGAATCATTTTTTCTTTCGCTGTGGCATAGCTGAACCAGCCCCCTTTATCAACCTCAGGAATTTCTATAAAACGCCCTGTGCGCGGCGGCCATTCGATGCTTATAGTATTTGATTGAATGATGGTATGATCCAGGTCTCCTTCGCAACCCCAGGCATATATCACCTTTCCTGACTTTTGCCTCACGGGTGTTAATTCAATAAAATTTCCGTCTACCCTTATACCTGTCTCCTCTTCAAATTCGCGTCGTGCGGCGGCCAGCGGTTCTTCGTCGTCATCGAACTCGCCTTTCGGCACCGACCAGGCGCCGGTATCTTTATTTTTCCAGAAAGGTCCGCCAGGGTGTACGAGAAAATATTCGAACTCTTTATTTTTTTTTCTGAATAATAGTATGCCCGCCGTTTTTTGCATTGCCTTCAAATTAAATAAATTACCTTCTGAACCAACACCTACTTTCATGACCAGCCGCGACACCCTGCCGTTTTATGCGAAACTCAGTTTCAATTTACTGACCATATCTATTATCTGCGCGATCATTTTTATTGGAAAGGACATTATTATGCCTTTCTGCTTTGCCGTTGTCCTGGCGTTCCTCCTCCTGCCGGTTAACAAGTGGTTGGTGAAGATGGGCCTTCCTGCTGTTCCGTCTATGCTAATATCCATTCTACTGGCCGTGTTGATTATCGCAGGCATAGTGTATTTTCTTTCTACACAGATAGCTCAATTTACGGACGACCTCCCGAAGATCAGGCAGAACCTCGACAGGCACATTTCCACTGCCCAGCAATGGATTCGTGAAAATTTCAACATCACCAGGAAAGAACAGAACGACGCTATTGAAAGCGCGTCGCAGGATATGAAGAAAAATGGCGCGGGAATGCTGGGAACTACGTTTCTTACGGCCGCGTCTGCATTGATCCTGGTCGTATTGCTGCCGATTTATACATTCCTCCTATTGTATTACAGGGATCTGATCCGTCATTTCTTTATTTCTATTTTTCCTGATAAACATAAATCGAGCGTTGAGGAAGTTATGTTTCAATCGCGGATCATTATTCAGAGCTATATGGTAGGATTGCTGATAGAAATGGCGATTGTAGCCGCTTTAAATGCAACAGGGTTTTTTATAATTGGCATTGAATACGCGATTTTCTTAGCGGTGCTTGCCGCAATACTTAACCTGATTCCTTATGTGGGGATGCTTGTGGCTACAATCATCTGCATGCTGATTACGCTTGCCAATTCAAACGACATTTCGGATATACTTTGGGTGGCCGTTGTGCTTACCGTTGTTCAGTTTATAGATAATAATATCATTATGCCGTATGTGGTGAGTTCCAAGGTGAGGATTAACGCCCTGGTGAGCATCATTGGTGTTCTTGTGGGTGGGGCGCTGGCTGGTGTGTCGGGGATGTTTCTTTCTATTCCCGGCATTGCGATTATGAAGGCGGTTTTTGACAGGGTTGATGGGTTGCAGCCGTGGGGAATGTTGCTGGGAGATGATAAAACGATGATTAAGCCGAGGCTCGGTCAGCGCCTAAAAAAGAAAGTGAAAAAGCTTTAATTATTTTTCAAAAGCGTCGCGGGTCATTTTACCCTTTTTGCCAACTCCGCTACCGGCAGGTTAATCTGCTTACCCATCTGCTTCCCGTCACGGTAGGTAACAACTTTCACCTCCAACGCATCTTTCGGAACGATTAACGGTTTTGAATACTTCGGATAATAATTATCCGGGAACGAACCATCATAAGAATAATAAATATCCAATCCTTCCACTTCCGTTTCCAGCGTCAGCTTCAAATTCGATCCTTCTTTAGCGGTCTTCACAATCGGATCATACATACTCCGTGAGTACCGAATCTTCGCCTCATCCATTCTCACAAACTCATTTTCAACCCGGCTCACAAAATTCTTCCAATCTTTTCTGCTCTTCGGCGACCAAACCGATTC
Organism: Chitinophagaceae bacterium; assembly: GCA_016786745.1. Lineage (GTDB taxonomy): Bacteria > Bacteroidota > Bacteroidia > Chitinophagales > Chitinophagaceae > Flavitalea. Next base: position 6,188 of record JAEUVS010000023.1, on the reverse strand, counting down.
GGCCACCGCGAGCGCACGCGGCCATATCATATACTGCGCTGCACGCGGATTCTGAAGCTGCTCTGTCCACAGGTTCCACTGCCCCCCAAGAATCATTGAAGAATCAACCCCTTCGGGAACAGGATCAAATTTATAAGAGTCGCGCAGGCGGACCATGCCATAAGTTGGTGGCTCCGCCAACGGATCGCCCTGGTAGAGATCCACGTAGGCATGGTTGTGTGGGCTCATCACCACTTTATGACCCTCCTTTGCAGCATGAATACCACCTTTCATTCCGCGCCAGCTCATCACGGCAGCATCGGCGGGCAATCCTCCATCTATGATCTCATCCCATCCAATCAATTTTTTTCCTTTTGATTTAAGAATTTTTTCAACGCGTTTCACAAAATAAGCCTGCACCTCATTCATATCTTTCAATCCTTCTTTCTTCATCAACGCTTTTATCTGTGGGTTGTTTCTCCAGAAATCTTTCGGACATTCATCACCACCCATATGTATATACTCAAAAGGAAAAAGCTCCGCAACCTCTGTAAACACTTTATCGAGGAGTGTGTACACTTTTTCATTCGCGGGACAAAGAGTATTGTCCAGGAGCGCCGTGAAACCCTTCGAGTGCCAGTTAATTATTTTATCGCCTACGGTTACATAGTAAGTGCTGTCGGTGGTGCACGACAGTTCAGGATAAGATGCGATCGTCGCGAGGCTATGCCCCGGACCTTCAATCTCCGGTAATATTTTCACATAGCGGTCGGCGGCGTATTTTACGAGCTCACGTATATCATCATGCGTATAAAAGCCTCCATAAGTTTTGGGCTCGTTCGGTGAGGGACGCCCCGTGTTCCCCCACTTGCCTACGCGTTCTGGTCGCCAGGCCCCGATGTCGGTGAGTTTCGGCAGAGACTTAATCTGCAATCGCCATCCCTGGTCGTCGGTAAGGTGAAGATGGAGCATATTGAATTTATATCTCACCATATTATCAATGAACTGCTTTACCTGCTCCCTGGTGAAGAAGTGTCTTGCCACATCAAGCATGGCGCCGCGCCAACCGAAACGCGGATAGTCGTTGACGGTTACCGCAGGTATAGCAAACCCGCTCCCGGTATTTTTTGTTTTTGGAGGAATGAGTTGAAGAAGTGATTGCACGCCGTAGAAAAGTCCAGCCGCGGAATCCGCGGAAATAACGATCTCCGATGGCGTAACGCTTAACTGATATGCTTCGGGATTTGATGCAGCTTTTCCATTCAACCGCAGTTGTATTGCGTTTTTTGAAAACGTTGATACCGGCTTTGCACTTAATGATAAACCGGTACTGGTATGTACCTGGTCCGATAGGTAGTCGCCAATACTTTTCAGGCCTGCAGATGAAATTTCAATTGTTGTGGAGGCGGCTAATGCAAATGATCCGGTTCCTTCGATCAGCGAAACCGGCTGAGGTATGATGGACACCCGACCCTGCGAAAAAGCATTATTTGAGAGGAGAAAAAATATTAACACCAACTGCAATACATACCTGAGCATTTCAAAAGATTTTTGATGATGACGAATGTACGGACTAAATTGCTTTATGGCCAACTCACTGGTGTTCAAAGACTACATTGTATTTATTTTCTATTTTATCGTCGTTGCCTGCTATGGTTATTGGATCTACAACAGAAAGAAAAAGGCTTCAACCGACACGAAGGATTTCTTCCTCGCAGAGGGTTCGCTCACATGGTGGGCAATCGGTGCATCCCTGATCGCATCGAATATTTCCGCTGAACAATTTGTCGGGATGAGCGGCGACGGATATTTTATCGGTATCGGAATCGCGGTGTATGAATGGCTCGCGGCCCTGTCGCTTGTAATTATCGCCGTATGGTTTATACCGGTATACCTGAAGAATAAGATCTACACGATGCCGCAGTTCCTCACCAGGCGCTACAATGAAACGGTTGCGTTGATTATGGCGGTCTTCTGGCTTTTCCTCTACGTGTTTGTTAACCTCACTTCAATTCTATATCTCGGTTCCGTTGCGATCAATGGTCTTGCAGGCGGACAATATCTCCACATTATCATGATTGGCCTTGCGGTGTTCGCACTGATCATCACATTAGGTGGAATGAAAGTAATCGGTTACACCGACGTTATACAGGTTGCGGTGCTTATTATCGGCGGTATTGCCACAACATATCTCGCGCTGAGTATCGTTGGAGAAAGACTGGGCGGTGGCAGCAGCGTGATTGAAGGTTTTAAAACATTAATGGAAAAAGCGCCGGATCATTTTCACATGATCCTTCCCAAACCCGATGAAACTACACCACAGGTAGAGGTAGATAAATATCTTATCCTGCCCGGAATTGCGATGTATTTCGCAGGACAATGGATCGTGAATCTTAACTATTGGGGTTGCAACCAGTATATAACGCAACGCGCACTCGGAGCCGACCTGAAAACCGCCCGCAGGGGTTTGATATTCGCTTCGTTTCTCAAATTGTTCATGCCGGTTATCGTAATGCTCCCGGGTATCGCAGCATTTGTTCTTCATAAAAACGGCGAACTCGAACATCTTATCGGTGGCAAGGATGGCGCCTATTCCGCGATTCTCGCATTTTTACCGAGCGGGTTAAAAGGACTTTCAATTGCTGCGCTTACCGCCGCGATTGTTGCGTCGCTGGCAGGAAAGGCAAACAGTATCTCAACGATTTACGTTCTCGACATTCACAAAAAATATTTCAACAAAGCGGCCGATGAAAGAAAAATGGTGAACATCGGGAGGATCACTGTTATAGTGGCGATGATCATCGCGATCATCTTTACGTGGAACGACAGTCTTGGTATCGGAGGAAAGGGTGGCTTCACATTTATACAGAAGTACACCGGCTTCATCAGCCCCGGTGTATTTGCAATGTTCATACTCGGGATGTTCTGGAAGAGAACCACAGGCGCTGCGGCCATCGCAGGTGTAATCACCGGCTTTTTGCTTTCTATCATCTTTAACAACTACGCCCCGGAATGGTTTGGAACAGAAACGTGGCTGTACACTGCATATAAAAACAGCGCGGGCATTTATGAAATCCCTTTTCTCCTGAGCATGGGTTACTCGTTCTTCTTTACCGTGGCGTTAATGGTTATTATGAGTCTCCTGGGACCTAAGGTGAACCCGAAAGCTTTTGAACATGATAAGAAAATGTTCAAAGTCGAACCCTCAACACTCGCCCTGATAATGGTAATCCTGATAATATTGTCTTTGCTGTATGTGAGATTTTGGTAATTTTCAATATATGTCTACTCCTCCCTATATTCTTGTTGTTGGCAGCTCAAATACAGATATGGTGATTAATTCACCTCACCTTCCTGCACCCGGCGAAACAATTATCGGCTCATCATTTTTCATGAATCCGGGTGGAAAAGGTGCAAACCAGGCAGTGGCGGCCGCAAGGCTCGGAGGAAATGTTACGCTAATCTGCAAAACAGGCAACGACATTTTTGGAAGGCAGGCGGCAGGAATTTTTGAGAACGAAGGGATAGATATTTCTTACCTCGTCGAGGATCCTGACAATCCCTCCGGCGTCGCGCTCATCACGGTTGATGATAAAGCAGAGAATACAATTGTTGTAGCATCGGGATCAAACGCCACGTTAAGCCGCGCCGATCTCGAACATTCAAAAAACGTTATTGAAAATGCTTCTGTAGTGCTGATGCAGCTGGAGATTCCCCTCGACACGGTACAGCATGTCGCGGAAATTGCGCGTTCAAGAAATGTGCGCGTGATTCTCAACCCGGCTCCTGCCTGCGAACTTGACGACGCCATTCTTAAAAACATTTCTATCATCACCCCGAACGAAAAAGAAGCGGGCATGCTTACAGGAGTGAGGGTTGAAGATGTTGAATCGGCAAAAGAGGCTGCGAAGAAACTTTCCCGGAAGGGCATTGGTACCGTGATTATCACACTTGGTCCGAAAGGCGCGTTGGTGTATGATGGTAAGAATTTCGAACATGTAAAAACAGCAGAAGTAAAAGCCGTTGATACAACCGCGGCGGGCGATATTTTTAACGGCGCGCTGGCGGTAGCTTTAAATGAAGGAAAAGAGTTGAAGGAGGCCGCATTTTTTGCATGCAAAGCTGCGGCTATTTCGGTAACAAGGAAAGGCGCGCAATCTTCTGCGCCCTATAGAAAAGAAATCACCTAAAACTCAGGATAATGTTCATCGTTCACAGCTATGGCCTGGCTATTTTATTCTGCGTAATCACGATGCTTTGCTGGGGTTCATGGGCAAATACCCAAAAGCTCGCCAGCAGAAACTGGAGATTTGAATTGTTCTATTGGGATTATGTAATCGGCATACTGTTGTTTTCTATTATTTCAGCGCTAACGCTCGGAAGCATCGGCGACGAGGGCCGGTCATTTGCCGACGACCTGAAACAGGCCGACAGCGCAAATATCGGCAGCGCGCTGCTGGGTGGAGTAATATTCAATGCCGCTAATATTTTGTTTTCGGCTGCCATTGCTATTGCCGGGATGTCTGTTGCGTTTCCCGTGGGGATTGGTCTTGCATTGGTGCTGGGAGTAATTGTAAATTATGCGGGAGCCCAGAAAGGTGATCCGACACTGTTGTTTGGCGGCGTGGCGCTTATTGTAGTCGCGATTATATTGAACGCGCTCGCATACCGCAAGGCAAGCGCTTCCGATAAGAAAGTGTCCACGAAAGGAATTATCGTATCGCTGATTGCGGGACTGATGATGTCGTTCTTTTATCGTTTTATTGCAGCATCGATGGATTTGGAAAATTTTGAGTCGCCGGCCCCGGGTAAGATGACGCCCTACACTGCTGTGTTTATTTTTTCTGTGGGAATATTTCTAAGCAACTTCGTATTCAACACTATACTGATAAAGAAACCGATTGCCGGCGCCCCTACGAGCTATAGGGAATACTTCACAGGAAATTTTGCTACGCATATGACGGGTGTGCTTGGCGGGTTGATATGGGGGCTTGGAAATTCGTTTAACCTGATTGCTGCGGGCAAGGCCGGGCCGGCTATCAGTTACGGACTTGGCCAGGGTGCGACGCTTGTTGCAGCGTTGTGGGGTGTTTTTATCTGGAAGGAGTTTAAAAATGCGCCGCCGGGTACAAGTGGGTATATAACAGGGATGTTTTTGTTTTTTGTGGTAGGGTTGGGAATGTTAATTTATGCGGGCACCTGAATCACGTATATAATTGAACTGGCCCTGCGGTTATTTGAAAAAGCTTTCATATTGGAACGCAGCCCCTTCCAAAAACCTTTAAACAAATTCGACTTACCCGTGCGGTATTTCTCGCTTAACAAACTCACATAAAAGCTATCGAACCACATAGGTTGAATTTTTCTTACGGCAAGTCCATGCCTCTTCATTAACTCACTCATCGCTGCAGGCGAAAAATGATAGAGGTGGCGCGGTACATCATATGCCGCCCACGACGCCTGGTAACATTCCGCGTCGTGTGAGGTATAATTGGGAACGGCAATAAAAATCGTTGCGCCTGGCTTCGCGATCTTTTTTATCTGCGTAATATATCCATGGAGATCGTGAACATGTTCCAATACATGCCACATCGTCACTGCATCAAATTTTTCCTCGCTGAAATTGAAAAGCTCAGACGACGGTTTTAATTGCAATTGGTATTCGCGTGCCGCGCGTTCAATGGCGCCGCTGTCGGGTTCCACGCCTTCGATGTTCCATCCGCCGGTTCTCATATGATGAAGAAACGCGCCTGTACCCGCTCCTATATCGAGCAATGTTCCTTTTGTTAAGCCGGTTTCACTTTCAATGAATCTTTTTTTCGACGACAATGTGTACTTCCGCACCCTCAAATAAAGCCAGTTCACCAACCCCTTATTAGTTTCAGTATGCGAAATATAATTTTCGGATTGATAATACCTGCCGATATCATTCGGCTCCGGCACATTTTGAGTAAATCTGAGCGAACAATTTGCGCATTGCCAGATCTGGAACGATTCTGACGTGACCGTATGATCCACTGCATTAAACACATGATGGATGCCTGTTGAATCACAAACGGGACATCGCTCGTACCTGATCATCGAGTTTGAATAGTTTGGTGATTACCAAACGGAGGAGGATCATCTGACCGGAGATAATGGAAGATGATCGCGGCGATGGCTATTACAGCAATGATAACCGCATATACCCACCATAGATTTTTTTGCTT
>JAEUVS010000010.1 GCA_016786745.1 Chitinophagaceae bacterium | reverse complement strand
AACGTAAGAGATACGGAAGCGGCCTGGTTGGGACAGTTGTAGTTGATTGTTCCGAGCGATCCTGTTTCCTCAATACTCACACCTTCATTTGTAACACCTGTTATATTGACAACGGAACCTGTCTGGTAGTTTGCTGCGGGTACAATGGCAAACGAGCCCAGGATGTTGAGCGTTGCACCAGAGTTGAAGATCAGGTAATCATCGCCTGTAAATTCGTTTGCCGGAGGAATGGTGTTTGCACCTATTGAGATGGCGCCGCCGCTATTCACACTTACGGCTGTGGTTTGCCCGGTAGTTTCAGGCAATAAGAAATAAGCAAAATTGTCCTGTTCAATATCACCTGTGAAAAGCCACTCGCCGTTTATCGAAGCTTTGCCATTGTCGGCAAACGTAAACTGAAAGTATGTTCCGTTAATTGCGGAATTTTCAAGTCTGCATCCTGCTTGTATCAAAAGGCCCGGACTTCCGGCACTGGTACTGTTTACTGTTAGTATGCGTGGGTTCGCGTCTCCTCCACCGCCGGAGCCTGTAATAGAAGCTTGCGTTGTAGTACCTGTTACAGAAAGGCTGTTTAAGTTAACGGATATGTTGAGACGAATTGACGCGTTTGCGTCGAGAATAACATTATGACCGGTACCATCGGGATAAGCTCCGGCTGAAGGACCTCCGGAAGTATTCGACCAGTTCGCGGTATTGCTCCAGTCTCCATTTGCGGCGCCGATCCAATAAAAGTCTTGAGCAGATGCAGATCCGGCTAAAAATGACAACACTACGGCCAACGCGTAGAATTTCTTCATACAAGTTTAGTTTAGCGATAATAGCACAGGAACATCGGGTGTCAGGTAAACTTAAACCTTAGGAAGGTCACAGGGATGGATGCACCAAAGTACAATGAATAGGGCTAAGTAGCAAACGAATACCCTAATTAATCAATAATTAATCTAAATAAAATTAATGTTTTCCCGGCGGGCGGCCTCATTTTTTCCTGAAAAATATCCTTACCGGCACCCCGGTAAACCTGAACTTCTGCCGAAGTTGGTTTTCGAGGTAATTTTTATATGGTTCTTTTATTTCATCGGGCTGGTTACTGAAAAAGGCAAAAGACGGTACCTGCGTGGGAAGTTGAGTGATATACTTGATTTTCACCGGGTTGCCTCTCACCACAGGCGGATGGTACGACTCTATGGCTTTTAACATGACCTCGTTAAGCTGCGACGTCGGGATGTTGCGTTTGCGGTTCTCGTATACTTCAAGCGCCGTTTCAATAACCTTAAAAATCCTCGTTTTTTCTTTCGCGGATATAAAAAGTATCGGCAGGTCCGTAAAGGGCGCCAGCCGCTCTTTCAGCGCTTTTTCGAATTCTTTTGCCGTATTAGTATTCTTGCTCACCAGGTCCCACTTGTTTACTAGAAAAACGATGCCTTTGCCTTTCTTCACCGCCATTGAGAAAATGTTCAAATCCTGTGCTGTAATGCCTTTCTCGGCGTCGATCATCATAAGACACACATCGGCTTCGTCCATCGCTTTTATCGCGCGGATTACAGAATAAAATTCAAGGTCCTCGTGCACTTTCGCTTTACGTCTTATGCCTGCGGTATCAATCAGGATGAATTCTTTCTGAAAAAGTTTGTAATGCGTATGAATAGTGTCGCGGGTGGTACCGGCGATATCGCTCACGATTGTCCGCTCCTGGCCGATAAGCGTGTTTAACAGCGAAGACTTGCCGACATTCGGCTGGCCGATGATCGCAATTTTCGGAAGCTTTGCGATCTCTTCAGTTTCTTCCGACTTTTCTTCGGTGATCAACTCTGTAACGGCGTCGAGTACTTCGCCGGTGCCGCTGCCCGTCATCGCCGATATGAAGAAAATATTCTCGAAACCGAGACCGTAGAATTCCGTCGCCTCGAGAAGGCGGTCGTGGTTGTCGACTTTATTCACTGCAAGGAACACCGGCTTCGAAGTTCTTCGAAGTACATCGGCCATAGCCTCATCGAGATCGGTGATACCTGTTGCAGCATCTACTATAAAAACGAGCGCGTGCGCTTCCTGCACAGCGATGAGTACCTGTTTTTTTATTTCTCTTTCAAAAACGTCTTCGCTCTGTGGCACAAAACCTCCTGTGTCGATCAGGTTGAAAGTTTTGCCATTCCAGTCGGACACACCGTACTGGCGGTCGCGGGTTACGCCGCTTACATCATCCACAATTGCTTTGCGCTCGCCGAGCAGCCTGTTAAAAAATGTGCTTTTTCCAACATTCGGTCTACCTACGATTGCCAATGTAAATCCTGCCATATACTATTCTTCTAAAAAACTTTTTTCTTTTTTCCTTTTCACTTCTCACCTCTCACTCTCCGACGATCCCTCACGCGGCCTTCGGCCGGTTCGGGATGACAGTATCAATCAATAATATCCATACTCCTTCAACATCATATCATTGTCGCGCCATTTTGGTCGAACTTTTACGAACAGTTCGAGAAACACTTTCTGTTCGAGAAATTGTTCTATGTCTTTCCTCGCTTCGGTACCCAGCTGCCGTATCATCTTTCCACCTTCACCAAGTATAATGCCTTTTTGCGTTTCACGCTGCACCACCACATCCGCGACTATCTTCACAAGTGTTGACTTCTGTTTAAATTCATTTACAATTACCGTTGTATGATAAGGTATCTCATCTTTATAGAGAAAAAATATTTTCTCTCTTATCATTTCCGCCACAAAGAACTTTACAGGAAGATCCGATAGTTCATCGCCTTCGAAAAACGGCTCGCCTTCGGGAAGATATTGAACGATGGCTTCGATGAGTTCGGATGTTCCCGGTTTATATAAGGCGGATATTGGTATAATACGGGTTGCATAGGCTTTGGTAGAATAAAACGATTTCACTTCTTCGAGTTTTTGATCGTTCGCTTTATCTATTTTATTGATGAGCACGATCGCGGGCGCCTTAATATTCAACGAGCGGAATACAACGTCTGCCTCTTCGTGGTTGTCATTAATATCTACGAGAAAAATGGCGACGTCGGCATCTTCGACTGCCGTTTTAACGGCGTCCATCATTTTTTCGTGGAGCTTATACTTTGGTTCGATGATACCGGGGGTGTCGGAGAAAATGATTTGAAAATCTTTTTCGGTGATGATGGCTTTTATGCGGTGTCGCGTTGTTTGGACTTTTGGTGAAACGATGGCGAGTTTTTCGCCGGTGATTGCGTTGAGCAGGGTGCTTTTGCCCGCGTTTGGCCGTCCGAATATGCTTACAAATCCTGCTTTCATCGCGCAAATATAGGTAACCGGGTGCCGGAGAATTTTTTTGGATTTTGCCCGCAAGGTATAAAGGTGTACATTTGCAGCCCACATCGCGAAGTAGAGCAGCGGTAGCTCGTCGGGCTCATAACCCGAAGGTCGGAGGTTCGAACCCTCCCTTCGCAACAAAAGGGCCTGAAATTCAGGCCTTTTCGCTTTAGAGATATCAAACAGCAAAAAGCCAAAGCTTTCCTGGTATGAAAAAATTGTTTGCGTTTCTCACTGTGGTTATAGTCGTTATAGCATGTTCCAAAGACGATAACAGTCCGAGGACCTTTGCGACAGTCACCAATGCCACACCTATTTTAATTAAAGGGGTGAAGGTGGGCTATATGAATGGCGCGGAGGGAAGGGTGAGATTGCTGAAGGATGTTGGTGAGTTGCTTGCCGGAGGATCGTCGAAGTTCCAGGTGACAAACGATACAGTCACCTCCGTTTTGTTGTACCTCGACGCCGATTCGAAAAGTTATATGGTGACAGATCCGTACCCTATTATTAAAAATGTTGAAAATTCCCTGATCATTTCACCTACTACCGATGCCGTTGAAGTTGATCGCTCTTCGACTTTATATCCGCAATAATCAAAGGGCCCGAAGGCCCTTAGTGTAATTAATTATATCGTTCCTGAACCAATTAACTTCTCTTTCTGATGTTGCTTGCGCCGCTTGTTCGGATTTCGCCAATCATTCCGGAACCCATGTAGTCGATATTGGTTGCGCCCGAAGCTTCGGCATTCAACACTTTGTTTACAGTGATCTTTATATCCGTTGCGCCGCTCGCATCTACGCGACAATTATCCGCAGCCAGGTCGTAGCCCTTAAAATGAGAAGCTCCACTTGCGCCTATGCTAAGGTTTGCAGTAGTGCCTTTTATTACTATATCCGAAGCCCCACTCAGGTCAATAGAGAGATTGCTTGCGTGGACGGCTCCTTTGAAATCGCTCGCACCGCTCAGTTTTATCGCCAGGTCGTTGCTTTTAAGCTCACCGTTCACCGTTACATCGCACGCACCTGATGCAGATACCAGCTTGAAATTTTTTGCGGAAACATAAGCCCTGATTTTCCTGCCATTACCCTTGAACCAGTTTTTATTTTCATACCAGATGTGAAGAATACCTCTCCTGACCTCTGTTCTTATACCGGCCCGGTTCGCACCACCAGGAGCACTTACCGCCACTGAATTTTCATTTCCCTGCGACAACTGTAGTTCAATAGCACTTGACACGTCAACACCCTCAAAGTCGCCAACCTGCCTTAATTCCGCGTCTTTATCATGAAAAACGGCCTGCGAAAAACCTGCGGCCACCACGCATATCATTAATAATGAGAGAATAAATTTCTTCATTGTGAGCATTTTGGAATTTGACGAGATGAGCCTTCCAAAAGTTACAATCAATTTAAATTATTTAATGCTAACTTGCGGCTGATTCAAAAACGAAGGAATCTGCCCTCAGATTCCCCCGGGGTGCTTTACCGCAGAAGCGGTACGGCTGAGATAATACCCGTTGAACCTGTCAGGATAATGCCTGCGAAGGGAGAAGGTAACTTCATTTCCACGGTTATTACGGCTACCCACCCGGGTGAATTTGATGTTGGTCTAAAACAAATGACTATGCAAAAATTCATCGCCGGATTGCTAATGGTTATTCCATCGTTGCTGTTCGCGCAATCAGACAGCATGGCGCAATTAGAAGATTCACTGAGAAGGGCCGCTCTTTTTCTTGAACCTGTGGAAGTGCGGGCTATACGCGCCAGTGAAAATTCGCCGTTTGCAAAAACTACCATTTCAGGGAGGGAAATCAGAAAGTCTAACCTCGGCCAGGATCTTCCTGTGTTGTTAAATCAAACGCCGTCAGTAATAATCAACTCGGATGCAGGAAATGGTGTGGGATATACGGGCATTCGCATTCGAGGCTCCGATGCAACACGTATCAACATGACGATAAACGGCATTCCCTATAATGACGCGGAATCGCAGGGATTATTTTTTGTAAACCTGCCCGACCTCGCTTCGTCGGTGAATGATGTGCAAATACAACGCGGTATCGGAACCTCTTCCAATGGCGCCGGCGCTTTTGGCGCAACGATGAATTTCAGCACGAATGAAGTAAGATTGAATCCCTATGGCGAGTTGAATAATGCAGTGGGATCGTTCAATACGTGGAAACATACAGTGAAAGGAGGAACGGGACTAATTGATGAGCACTTTACGTTCGATGCACGGCTGTCTAAAATTTCGAGTGACGGCTATATTGACAGGGCAACAACCGACCTGCACTCATTCTATGTTTCCGGCGCTTATCTCACTACAAATTCTTCCATACGGTTGAATGTGATGTCGGGAAAAGAGAAAACTTACCAGGCGTGGAACGGCATTACTGCTGAAGATTTGACTACAAACAGGAAAATAAATTATTCCGGAATGGAAAAACCTGGTGAACCGTATGATAACGAAACTGACAATTACCAGCAGGATCACTACCAGCTTTTTTTCAATCACCGTTTCAATGATAGAATCGAATTCAACACGGCGCTGTTTCTTACCCAGGGCCGCGGTTACTATGAAAACTACAAGGCAGATGAGTCGTTCTCAGACTATGGTTTGAGTGATTTTGTTGCAGGCAACGACACGATCGCTCAAACCGACCTTGTCAGGCAGTTGTGGCTCGACAACAATTTCTATGGCCAGGTTTTGTCGTTACAGGTAAAACATAACAATGGAACTTTTACCGCAGGTGGAGGATGGAGCAAGTATGATGGAAAGCATTTCGGAGAAGTCACGTGGGCGCAGGTGGGGTTTCCGGTGAATTACCGCTGGTATGATCTGCGTGCCGATAAAGCTGACGTTAATGTATATGCGAAATATTCGCGTCGTGTTGGCGCCGGGGTAGAATTGTTTGGAGATGTTCAGTACCGGAACGTGAATTATGATCTTGATGGCTTCCGCGACAACCCGGGTTTGATAGTACACAATAAATACGATTTTGTGAATCCCAGGGGCGGAGTTACTTACACTACTGGTGGATTACGAATGTTTGCGTCCTATTCGTATGCCACAAAAGAGCCAAACAGGGACGATTTTGAAGCGGGTCTGAGTCAACAGCCGCGTCCTGAGAAAATGCACGATGTGGAGGTGGGAATAGAAAAAAGACTGAGCAGGTTTTCGTGGAGTGCAAATGTGTATTATATGAATTACAAGGATCAGTTGGTGCCCACCGGTAAAATTAATGATGTGGGCGCTTATACCAGGGTGAATATTCCTGATAGTTATCGTGCGGGTTTGGAGTTGCAGGCGAGTGTGGATATTGCGCAGTGGATTAATGCCGGCGGGAATGTTTCTTTGAGTCGTAACAAGGTGAAAAATTTTACTGCATATTTTGATGATTGGGATAATGGGGGGCAGAAGCCGGTTACTTATTCTTCAAGTAATATTGCGTTTTCTCCTTCTGTTGTTGGAGGGGCCTCGGTTAATATCAAGCCATTTAAGAATGGAGAGGTTAGCCTGATGTCTAAGTATGTAGGCCGGCAGTATCTTGATAATACTTCTTCAAAAGAAAGAAGTCTTGATGCGTTCTTTGTTCAGGATGCGAGGATATCGTATGCTTTGAAAACTAAACTATTTAAGAGTACTGAATTTATTTTACAGGTAAATAACGTGTTTGATCATTTGTATGAAGCGAATGGATATACTTACAGTTACGTGAGTGAAGGCCAAACAGTTTCTGATAATTACTACTTCCCGATGGCAGGAATTAATTTCATGTTTGGGGTGAATGTGGGTTTGTAGAGTGTTGCCAGCCTACCATGCCGCCGGCGAGGTTTTTTACGTTGGTGAAACCGGTGGTTTCTAAAAAAAGGCAGGCCTGGGTGCTGCGGTTGCCGGTGCGGCAGTAAAATATTAATTCTTCGTCCTTTAGTTCTTCGATGTCGCCGAATTCGAAATTGGTAATTTTTTCGAGGGGGAGAACGATGCCGCCGATGTTAAACTGGGCGTTTTCGTCGGGTTCGCGAACGTCGACCAGGTGGAGGTTTTCGCCGGCTTGCAAGCGTGATCTTACTTCTTCTACTGAGATGTTTTCCATGATTACGGGAGAAATATTTTTTTAATTAGTGTCGCGTGGTTTAATCTACTGTTGCTGTGCGCTATCAACAGCGCGCACAGGTTTCTGGCTGCTTAAAAAAAGGTCTATCTGCTGGCCGGGCCTGATCCTGTTATACGTGCCATCATAAGAAAACCGCTCAGGATCCTGCCGGTACACATACGCATTAGAAGTATCCTTCACATTCGGATCGGCAACCACCACACCCGCGCTAAGCCCCGCACTCTGCAGCACCATCAACGCCTCTGCATACGAAAGAGAATATAAATCCGGAACATTAAACTCCTGCTGCCCCAATCCACTGCCAAGAACCAGCGTAATCCCACTACCCATCGCAATCTTCGTCCCGGGTTTTATCCGCTCGTCGTTATACTGTTGCTCAAGCACCGCGTTCTTCGCAAAATCCGGTCTGAACACCGTGTCTTTCACTTTCAATCCATATTGCTTCAACACCATCTGGGCGGTTCTCAAACTCATACCTTCAAGATTAGGCATTTCCACCGATGGCGCCACCGCGCGATTGATAGTAAGATAAACGGTGCGGTTAGCTTTCACCACTGCGTCAGCTTCAGGAAACTGTCTCAGAACAGAAAGCGGACCGGCAGTATCCGAATATGTTGAATCCTGTATTTCGATATCAAACCCCTGGTCCTTCAAAATTTTTTCAGCCTGGCTGAAAGGCATATTCATAACGGCAGGAACCGTAAGCGTTTTACCGTGACGCGTAAAAAAATCGAGCGACAAAAGACAGAGGAAAAGCAGAATAAAAACCAGCACCAAAGCGAACAGGATATTTACCCACAGCGGCTTTGCGGTTATGAACTTAAACATGGCTTCAAATGTAATAAAGAATTATTTGTGTTTCCTCGAGAGAGCGTCTTCTATCAGCGACGTGTAAAATTCCCTAAGGGAAAGTCCCATCGCCCTTACCTGCTGAGGTATTATACTGGCCTCACTCTGACCGGGTACGGTGTTTATTTCGAGAAGAAACGGCTTTTTTAATTCTTCGTTAAAAATGAAGTCTATCCTTACCACTCCCCTGCAATTGAACACCTCGAAAACTCTGCGCGCAGCAGTACGGATGCTTTCCGTAACGTCGTCAGGTATGCGCGCGGGAGTAATTTCTTCACTCTTTCCTTTATATTTCGCTTCAAAGTCGAAGAAGTCATTTTGTGTAATCACTTCGGTAATCGGCAAAACCGTAATTCCTTTCGGACTGCGGTACACACCAACAGTAAATTCACGCCCTGAAATAAATTCTTCTACCAGCACCTGTGTATCTTCTTTGAAAGCTTTTTCAATTGCGACGGCAAGATCTTTTTCTTCGTTCACTTTACTCATCCCGATACTTGAACCACCATTGTTGGGTTTTACAAACACAGGCAATTTCAACCTGCTCGTGATGTCGGTTGGCGAAGGTTTTGATTCGGAAAAAAAGTGAAGCGATTTCGCTGTGTTAATACCTGCAAGCGCTGCAACAGCGATAGTATAACGTTTGTTGAAAGTGATGGCTGAAGTGGCGGCGTCGCACGAAGTGTAGGGAATGTTGTGAAGATCGAAATAGCCCTGCAGCTTGCCGTCTTCACCAGGCGTGCCGTGAATACCGATGAACACCGCGTCGAACCAGATTTTTTTGCCGAAGATGCAGATGGAAAAATCATCGCGGTCTACCTGCACTTTTCCATTTTCATATTCATACACCCAACCTTCGGGCCGCACATCTATCTTGTAGATGTTGAACCTGTCGGTGTCGAGGTTTTTTTCAATGGTTATTGCACTTTGATAGGATACAACCGCTTCTGAAGAATATCCGCCTGTCACAAAGGCAATGACTGGTTTTACAGCCATGGTCAGATATGTAATTTTTCTTTTTTGGCCAGTAGCTCGTCTACCGTTTCGCGATACATTTCATCAGGCACACAGCAATCTACGGGGCAAACAGCAGCGCACTGTGGCTCTTCGTGAAAACCCTGGCATTCTGTACATTTATTCGGAACGATGTAATAAGTATCGTTCGATATTGGTGTCTGACGCTGATCGGCTTCGACTATCGTGCCGTCCATCAACACGTAAGTTCCTTTTACCGTTGTTCCGTCAGCTATCGCCCATTCCACTCCTCCTTCATAGATCGCGTTGTTGGGGCATTCGGGCTCGCATGCACCGCAGTTAATACATTCGTCTGTTATTTTTATGGCCATGATGTCTACGGATTTTTATGAATTGATTCCGTTTAATTTTGCACAACAAATATAAGAAATGAATGTAGAGCAACGAGTTGAATTGCTGGAAAGGCTGCGAATGTACATTTCATCGGACGATGCAGGGTGGAACAATGCGAAAGAGAAGGCGGAAATGGAAAATCCCTGGTTTGTTCCCGCTTTTATCAACTACCAGCTCGATCATATTGCCTCGGAATACCTGGATAGAAAAAACCTCGACGCCCTCATAAGAAAATATGACATTCCCGCTGACACGCCTTCACCCAAAAATGTAGGCATCGTGATGGCCGGGAATATTCCGCTGGCAGGTTTTCATGACTTTCTCGCAGTATTTCTCTCAGGACATCACCAGGTAATCAAGCCTTCGTCGAAGGATTTTACGCTGATCGCACATATTATAAACAAGCTTAAAGAGTGGGAACCGGCCGCCGGCAAGTATTTTTCCCTCGCCGACCAGTTAAAAGGCTGCGACGCATACATCGCGACCGGCAGTAACAATTCGTCGAGGTATTTCGAGTACTATTTCAGCAGGTTTCCGCACATCATCCGGCGCAACCGTACCTCGGCGGCGATCCTGGATGGAAACGAAACATCAACCGAACTGGAGGCGCTTGCCGATGACGTGTACCTGTATTTCGGACTCGGATGCCGCAACGTAACCAAACTGTACGTGCCCACGGGTTACGATTTTGTACCCTTGCTGGATGCTTTCAAAAAATACAGCTGGACATTTGATATCCACAAATACAAAAATAACTACGACTACCAGCTGGCGATAATGATCATCAACAAAATGTTTTATATGACCAATGGGTCG
>JAEUVS010000152.1 GCA_016786745.1 Chitinophagaceae bacterium | reverse complement strand
CTGATAGGCATAATACAGGTAATACAACGCTTCGGGCCTGCGGTTACTGTAAGCAAACAAATCCAGGAAACTTTCAAGCGTATCAATCGCAACCTTGTATTCTTCAAGCTTGTCTACGTAAAGCACACCAAGATCAACCATGGCATTCTCAATCGAATCATGCGACAATTCACGTTTTGCATCTGTCAGTGGAAGGTTAGCAAGCAAGCCTTCATAACTTAAATCTGCCACCATCGCGGCGCTATCTGAACCACCGGCGTCGCCCACCAGGTTACGTGGATTACGCGGCCCCGATGCACCCGACTGATCCGAAATAAGCGACTGCCTTCGCCAGTTGTCGACATTCGGCCTGTTGCCCCATTTTTGCCTGAAAGCTGTAAAACCTTTCGACTTTAATGAAGCATTGCTGAAATACCAGTCGCCCTTCTCATTGGTTGAACCAAAAAGATCGGGAGGCGGTTTATCTCTATCACCCAAACCAACAGCTGCGTTGCCTGGTTGCTCTTCTTCTTTCAGTCCCTGCCTTCTTCTTAGTGTTCTCACCAGTTTCCTGATGTACGCAGCGCGTTCCGCTTCCGGCATCGCTGCAATCCTTTGCAAACTGTCCTGCCGGTCAATTATTTCGAGTTGAAGAACAATCTGCGACAACACCTGTTTTTTAACGTCCAGCGCGACGGGATCAGGTACACCCGGATCGTTGTTGTTGATCGAGTCGTAATATCGTTTTGCAGAAACATAATCGTGCTCGTTGTAAAACAGGTCGGCGAGCATCAGGAACGACCGGCTTCTCTGTGCCGCATTTTCCTGCGTGGTAGCTTTTGTGGACTTCAACAGCATTTCCTTCGCTCCCGGAATGTTATTCCGTTCAAGTTCTATCTGTGCTGCTGTGTAGTAAATGATATCGCGGTACTTGGTGTAAAGGTCCCTGCGCCCCATTTTGCGGAGCGCCTCAATATTTTCTTTGATAGCAGCCGAATCGCCTTTGTTCTGTTTGATGGAATTAAGTATCGCGTACACTTCAAGAACCGGATCGAGCGTGCGTTTTTTCGCGCGGTCGTAAAACTCAACCGCACGCGATGGTTTTTTCGCGAGCTCATACAACTGGGCGATCAGGTACTCCCACCTTGAAGCTTCCTGCCGGTTCCCGGCATTGCCCAATGCCCTTTCGAGATAATACGCGGCGCTGTCATAATTTTCCTGCTGGTAGAAGTATAGCGCCTGCACTTCGTCGAGATCGGTTTGAAGGCGCTCCGGGAACAGCCTGTCGTTTTTAAGCGTCTGTATCAGGCTCACGGCTTCGGGCATCCTGTCGCGTGCGATATAGGTTTTTATCTGCCAGATGAAAGATTCATTGCGGCTCGGCGGGGTGGTAAGGGCCCGGTTGACAAGACTGTTATTTTCTTTGCTCGACACCGAAAGCGCGTTATTACCTTCCGACGCATTACTGCCTATCGGAATATCATATCCGTCGGGTTCCTTTTTCGAAAACGCGTAATTGATGTACTGGAAAGTGAGATAAGCCGAATCAAGATCGTTCCTGAAGTAATATGCTTTTCCCATCAGCATATACAGGTTATCTATCCATGAATTGCGCAGGTCGTGGGTAAGAATGCCCGTATTTGCCTTGTAAATGACCGAATCGAGTTCTGTTTGTTCGGCGGAAGTTTTTTCGAGTGTGTAATTGTAAAACGTGAGGAGCTGGCCGTAATCGTCGCGGTGCGCCAGTTTCGCTCTCTCGATTACCTGGTCAAGTTTATTGTTGGCGTTGAAATACCAGTTGTAATGAGTTACCGTGTTCTGGATGAACTTGCGGGGACCCTTAAATTTCTTCTCTGCTGATTTTTCCGCTCCAAGCTTGCGGTTTTCATATTTTTCAGGTTTCTTGAGGTCTGAGGGGAGTACAGGCTGGGCATAAGCATCCGGGAAACATAGGAATACCAGCAGGGAAATCAACAATGTCTGGAAAGATACCTTAAACATTACCGGCGCAAACTAAGTTCTTAATAACTGATAATAATGAATTTTATTTTAAAATATTCCCTATTTTCCTGTAACAACTACCTTTAATCCCTGATCTGCCTGATATGGCCAAATTCGATGCCAATTCAACCTTAAAACGCCTCCAGAACCGGTACCGGCTGGTGGTAATGAACGATGATACTTACGAGGAAGTTGTAACGTTTAAACTGTCGAGGCTGAGCGTATATATTACACTTAGCACCATTTTTGTAGTTTTGACTGGCCTTACGGTAGCTTTGATAGTGTTCACACCACTGCGTTTGTATATTCCGGGCTATGGCGACATTAACGCGACCAAAGAGTTGCGGGACCTTAAGCTCAAAACCGATTCATTGGAACAGGCTGTACGATACAAAGAGCAATACCTGGACAATATCAGGAATGTACTGCAGGGTAATTCGCCATTACAGCTCGATACAACACAAGTTGAAGTTCCTAAATCTGATAATCTTGAAGACTAAAACTAACAGCCATGTTTAACCATAAGTCTAAATCCGAAGTTTCTTACGACGCACCTGCACAACCATCAGGTGCAAGCATTATCGCCGCAGGCACAACCCTCAAAGGCGACATCAGCTCCAGCGGCGACATCCGCATCGACGGCACCCTGCAGGGCAATATCAACTCCACCGCCAAAGTGGTAATAGGCGCCAACGGAGTAGTTGAGGGCGACATTGTGGGTCAGCAGGCCGACATCATGGGCAAAATTAATGGAACCATCAAGGTAAAAGAACTTTTGCAGCTCAAAGGAGGCAGCAACGTTACGGGCAATATCCACGCCGCGAAATTGCAGATAGAAACAAACGCCAATTTCAATGGACAGTGCCATATGACCACAGCTTCGTCAGAAAAGCCCAAATCGAGCAATTCCGTTAACGAAACCAGGAGCGAAAAATCGGTGGTGGCTGATACCACTTTCTCTTTGAAATGAAATTGATCAGGGCCTTCTCACCGGTTATCGTCGTTTTTATTGTTACCACAATCATACTGGCCGTAGTTCCTGACCTCAGCTTTTTGTGGCAAATGGATAAAACGGTGATGATCGTTGGGAATGCTATTTTATTTATCGCAACCACAATTTCATTTCTGCTTTTTGCGCGGTCGCTGGGGAATAACAATGTCTACGGTTTCATGAGAATGATTTATGGCGGCATGTTCGCTAAAATGCTCATTTGTCTTTTTGCCGCGGTCATCTACATTATGGCGGCAAAGAAAGGCGTAAGCAAAGGCGCAATATTCGGCTGCATGTTCCTATATTTCGTGTACACTTTTCTGGAAATTTCCATCATCATGAAACTTAGCAGGAAGGACCGGTATGCCAAAGACAGAAGCACCACTTGAGGCGATAAAAAAGTACATTCCTGAAAAGGCGGCCAGGCTGGTTCTCGACTACCTCAACTTACACAGGGTACATCTTACTGTAACGAGGGAGCGCAAGTCCGTTCTCGGCGATTACCGGCACGCCACGTCGTACAACAACCACCGGATCAGCGTCAACGGAAATCTCAACAAATACAGCTTTCTCATTACACTTATACACGAGCTCGCACACCTGGTTACTTTCACACAGTATAAAAACAGGGTAGATCCGCACGGCAAAGAATGGAAACACATCTACGGCACCATGCTGAAAGATTTCCTGACACCCGAAATTTTTCCGAACGACCTGCTGTACTTTCTCACTAAATCGCTCCATAACCTTCCCGCAAGCAGTTGCTCCGACGAAACGCTGATGCGCGCTCTGAAAAAGTACGACGCAAATAGCAACGGAACGGTGATGGTGGAAGATATAGGAGAGGGGCGGTTATTCGACGCAGGAAAGGGCCAGATATTCAGAAAAGGAAAAAAACTCCGCAAACGGTATCAATGCGAAGAAGTGGCCACAGGTACGATCTACCTGTTCAGCGGTATCTACGAAGTGAAAGCTTACGAGGGGAAAATCAACTGAGCAATGCGATTAATCCGTAAAGAACAACGTAGGAAAACAATGTGACTGCGAGGAAAGCGGTGCCGGCGTTTTTCATAAGGGATTATTACTGTTTTATAACGTTCATGATAGAATGATTAGTATTAAGAAGAGTATAAAAATGATGCCAAACGTATCATAGAACATTCTAATATTTTCTCCACACAGTCATAAAGCCGCTGGCGAAAATGCGGGGTAGCAGGTCGGCGATCCAGCAATCGAGCTTTTGGAGAAAGACGCTGCGCCTGAAGAGGAGTGAAAAAGGAAACACCTGTTCGATGAAGTTGCTTTTCATCGTTTTCTGTATTCTGAAATTATGCGCCCACGCAAGACGTGTAAGCTTTGAGTAAGTGAAAAACTGTATGTGGGTAAGATCATCGGCACTGGATTGCACGGTGGTTCCCTTGTAACCCAGCATTTTTTTGACACTGCTGATCATATTCCGCGTAAGATTTTTACGCTGCAGAAATTGAACGGGTCGTGTAACAAAAAGTTCCCGTGGTCCTCTGCCGTTTGGCACAGTCACGATTAAAATACCATCGTCGCGCAGTGATTTATGTAGCTTTAAAAGTAAGTGGCCGGGTTTGTGAAGATGTTCGAGCACTTCGCTGCAAATTATTGCAGCGTACTTTCCCGGGGGCATAGAGATTTCTCCTGCACCAACTACCATAAAATTTACGTTCGGAAGATTATTCGCGGCGCGCGCGGCCTCAATTGCTTTTTCACTTGAATCAATTCCTGTAACAGGATATCCGAGAACACCGATTGCGCGACTGATGATGCCATTGCCACAACCAACGTCGAGAATTTGTCCTGTAATGGGAATGTTTTGGATGATAGCACTCGTAATAAACCGCAATCTTTTTTTATCGGCGATCCTTTCAAATTCCATATTGACCGGCCAATAAATTTTTAGTTTGTCCGTTATTATCACGGCCCGTTTTTTCCATACCCATGAAACTTTTGGTTAGTTCTGTGAAACTGCTTTATTAACAAGTGCAGCTGCTTCGCTGAGTAAAATTGCAGATTGAACTTTCAACCCACTTTCTTCAATCAGTTTTTTCGCTTCTTCCGCATTGGTGCCCTGCAACCTTACGATGATAGGTACATTTATGTTGCCAATATTTTTATAGGCGTCAATAACACCCTGCGCCACCCTGTCGCAGCGAACTATTCCTCCGAAGATATTGATGAGTATTGCTTTTACTTTCGGATCTTTTAATATGATCCTGAATCCGGCCTCAACAGTTTGTGCATTGGCGGTTCCACCTACATCAAGAAAGTTCGCCGGTTCACCACCATTCAGCTTTATCATATCCATCGTTGCCATAGCGAGACCTGCGCCGTTCACCATACATCCTACGTTACCATCAAGCTTCACGAAATTGAGGTTGAATTTCGCGGCTTGTACTTCCGTCGGATCCTCTTCGCTCACGTCTCTCAATGCTTCGAGGTCGGCATGACGCATCAGCGCGTTGTCGTCGAGGTTCATCTTGCAGTCTACCGCCAGGATTTTTTCATCAGCTGTTTTAAAGAGAGGGTTAATTTCCAGCATGCTGCAATCAAGCGCTACATAGGCGCTATAAAGATTCATTACAAACTTCACGCAGTTTTTAAATGCTTCCCCGGAAAGACCGAGATTAAACGCAATCTTCCTGGCCTGGAAAGGTTGGAGCATGCCTGAAGGGTGAACCCATTCTTTAAAAATCTTATCGGGTGTTTTGTGTGCTACTTCTTCAATGTCCATCCCTCCCTCTGTGCTGTACATAATCACGTTGCACGCTTTTGTGCGGTCGAGGAGGATAGAAAGATAGAATTCCTTTACCGGGTTTGGTCCCTGGTAGTACACATCCTGCGCAACGAGCACTTTGTTTACCAGTTTACCGGCTTCGCCCGTTTGAATGGTTACGAGGGTACCACCGAGAATATTGCCGGCTATCTCCTTGATCTGTTCACTGCTTTTGCCTACCGCCACACCGCGTTGCTCCGTGCCCCTGATTTTCCCCTTACCACGGCCGCCGGCATGAATCTGGGCTTTTACTACGGCAAAGCTGTTCCCGAACTGAACCTTCAGGTTTTTATATGCTTCTTCCGCTGCCTGCGGAGTATCCACAGGGATGCCCTCCTGCACTGGTACATTATATCTTTTGAGTAATTCCTTTGCCTGGTATTCGTGAAGGTTCATAAAATTGATTTACAGTTAAAAAGCGAAGCGAAATTAGCAGTTTTGGGACAATTGTTTCGCAGATAAAGCAGGGGCGAAAAAACAGGCTCCGCTAACAATTGTTAGTTCCTGTAGAAAAACGTATATTTTTGCTGCATTCAATACAAAATCCTGAAACCGTATGCTTTTCGATTTTACCGAAGAACAGCAAATGATTCGCAAAGCCGCGAAAGATTTCGCGGTAAACGAATGTTTACCCGGAGTAATTGAAAGAGACGAACGTCAGCAATTTCCTTACGACCAGGTGAAAAAACTCGCATCGCTTGGTTTTATGGGTATGATGGTGGATCCGAAATATGGTGGTGCAGGTCTCGATACCGTTAGCTACGTATTGGCAATGGAAGAAATTAGTAAGATAGATGCAAGCGTAAGCGTTTGCATGAGCGTAAACAATTCGCTTGTGTGCTGGGGGCTCGAACAATATTGTACCGAAGAGCAGAAACAAAAATATCTCGCGCCGCTTGCGCGCGGCATCGTGAACGATAAATTATTTATCGGCGCTTTTTTACTGAGCGAACCCGAGGCTGGAAGCGATGCAACGTCGCAGCGAACCACTGCCATTGAGATGGGCGACCATTACCTCCTGAACGGAACAAAAAACTGGATCACCAATGGCGGTACTGCATCCGTATATATCGTGATGGCACAAACCGATGCAAAAAAAGGAAGCAAAGGAATCAATGCACTGATAGTTGAAAAAAATTGGCCCGGTGTTACTGTTGGTAGCAAGGAAAATAAAATGGGTATTCGCGCCAGCGATACGCATTCGATAATTTTTGAAAATGTAAAAGTGCCGAAAGAGAACAGGATAGGGGAAGATGGATTTGGTTTTGTATTCGCAATGAAAGCACTCGCGGGCGGCCGGATTGGCATCGCGGCCCAGGCATTGGGAATTGCGGCGGGAGCGTATGAACTTGCCTTGAAATATTCGCAGGAGCGATACGCGTTCGGCAAACCAATCAACATGCACCAGGCAATTCAATTTAAGCTCGCCGATATGGCAACGCGCATCGATGCATCGCGGTTACTATGCCTGAAGGCTGCGTGGGATAAGGATAATAACCAGGATTACTCGGTAAGTTCTTCGATGGCGAAAGTATTTTCATCTGAAACCGCGATGTGGGCAACAGTGGAAGCTGTACAAATTCATGGAGGTTATGGATATGTTAAAGAATATCACGTCGAGCGACTTATGCGCGACGCAAAAATTACCCAGATTTACGAGGGAACGAGTGAAGTACAGCGTATGGTAATCAGCAGGGCGGTGATCGATCACTAAGCGGCCGGTTTTTCCTAATACTTAACTTTGCCCCTATGAACAGTGAACAGTACCGGCAATTCAAAGATTCTCTCGGAAGCAACACAACCCTTGTTGCTGTGTCGAAGTTGCAACCTGTCAGCAGCATCCGCCATCTTTATAATTTCGGGCACCTTGATTTCGGAGAAAACTACGTGCAGGAGCTCATTGAAAAACACGTTCAGCTTCCTCCCGACATCAACTGGCATTTTATCGGTCACCTGCAGTCGAACAAAATAAAATACATCGCGCCGTTTATTCACATGATTCAAAGCGTTGACAGCTTTAAATTATTAATGGAGATAGACAGGCAGGGAAAAAAGATTGGAAGGAAAATTAATTGCCTGCTGCAGGTGCATATCGCAAAGGAAGACACCAAATTCGGGTTGAGCGAAGAAGAGCTCGATGAAATGGTAACAGGTATAACACATGCCGCCGAAATGAATGAGATGAATCATATTATGGTATCGGGACTGATGGGAATGGCTACGCTCACAGATGAGTCGGCCGTGGTGGCGGCAGAAATGAAATACCTGTCGGTGCTTTACGATAAATATTTACACGTTCAAACTCCAAACTTTCATTTTAAATATCTTTCCATGGGTATGAGTGCCGATTACAAACTGGCGTTAAAGGCAGGTAGTAATATGGTACGGATTGGAAGCATGGTATTCGGTGAGAGAAAGCAATTATCTTAGCTGCATGAATAGATTTTCAGGGAAAAGGATCTTGTGTATTTCGCTGGTGGTGATGGTCACGGCTTTTTTTTCCGTCGCCCGCGCCCAATATGATACTGTACTGAACACGCTGGATACGCGCTATCCGCAGGAGAAACTTTACCTGCATTTCGACAGGTCGTTTTATAATCCCGGCGAAACTATCTGGTTCAAGGTGTACATTTTCGCGGCGAATATGCCGTCGCTGATCAGTAAAACTGTTTACGCGGATCTTATAGATGACAAAGGAAAAATCATCGATAGAAAAATAGCTCCTGTTGAAGTGTCGAGCGCTGCCGCATCGTTCGATCTGCCTGCAAACCTCACTTCATCGCACGTATATATAAAAGCGTATACCGATTGGATGCTCAATTTCGATTCTTCATTTTTGTATGTAAAAGCCATTCCTGTAATACAGGAAAAACCTGCAACAGTAAAGAAAAGCGCTCCTAAAAATTTTCTTCAGTTTTTTCCCGAGGGAGGTGACATGGTGCAGGGTGTAGAATCGCGTGTGGCGTTTAAGGCAACGGATATTCGCGGACTGCCATATAAAGTGAGCGGCGACATACTCGACAGCAAGGGAACATCCGTTGTAAAATTTTCGACCATGCACAATGGCATGGGCTTTTTTACGCTTAAGCCGGCTTCGAATGAGCAGTATAAGGCAAGCTGGAAAGATGCGTCAGGAAAAGCGCAGGTAACTCCTTTACCTGACGCGCGGAAGAATGGATTTGCATTGACTGTTACGCAGGATGCGTCGGGTGTGCGTTTTATGATATCACGGCCCGAAGGGGAAAGTCCTTACCCGACAGTTACGATTGTAGGACAGATACAGCAGCAGATGGTATACATGGCCAATGCAAATGTTTCAAAAGGTCCAACAGTTGGTGGCGTAATTCCTATAGAAAACCTTCCTGCGGGAATTCTGCAGCTGACGATTTTCTCACCAGATAAAAAACCGCTTGCCGAAAGAATTGTATTCGTAAACAAGCAGGATTATTATTTTATCACCGATCTGAATGGTCCGCTGAAATCGTTCGAGAAAAGAAAGAAGAATGTAATACAGGTCGACGTTCCCGACACCATCCGTACCAATTTATCCATATCGGTTACGGATGCCACACTCAACCCGCATGTTGAAGGA
Source organism: Chitinophagaceae bacterium (assembly GCA_016786745.1). Taxonomy (GTDB): domain Bacteria; phylum Bacteroidota; class Bacteroidia; order Chitinophagales; family Chitinophagaceae; genus Flavitalea. The sequence goes on along the minus strand of JAEUVS010000152.1, from coordinate 47,650 downwards.
GAAGACGATATCTATTCCAATGTACTTCTCACCAGCGATATAAAAGGATATGTACACAACCCGGCATATTACTTTTCAAGCGAGGCGGATTCTGTAAGAAATCACCTCGACCTTGTTATGATGACCAATGGTTGGAGAAGGTTTAAATGGGAAGAAGTACTCGCCGGAAAATTTCCTGCCACACCACACCAGCCCGCGGATTACATGGTGGTAAATGGGAAAATAAATGGCCTCAATAAAACGGAGTTAATCAATAAAGAATTAACTGCAATCCTGGAAGTAAACAAGCGGCAGGAATTTTTGCAGGTACCTGTTAGTAACGACGGAACATTTTCTATTTCCGGGTTACTGTTTTTTGACACAGCGAAATTGTATTATCAGTTCAACAACGATAAAGACAAAATTCTCACATCGCGCGCGAATTTCGACATCAGGAATAATTTACTGAAGGGCCCATTCAGTTTAAAGTACGATACTAATCTTGTTTACCGGTCGATAATGCCGCCGAAAGAAATATTGGCAGGCAATATTGCGCTGTCTGAAAAAAACATGGCCGTGCTCGATGCGCGCAGAAAGGTACAAACGCTTGAAAGTGTTACTGTAACCGCGCGGCAGAAGTCGAAAACGCAAATCCTCGACGAGCAATATGCTACCGGGTTATTTGCCGGCGGCGACGCATATAGTTTCGATGTGAGCGACGACATATCGGCCCAGGGAGCTATGTCGGTGTTGAATTATTTGCAGGGAAGGGTTGCTGGCCTGCAGATTACCGGCATGGGCACACAGGCGCAGATGTCGTGGCGTGGAAGTGTGCCGCAATTGTACCTTAACGAAATGCAATCGGATGTTTCCTTTATCCAGAACCTCAACATGGCCGATGTTGCATATATTAAAGTGTTTCGTCCGCCGTTCTTCGGATCATCGGGCGGTGGCGCTGGTGGTGCGATAGCGGTGTACACGAAGAAAGGAACGAACGTTTACAATCCCGATGTAAAGGGTCTTGACTTTGCAAGTATCCCGGGATATAATTCTTACAAAGAATTCTATTCGCCCGATTACTCAAAATATGATGAGCGCCACACTGAAGGCGATTACCGCGCTACGTTGTACTGGAACCCGTTTGTACTAACTGACAAGACTACCCGAAGACAGTTATTTACCTTTTACAACAACGATGTTACAAAACGCTTCAGGATTGTGATTGAAGGCTGCGATGAGCAGGGTAGGCTGACCAGGATAGAAAAGATTTTTGAGTAAACCTGTTGTAGTTCTTAATTATTTCATTGGGGGGCCCAGCAGTTCGGAGTCGTATGATTTAAACAGCTCATGTATGGCTGCCATGTCGGGAATGCCTTGTGTGGTCAACAATTTACCCATCTCCGAAAAATATTTCTCCATTCCTTTGGCAGGTGAAATACCCACCAGCAGAGTGCCGGATGTTTTACCATTATAGTTAAAGCAATGTTTCACTTCGCGGGGAATGAATAACGTGTCGCCATTGTTCAGGGAAAGAACTTCATCGTCTAATTGAAACAGGAATTCGCCTTCCAGGACGCAAAAGAACTCATCGAAAGAATGATGCAGGTGCAACGGCGGACCAAATCCTTTTCTGTTGTTGGTGCTGATAAAGACTGATAAACGATCTTCTGTGTCGTTGCTCAATAGTTTGAAATCGATCGGTGCTCCGGTTATTATTATTTTTTCCTTGTACCGCGTTTCCAATGAGTTTACCTTGAAAGCCTTTTTAGGCGGTAGATATCGTGGATATGCAGGCACAGTGATCCCTGGGATAGCCAATGCAGTTAATGTACCATGAAGAAAATTGCGACGTTTCATAACGTAACCTTAGTGTTGATGAATACAGAACAAAAATAGATTGTCGCAATGCTGCGTTGGTGGTAAAAAATCCGCAACTTTCAGGCTATGCCTAAAATTCTTTCCGGCGATTGTGCCTGCGCATTCAGTAGGGAGGGTGGGGTAACGTTCGAAAATTGTTTGAAGTCTTTTGCCAGATGCTGGTAGTCGTGATAACCTGATTCAACGGCTATCCGCAGCCAATCCATCCCGGGATTCTGGTCTTTAAGTTGATAAGCTTTATGAAAGCGATTGATGCGCATATAGAGTCTTGGAGTGATGCCTGTCAATTGCACAAATCTGCGCTCAAACTGGCTGGTTGACAAACAGGCAAGGCGCGCCATCTTTTCGACACTTAAGCCAGCCCTATTTTCCGACATCAGGCGAGCAACGTTATCAATTGGATGAAAGTCGTCTTTTAGGTTTTGTATGCGCTTCCAAAGGTATTTTTCGGCAATTTGTACAATGCTTTCGTAGCCGGGCGCATTTGCCATTTGCTCCCGCACCTGGTGTATTTCAGGATTCAGGATTGCTTCTGCATCCACTCTTTCGTTCACGAATTCAGTCAGCGGCATGTGTAGAAATTTCGATAAAGCGTACGGGTGAAAGGCTATTGATAACAACAGGCAATCGTGCGATACGCTAAAGTCGAGTCTTGATGTTATTGAACCATTGATAGCTGTCCCGGGAAAGGTGGTAGTGATACGTGCAGATGGATCATATGCCGTTACATCGCCCTTCACATAAAAAACCAGGCATTGCAGTGTACTTGCCGGAAAAGGTTTTACAGGCGGCGGTGCATTTTTTTCGAATACAAAATGCAACAACAAATAGTCTTTTACAAATTGTTGTAAATGAGAGGATGGTTGAATGATTTTATAAATCACGGTTTAGCTTCCTCTTGCGCCCCCGGTTTTCACCGGTTTCTTGGTAATGCCGGAAGGTTTGGAGTTCTGTTTCATAAATTGAGAACCCTGCGCCGAGGCGCCACCTTTCTGCTTATTATTTTTCTTTCCGCCTTTATTATTCTTTGGAGTGAGTAGTCCCATACCTTGATCGTTTTTCATTGTAAATATACTGTTTGTATCTTCGTTGCCCAATAAACAGGCAGTATGAGTGACGAAAAAAGTCTTAATTTTTTAGAAGAAATTATTGAAGAGGACCTAAAGGCAGGAAAGTACACACAAATTATTACGCGCTTCCCCCCCGAACCTAACGGTTACCTGCATATTGGACATGCGAAGAGCATCTGCCTGAATTTTGGACTTACAAAAAAATACGGAGGCTACACCAACCTTCGCTTCGACGATACCAACCCTTCTACAGAAGAAACCGAATATGTGGAGAGTATTAAGGAGGATGTAGAATGGCTCGGATTCGATTGGAAGAACGAACTGTATGCTTCCGATTATTTCGACACCCTTTATGAATTTGCCGTAAAGCTGATAAAAAAAGGACTGGCATATGTAGATGACATGAATTCCGAGCAAATCGCGGAACTGAAGGGCACTCCAACTGAACCGGGTAAGGAAAGCCCATTCAGAAACAGGACCGTTGAAGAGAATCTCGATTTGTTTCGCCGCATGAAAGAGGGTGAGTTTGAAGATGGATCAAGAACGCTTCGTGCGAAGATCGATATGGCTTCGCCCAACATGCACATGCGCGACCCTATTATCTACAGGATTAAACGAACACATCATCACCGCACCGGCGACGACTGGGCGATTTACCCGATGTACGATTTTGCACATGGGCAGAGTGACAGTATTGAAAACATTACGCATTCAATATGTACGCTTGAATTTGTTCCGCATCGCCCGCTGTACGATTGGCTTATCGAGAATCTTGAAATATATCCTTCAAAACAATATGAGTTCGCAAGGCTCAACCTGAACTACACGGTGTTGAGTAAACGAAAGCTAATACAACTGGTGAATGAAAAACATGTAACCGGTTGGGATGATCCCCGCATGCCTACAATAAGCGGTTTCAGGCGCAGAGGTTATACGCCGGAAAGTATCCGCAATTTTTGCGATAGAATTGGTGTGGCCAAGAGGGAGAATATTATTGATATCGGGTTGCTGGAATTTTTTATCCGCGAACATCTGAACAAGATTGCGTTGCGCAGGATGGTGGTATTCGATCCGGTGAAGGTGTCGGTAACTAATTATCCTGCCGGACAATCAGAAATAATTAAAGGCGAAGAAAATCCTGAAGATCCAAATGCGGGAACGCGTGATATTGAATTTTCCGGAGAACTTTATATCGAACGGGAAGATTTCATGGAGAACCCTCCAAAGAAATATTTCAGGCTTTCACCGGGACAAATGGTGAGGTTGAAAAGTGCGTACATTATCCGTTGCGATGATGTAGTTAAAGATAATAAAGGAGAGGTAACGGAAATAAAATGCACATACCTTCCTGAAAGTAAAAGCGGAGCGGATACGTCCGGTATTAATGTCAGGGGAACCTTGCATTGGGTGAGTGTACCTCATGCGGTAAATGTTGAGTTGCGTTTATACGACAGATTATTTAAGGTTGAAGATCCTTCGAATGAAGATGGTGACTTCAAGGATTATCTCAATCCGCATTCTCTTGACGTTGTAAACGCTTATGCTGAACCGGGATTACTGGATGCAAGCGCCGAAGAGCGTTACCAGTTTTTAAGAAAAGGATATTTCTATCTCGACAAAGATTCAACGAAAGAAAAACTGGTGTTCAACCGAACAGCCACTCTTCGTGATGATTGGGCGAAGAAGGGGAAGTGACCGAAGGTCATCGACGGTGCCCGTCATCTGTATTCCCCAAAAACTTCTCTCAAAGTATCTGCAATTTCACCGAGTGTAATATAATTTTCAACTGCTTCGAGTACTACCGGCATGATGTTATCGTCGGAAGATGCGCAATCGTTAAGCGTCTGCAGAATGCTGTCAACGCGCGCCGGATCACGGCGTCGTTTCAACCGCTCAATTTTTTCAGACTGCACCAGCCGTATCGAATCATCAACCCTGAAAACAGGCGCAGAATTTTTTTCTTCTGAAACAAACCTGTTCATCCCCACAATTATCTTTTCATTCGTTTCCACTTTCTTTTGAAACTGGTAAGCGCTGCGCGCTATTTCTTCCTGGATAAATCCCTGCTCTATCGCACTAACGCTTCCACCCATCGCATCAATTCTTTCAATAAGCGACACCGCTTCGCGTTCCACATCGTTCGTGAGCGATTCAATGTAATAGCTCCCTGCCAGCGGGTCCACCGTTTCTGTTGCACCACTTTCAAAAGCAACGATCTGCTGCGTACGCAATGCTATCCGTGCCGCTTCTTCAGTGGGCAGGCTTAGCGCTTCATCATAACCGTTAGTATGAAGCGATTGAGTACCACCTAACACAGCCGCAAGGGTTTGTATAGTTACCCGTGAAATATTGTTTAGTGGTTGCTGCGCCGTGAGTGTGCTGCCTCCTGTCTGCGCATGAAACCTCAACATCATTGCCTTTGGATCCGTCGCTCCCAGTTCCTTCATAATTCTGGCCCACATCCTCCTTGCCGCCCTGAACTTTGCTACTTCTTCGAACAGGTTGTTGTGCGCATTAAAAAAGAAAGAAAGTCTTTTGCCAAAAACATTAATATCGAGCCCCTTTTCGAGCGCCGCTTTCACATATGCCTTACCGTTACTAAGCGTAAAAGCAATTTCCTGCACGGCGGTACTGCCTGCTTCGCGGATATGATAACCAGAAATGGAGATAGTGTTCCACTTCGGTACTTCGCGGCTGCACCATTCAAAAATGTCGGTAATGATGCGCATGGAAGGCTTTGGAGGATAGATGTATGTTCCGCGCGCCGCGTATTCTTTCAAAATATCATTCTGAATGGTTCCATTCAACTTCGACAAATCTGCACCCTGTTGTTTTGCAACCGCCACATACAATGCGAGAAGAATAAAACCGGTTGCGTTTATCGTCATGGAAGTGGATACATCTTCGAGTTTGATGCCCCTGAACAGCGTTTGCATATCCTCGATGCTGTCGATCGCCACACCTACTTTACCTACTTCTCCTTCAGCAAGTGCATGGTCGCTGTTGTAACCGATTTGTGTGGGAAGGTCAAACGCCACACTCAATCCCATTACTCCCTGCGAAAGCAGGTAGTGGTACCGCCTGTTACTTTCTTCCGCGGTACTGAAGCCGGCGTATTGACGCATCGTCCAGGGCTTACCGCGATACATGTCGGCCTGCACGCCGCGCGTGAATGGAAATTGCCCGGGCAACTCGTTCATTGCGTGATATGACGGCGAATCACCGGTGTAAACTTTTTTGATCTCTATACCGGAATCGTTGTAAAGTGGTTTATCCATCAGTAGTGCGCTTTATTGCCGCATCAGCTTTTTTGCTTCGAAGCTTAATACTTCGGCAACAACATTGTGAAGCGTCATTTTCGGATTCTGCACGATCATTTCGAGCAGTTGCTTGTTGAGGTCGGTTCCTGATACGTCGGGCGGAAGAATAGAAGCAACCTGGTTAATAATATGGATGTTCTGCTCCTTAAGGTTGCGCACGGCATCCCATGCTTCGCTGCTTACATATATCTGCTGCGTGATGTTGTGGTCGAATTCCTGTTTGATGGTATGAGTAAGCATCATCTGCATGTCTTTACCCGCAATACCCGGTTGGTTAATCCTGTTGATCAGGTTGGGAAGGGCAATCCGTTCAGTGAGCAGGATGAGTCTTTCATAAGCCTGCAGCTGAAGCTGTACAGGATTAACCTTTTCGCCTGCAGCCGGCCGTTCTTTCAACTCTCTCGCCGCCCGGGCCCGTTCTCTCCAGAAGATATAAGCGAGCGATCCGCCCAATACAAATGCAATAAGAAGTGCGCCAAGCAATTGCCCGGTATCCATAGAATGACAATTTGGAGACAAATGTAGCGATGATGTTAACAAAACAAAAGCTTTCATTTTTATATCTTTGCGTCATGGAAACTACAGTTACAGTACCCGTAAGTTTTACAGCTTCTGCGATAAAGGAAGTGAACAGGTTGATGTCGGCCGAAGGCTTCGACAAAACCAATTTTCTGCGTGTGGGCGTGAAAGGTGGTGGATGCTCGGGTATGACCTATGTGCTGGGCTTCGATCAGAAGCAGGAGAACGATGAGGTGTATGAAATAAATGGATTTACTTTCATCATGAATAAGGGTCATGAAATTTACCTGCTGGGGATGGAGATAGATTGGCAGGGTGGACTCAATTCAAGGGGATTTACTTTTTCCAATCCTAATGCGAGCAAGACCTGCGGTTGCGGTACGTCTTTCGCCGTGAAGAATTAAGCATATTTTTTTCTGTCGCGTAGTACCGGGGGTTCAATTCAATGATCCTTTAAAGTCCTCTTCTTAATCATTCCCCCCTTCGTATCCTTGATACTATGCATCACCACAAACGCATCATCATCAATCTTCTCAATCTCACTCCTCAACCGCGAAATTTCGAGCCTCGTCACCACAGTAAACACAATCTCTGATTCCTGGTTGATAACCCCTTTCTTCCCAAACCCCCCGGTACTCTTGTAAATCGTTACGCCACGACCGAGTTTTTCAACGATCATCTGTCGTATCTCATCATTTTTCCGCGAAATAATAGTCACTCCCAGGTACTCTTCTATACCCTCTATAAGAAAATCAACGGTTTTCGAAGCAGAGAGATAAGTCAGCATCGAATAAAGCGCAGCATCCAGCCCAAGAAAATAAACCGCAGAGGAAAAGATAAGAATATTGATGACGAGAATGATATCCCCGATAGTTGACCCCGTTTTACGGCTGATAAAAATCGCCAGCACCTCGGTGCCATCTAAAACACCGCCTCCTCTTATCGCAAAGCCAATCCCCGCGCCAAGAAAAAAACCACCAAACACAGCCACCAGCAACTCGTCTTTTGTTACAGGCGGATAGTCGACAACAGCAAGACACAAAGCGAGACCTAAAATGCCAAGAACCGTTCTTAATGTAAACGAATTTCCGATCTGTTTGTAGCCTAAAAGAATAAAAGGAATATTCACCGCGATGATGATAATAGGTAGGGGTGTATTAAAAATGCGGCTGAGCAGAAGTGAAATGCCTGTTGCGCCGCCATCAATGAAATCGTTTGGCAGAAGAAAACTTTTAAGTCCAAACCCCGCTGAAAAAATCCCGATAACAATAAAAACGGCACTCTTAACCGTCTGCTGCACACCGATCCTCGACCGGTACACCTGCTTCGCAACCTTGTACCTCGACGATTGCGAGCGGACCGGTTCTTTGTTCCAGATTGCCGTTCTGCTGAAAATGGATTTCATCGCGGGTAAAATACGATTTTAAGTCCATCACTTTGCCAAAATGGCGGGTAAAATGTGCGGCATATGCTACCTTTGCGGCCTTGAATTATGAAGTACATTAACGAGATCAATAAACGAAGAACATTCGCTATCATTTCGCACCCTGATGCCGGTAAAACCACCCTCACGGAAAAGCTGTTACTATTCGGCGGCGCCATACAAACGGCAGGTGCCGTGAAAAGCAATAAAATTAAAAAACACGCTACGAGCGATTTCATGGAAATCGAGCGGCAGAGAGGTATTTCGGTGGCTACGAGTGTAATGAGCTTCGAATACAAGGGCATACTTATCAATCTTCTCGATACACCGGGTCACAAGGATTTCGCTGAAGATACGTATCGAACGCTAACGGCGGTGGATAGTGTAATCCTGGTGATAGACAGTGTGAATGGCGTAGAAGCACAAACGCGCCGCCTGATGGAAGTGTGCAGGATGCGCGATACACCCGTAATAGTGTTCATTAATAAAATGGACCGTGATGGCCGCAACCGTTTCGACCTGCTCGAAGAAATAGAAAAGGAGCTGAAGATTTCACTGCACCCGATGACCTGGCCGATTAATAGCGGCAAGGATTTTAAAGGTGTGTATAATCTCTTCGATAAAAACCTGTTACTTTTTACAGCGAATACCAAAGCCTCTGAAGAAGATTCTATCAGCTTCAACGACCTGACACAGCGGTTGCTTGATGACAGGATAGGGGAGAAAGATGCGGAGATATTGAGAGAAGATGTTGAGTTGATAGAAGGAGTATATGGTGAATTAAACGAGGAAGGTTATTTGGAGGGAAAGATTGCCCCGGTGTTTTTTGGCAGCGCCATTAATAATTTTGGAGTTAAGGAGATGCTGGATACTTTTATTCGTATTGCCCCGACGCCACGCAGTCGTGAAACTTCAACAAGAGTGGTAAATGTAGAAGAAGATAAGTTTAGTGGATTTGTATTTAAAATTCACGCGAACCTCGATCCGAAACACCGCGATCGGATAGCGTTTTTAAGGGTTTGCTCGGGCAAGTTTGAACGAAATAAATACTTTCATCATGTGCGCCTCGATAAAGATATCCGCTTCAGTAATCCATATACTTTTTTGGCGCGCGAAAAAGATGTGATTGAGCAGGCTTTTCCCGGCGATGTGGTCGGATTGTTCGACACGGGAAACTTTAAAATCGGCGACACGCTTACAGAAGGCGAGGACTTTTATTTTACAGGAATTCCCTCGTTTTCGCCGGAGATTTTTAAGGAAGTTATCAATAAGGATCCGATGAAAACGAAGCAGCTCGAGAAAGGGTTGCTGCAACTTACGGATGAGGGTGTCGCGCAGTTGTTTACCCAACATGGAGGGAATAAAAAAATTATTGGTTGTGTGGGGGAGTTGCAGTTTGAAGTAATTCAATACAGGTTACTGCATGAGTATGGAGCTTCGCTTCAGTTTAATAGTGTACCGTTTTATAAGGCTTGCTGGATAACCAGCTCCGATCCAAAAAAACTGCAGGATTTTATCCGGTTTAAGCCGGCGAATATTGCTGAGGATAAAGATGGACATCTTGTGTATCTCGCGCAGAGCGAATGGTTCCTGAATACCGAGCGCGCGAATAATCCTGGGATCGAGTTTAATTTTACGAGCGAGATCCATAAGAACTAAAAATTAAAACTTAAGATTCACGCCTCTGTAATTATGCGGACTAATCTTCTTCAACTCCTTTTTCACCGAAGAAGAAACCTTTAACCCATCAATAAACCCGTGCAGGCTCTGTTTGTTAATATCCGCATTTCCACGTGTAAGCTCTTTAAGCGCCTCATACGGCTCGGGATAATTCTCTCTTCGCAGAATAGTTTGAATCGCTTCTGCAACAACGGCCCAGTTATTATCGAGATCTTCCGAGATCTTCGAAGCATTCAGCACTAATTTCCCAAGCCCTTTCTCAATCGATCGCAGCGCAAGAATCGTATGCGCAAACGGTACCCCTATATTTCTCAACACCGTAGAGTCGGTAAGATCCCTTTGCAATCGCGACACCGGCAACTTCATCGCGAGATGATCAAACAGCGCATTCGCTATACCAAGATTTCCCTCCGCATTTTCAAAATCAATCGGGTTCACTTTGTGCGGCATCGCAGACGATCCGACCTCCCCTTTGCGCAACTTCTGTTTAAAATAATCCATCGAGATATACGTCCACATATCACGGCAGAAATCTACCAGGATTGTATTAATCCTCCTCATTGCGTCAAAGTGGGCGGCGAGATTGTCATAGTGCTCTACCTGGGTAGTGTACTGTTGCCGTTGCAAGCCAAGCACACCTTCAACAAAATCATTTCCAAACTTTACCCAGTCTTTACCGGGAAACGCTGCAAAATGCGCATTGAAGTTACCGGTGGCGCCGCCAAATTTCGCGGAGAAAGGAACCTGGATAAATAACTCCACCTGGTTTTCTATCCTTTCAACAAAAACCATAATCTCTTTCCCAAGCACAGTAGGGCTGGCCGGTTGTCCATGCGTACGCGCCAGCATTGTAATATCTTTCCAATCGCCGGCAAGCACTTCTAACTGGCGGTTAAGATTAAGCAACGCAGGAAGATATTCAAACTCAACCGCATGCTTCCACGAAAGTGGAATGGATGTATTGTTGATGTCTTGTGAAGTGAGCCCGAAATGAACCCATTCTTTAAGCTGTTCGCCTTTAACTCCCTCAAGTCTTTTCTTCACGAAATATTCAACGGCTTTCACGTCGTGGTTGGTGATCGCTTCGGTAGCTTTTATTTCATTGGCATCTTCAATAGAAAATTCTTCAATCAACTTTCTCAACGCGTTACGTGCCTGGCTGCTTACAGAAAAAAACTTCTTATCGGCCAGGAAAAGAAAATATTCAACTTCTATCATTACCCTGTACTTCATCAGCGCGAATTCCGAGAAATATTCATCAAGGTGCTGCAGTTGCTTGCGGTAACGCCCGTCTATTGGGGAAATTGCTGTAAGGGAATTCAGTTCCATGAATGATCTTTAATTTGCCTTCCGGGCTTTAACTTTGCGCCGTAAAATTAAACTAATTGAAGAAGATAAGGGTTGGAATTGTAAACTATCTGAACACAGCGCCGCTTATTTATGGCATAAAGAATAGTGCGGTGAGCGCCGATATCGAGCTTGTGCCCGATTACCCCGCTAACCTGGCGAAAGATCTGGTCGATAACAAAATAGACATTGGACTCGTTCCTGTTGCCGTACTTCCCGAACTCCCGCAGTGGTGGCTCGTTGGCGATTACTGCATTGGCTGCGACGGTCCGGTTTCATCTGTTTGTATTTTCAGCGATTTACCCATCGAAAATACACGCCGCATTTTACTCGATTATCAAAGCCGCACCTCAACAGAACTCGCGCGTGTTTTAGTGAGAGATTTCTGGCAGCTGAACGTAGAATTCATCGACGCTACCGGCGACGATTTTCAGCAGCAGATAAAAGGCGATACAGCGGGACTTGTAATCGGCGACCGTTCTTTTGCGCAACGCAAAACTTCAAAGTACTCGTACGACCTCGGCGAAGCGTGGAAAATGCATACCGGGCTTCCGTTTGTGTTTGCGGCCTGGATTAGCAACAAGCCGCTCGACAAAGATTTTATTTCAGCATTCAATAGTGCGAACAAACACGGAGTTGAAAATATTGCCGACGTGCTGCCTGGTTTAAATTATAATGGTTCTGTGAACCTCGGTGAATATTTCAGCAAGTATATCAGCTATACGCTGGATGACGAAAAAAGGAGGGCACTGAGAAAATTTCTCAACTACTTTCACAAGGATGTTATCGTATAAGCGTTACTAAACCTTTTCTCGTTACCTCGCCGCAGATGGTTTCTGCCCTGATGATGTATACATAAGCGCCCGGTTCCTGCGGAATTCCATGCATCTTACCATCCCAGCATGCCGAAACATCACTCGTTTGAAATACAAGCCGGCCCCACCGGTTGTAAATGGAAAATTGTTTTATTGTCGCGCGACCCCAGCGTTGTATTCCGAAGCAATCATTTTTTCCATCATTGTTTGGCGAAAATGCATTCGGTACCACAAAACGCGGCACGCCGCTATTGTCAACATTTACAGTCACAGTAGCGGAAGATGTGCAACCGAAATCGTTTGTTCCTGCAACAGTGTATAGTGTTGTTGTATCGGCGCTGGAAACAACACGTGGCAATTTCGGATCGCTGACACTCTCCTCCGGCGACCATAAATAGTTTTTCGCACCCGACGCTTCAAGCACCGCTGAAGGAACGGAGCAGTTGATATCATTTGATTTAGTTACCGACAACTCTGGTACCGGGTTCACGTTAACTGCCAGAGTAATTGTTGTGTCGCGGTTGCACGCATTTTCCCTGATGTTAACGCTGTATAACCCATTTGTTGAAGGAGTAAACGTGTTATTGGAAGAATTAGGATCAGGTAATACCGATGCGGGACTCCATCGGTAAACATCACCGCCGGATGCCTGCAGCGTAACAGGGGAGCCGGCACAAACAGCAGCCGGACCCGAGGCCGCAAATTTCGGATACGGACGAACGGTTATTTTCACAGAATCTTCAGTGGTGCATCCATTGCCGCCGGTTACCGTCACCCTGTAGGTTACATCATTCGTCAATGTTTTCGTAACAGGATTTGCAACGCTGCTGTTGTTCATCGCTGCAGAAGGGCTCCATGAATACGTGTCGCCGCCGGTCGCCTGGAGTTGTACAACGCCAGCCGAGCATACCGCAGTATCATCGGTGATGGTTACAACCGGAGAAGGAACAACGTTGATATTTACCGTATCGCTCGCCGGGCAACCGCCGGGATCAATACCCGTAACGACATATTGTGTAGTAACACTGGGTGTCGCAATGGGATTTGGAGAAAGATGATTTGACAGGCCGGCCGCCGGCGACCACGCGAAGAACGATCCCGGGGCAACTTCCAGGTAAACAGGATGACCCCTGCACACCGTCGTATCTTCATTTGTTTTTATAAACGGCTGCCTAACGTTAATGGCTATACTATCACGTGCGGTAACCAGCTCATTCAATGAAATATCATCAAGCGCAAAATCATTTCCATTGATTGAAGTGTTTGTGTTAACAATGGAAAGAGTAACGATTGTGTTTCCTCCTGAATTCCATATCCTCGAGGCTTTTGTCCATGTACAATTCGGTAGCACAGCGGCCTCGGCGGCGCCAAGGGGTGTGCCATTCGCCCGTAACACAATGCTGGCTGGATTAGTGGGATAAATCGCCTGCAACCAGGCGGAGAATGAGTAATCGGTGTTTGGTTTTACTTCCACAGTTTGCGACCACACAACAAGTCCGGCATTCGGCGAACCATTTACAAACATCATCCGACCCGATCCGCTGGTATGGTCACCGCAATAACCAAGAGATATATTCCATGTGTGCGGATCATTTCCAACAAAATATTCACCTTCCACAACATTTGTAGGCGTGTACGAATACTCGGATGTTAAATCGTCGATACCATTCGAAAAACTGCCATTCTTAACCAAATTTTCTCCTTCCATCAAAGCGTCAACATAATATTTCATGCTGCGGGTTGCAGTAGTAGTGGGTGATGATGAATTGGCATCATCAAGAAATTCAGCAGGCGTCCATTCGTAAGTTATTGCAGGGTTCGTTTGAATAGTCAGGCTTGTTCCCGAACATATCGTCGTATCGTTTGTAATAATAACCGAATCGGAACACGAAGTGACCACAACTTCTTTGCAGAGCCTTATCTCAGATCCCTGGCCCTCATCTACAAGCATTTCAATATTGTACACACCTGGCAGATTGTAAGAGACTGGCGCAGGATTGCGTGCAGCTGAACCCGCGACACTCGAATTGTTACAATTAGAAAAAACAATCCGTGATATCGAACTATTCTGCCTGTTTACGACAAAGGCAATCAATTTATCGTCTTCTGCAAAGAAATCTGTTATGGCGTTCGGATAATCAAACCCGGGAAACGTTCCTACGTCATTCGCCACGGGAAATGAATTAAGGTCGCCATCAAAATCGAGCCGCAGGATACTGTTGTAAAAAGGATGACCATTCAAAACAAATCCCACCAGCTCGTTGCAGAAGGGTGCAAGCGCCATGTCGCGCGGATGTTCAAGCCTGTGGCTAACATTGCCAATATTTACCGCGTTTGGATCGTCGTTCTTCAATGTTGCGCCGAAGTTTAACCTCGTAATTGTAAACTGCCCGTTAATCCTGTCCTTGTCGCCGGAGTTTGTAATAAAGAGAATTTTATCGCCATTTTGCTCTATGTAGGACAGTCCCGCCGGCTCGCCGAGTGTACCGATATCCCCCATGTTGGTCATCACCGGGTCACCAGTGAAGTTGCTGGTGAACACAAAGCGTGTAAGTGAATTTCTTTCCCCGTTAACCGTAAATCCTATCCATTCATTTCCTTCCTTCACAAGAACAAGATCGTTTGGATCGTACATGCTGGCTACACCGTTCCAGTTCGTGCCTGTCGGCGCCGCATTAGTGATGTTATTGCCGAATTCAATTTTCGATATTCTCGGGTTAATTCCTCCGACGGGATCTCCTGACACGATAATCGCGTACCATCGTCCCTCACTTTCCACAACCTGTATTCCCGTGTTGCCGCCGTTTGGAAGAGCTCCGCCGACATTGCCGAGGTTTACAACACCGGGAGCGTTTGAAAGACTGTTTCCAAAATCAAGCCTTATCAGGTTGCCCGATGAAAAGTTCGTCACAAACCCGTAGTAGTTATTATTTGTAAACACAATGTCCATATACATCGGCTCGTTGAGCGCGCCACCGATGTTGCCGAGGTTTTGTGTTGCAGGAGCGCGATTTAAATTCTTTGCGCAGAAGGTCCATTTGAAAGTTGAGCCGCCGGTAGTATTGTTGGTAATAGTAAAAGGCTCGCCGGCACAAACATTTTCAGGGACTGAAAAATCAGGAACTACCTGTCCTTCGACCTGGAGAAGTATAAAAATGAAAGAATAGATCAGAACAAAATGTCTTCTGAATACCATACAGGTGCCTGAAATATTACGTAACAAACAGCAATAAAGTTGCCTTCCGCGGTTAATCAACGGATCAGTGAAATCATCCCCCTTCGCCGTACAGGCCCGCACAGTGTAGTCGCGTCAATGATATAAATATAACCACCGGCCGCCTGGATTCCGCCATTGTAAGTTCCATCCCAGCATTGAGCGGGATTTTTTGTTTGGAACACCAGTTGTCCCCACCGGTTGTAAATAGAAAACTGCCTGACAGTTGCGCCGCCCCATCGTTTGATGCCAAAGCAGTCGTTGTGGCCATCTCCATTAGGACTGAAAGCGTTGGGCAACACAAACCGCGGCACGCCGTTCCGGTCAACGTTAACGGTTACTGTGGCGGTGGATGCGCAGCCTGCATCTGTGTACCCCGTTACGGTAAAAGTTGTAGTGGTGTCTACCGCTGCAAATGTTTTTGCTGCACTCGCGTTATCGAGATACACAAACGGTTCCCAGAAGTAGCTGTTCGCGCCCGTGGCTTCCAGTTCCGATGTGGGCGTTGCGCAATTGATATCATTCGATTTTCTTGCTGCAACAACAGGATTCGGATTAACCGTTACAGTCATCGCGATAGTAGTATCATATCCACAGTTATCCTCACTGATATGTACACTAAATTGCGAGATCCTGTTCGTAGTATTCACAATTGTACTCGATGCAGAAGGGTCGCGCACATTGGCCGCAGGAAACCATTGATACGATGTTCCTCCCGAGGCCGAAAGAGTCACCTGGTGTCCCTCGCAAACAGTTTTATTTCCCGATGCGGTGAAGTCCGGTTGCGAACGCACTTCAACGGTTACAGTATCGGTTTTCACGCATCCGTTTGTTCCGGTCGTGTTCACAGTGTACAGGGTTGTCTGTAAAGTAGTGGCGACAGGATTTGAAATATCCGGATTGTCTAAAGGCGCCGAAGGCAACCATTCATAGCTCACTCCTCCATTCGCGTTCAACTGAACAGGCGCGCCTTTACAGATCACGGTATCGTTTGAAACAACAACGGAAGGTCGCGGTTTAACAGTGATCAAAACAGTATCTGCTGAAGCGCAGCGACCCTCGCCAATACCGATCACTATATATTCTGTTGTCACTTCGGGTGTCGCGACAGGGTTAGGGGCGAACGGATCAGAAAGACCCGTTTGCGGCGACCAGTTAAAGGATGTGCCTTGCGTAACGCTCATCTGCACTGGTTTCCCCGCGCATATGGTTGTATCGCCGCGTGCTTTTATATCTGACCGTTCAACACGAATGCGAACGCTGTCAATAATCGTTTTGTTGAGGGCCGCAATAAATGCCTCAACATAAAAAGTTGTTGTGACGGGCGGCGTCGCTACCGGCACCGGTGATGTGGGATCATCGAGATATTCTGCAGGCGTCCAGCGATATGAATCGGCAGGGTATGTTTTTATCTGGTGGTGTGAACCTGCGCAGATTGTAACATTGTTCGTGATGATAATGCTGTCTGGCGGTGCGGTATAAACTCCGCAGCTATCCGGTAAAAAAGTGCAGTCGGCTATGCTGCCGTTTATCGTTGCGCCGGTTGGTGATAATTCAAGATTATAGGCGGGATTTCCCTGGATGTTGACCAGGTTTTCAAAAGTATAGTAAGCGAACAACCCAACCTGTGCGGCCGGTGTTGAAAGAGAGGCATTCATGTAGGTTCTTATCAGTTCCTGCGGCCGGGCGTATTCCCATATTCTTACTTCGTCGATATGCGCAACAAACGGACCGGCGCCCGCGTCGGGGTTGTAACCGATGTAAGTGTACGAATCTACCGGTTCGAGATTACCTGTAGCCGGAACTTCACTCATCAGGAAACCATTGCGGTAGAATTTTAAGGATGTACCGTCATAAACTAAAGCGACATGATATACTTTGTTTACGGATGACTGGCAAACGTCGGGTGTTTTAAAATACCCGTTAGCGGTCGTGATTTCTGCACCCGTAGTTCGCAGAATGTAGTCCGGCAATCCAGGGCCTCCATATTTTGAAACAAGGGGTTCGCCGGCGATGCCTCCCGCGTATTTTGCTTCGACTGTAAGTTTGGTTGAACTGATATTACCTCCGGGGAAACGTGCGTAAGATTGATTCAAAGCTAATTGCAACCAATCGTCGCAGGATTGGGCGTTGGCAAGTTCGGTTAGAGAGCACAATAGTATCAGGCTGCTAAGTACCCGCAATTCGTTTGGTATCAGCATCAAAGATCGAGAATATAATTTAGTTTTGCCCAACTTTAAGCGCATATGAAAGTTGTAATCTTTGCTGGCGGACTCGGTACCAGGATATCAGAAGAAACGGAAACAAGGCCTAAGCCGATGGTTAATATTGGTGGCCGGCCGATACTGTGGCATATCATGAAAATATACAGTCAGTTCGGTTTCAATGACTTCATCATATGCCTGGGCTATAAAGGATTTATGATCAAGGAATATTTTATGCATTACTACCTGCATAATTCCGATATCACCATCGAACTGGGTAACAATAAACTTGAGGTACACAATACAAACACTGAGTCGTTTAAAGTTACACTCGTTGAAACAGGACTGAACACCAAAACAGCGGGCCGTTTGAAGAAAGTCCGCAAATTCATTGGCGATGAAGATTTTATGCTGACATATGGCGACGGTGTTGCCGATATCAACATCAACGAGTTGATAGCATTTCATAAAAAACATGGAAAAATAGCTACAGTAACGGCTATTCAGCCCGAGGCACGTTTCGGTGGCATGGTGCTTGACAATAATGGCAAAGTGGTGCACTTTAAAGAAAAACCAAAGGGCGACGATAAATGGATCAACGGCGGCTTTTTTGTGCTGCAGCCCTCTGTATTCAAATACCTTGAAAAAGACATGGAAGAAGTGATGTGGGAAGATTCACCGATGGAAAATCTTGCAAACGACGGACAACTGATAGCTTACAGGCACCAGGGTTTCTGGAAATGCATGGACGCGATGCGCGATAAAATAGAGCTCGAATCATTATGGCAAAACAACCAGGCAAAATGGAAAACCTGGTAGCAGGTGAAAACATTTCTTCTTTTTACTTCAAAAAGAAAGTATTCATAACAGGTCATACGGGCTTTAAAGGTTCGTGGCTGATGGCTACACTTGGCTCATTCGGCGCGCATATAAAAGGATATGCACTCGAGCCCGAACAAAAAGGAGGCTTGTTCGATTTTCTTGAACCACTGTCCGCAGGTAACAATATCATCAGCGATATCCGCGACAGGCACAAGCTCGAAAGAGAATTGCTCAGCTTTCAACCCGACGTTATATTTCACCTGGCCGCGCAACCTCTCGTGAGGCGGTCATACAAAATGCCTGCCGACACGTTTGATATCAACGTTACAGGTACCGCAAATTTGCTCGAGGCCGCGACGAAGCTGGATCGTAAATGCGCCATCGTGGTAATTACAACAGATAAGGTATACCAAAATAAAGAGCAGGATATTCTTTACAACGAAAACGACGTGCTCGGGGGGTTCGATCCTTATAGTGCAAGTAAAGCGTGTGCCGAACTCGTAGTCGATTCGTTTAGGAAATCTTTTTTCAATCCATCACATTATCCGCAACATCAGAAATCACTTTCAACCGTACGTGCGGGTAATGTTATCGGTGGTGGCGATTGGAGCACCGACAGACTATTGCCAGATATTATCAACTCGCTTGTAAACAACGAGCCTGTACTCGTACGAAATCCCGATGCTGTGAGGCCATGGCAGCATGTGTTGGAAGCGATAACTGGTTACCTGTTGCTTGCCATGAAAATGCATAACGATCCTGTAAACTTTTCACAGGCTTTTAATTTTGGTCCCGAACGCAACGACCATCTTCCAGTAAAGCAGATAGTGGAAAAAGCTGTAGAATATTGGGGCTCGGGATCCTGGAAAGATGTGTCCGATAAAACCCAACCTCATGAGGCTAATCTGCTCAAGCTGGATATAAGCAAAGCACAGAAAGCGCTGAACTGGAAACCGAGGCTTCATGCTGAGCAGGCGATTAAATGGACAATAGATTGGTATAAACAAAAAGATGAACAAAAAGCGGCTTACACATTCAGGCAAATTGAAGAATATTTTGTAGCATGATTTTTTCTCCCACGCCATTACAGGGCAGCTATATCATCCAGCCTCAGCGTTTCAGCGATGAAAGAGGATGGTTCGCGAGAACCTTCTGCGGTGACGAGTTCAGGCAGATCGGTCATGAAGACCAGTGGGTGCAGATGAATCATTCATACACTGCTAAAAAAGGAACAATAAGGGGCATGCATTTTCAGCATCCTCCATTCAGGGAAATAAAACTGGTAAGATGCACGAGAGGCAAAGTGTTTGACGTAATTATAGATATCAGGAAAAATTCAACAACTTTTTTAAAATGGTTTGGAACCGAACTGTCTGCCGAAACGATGAATATGCTGTACATACCGGGAGGTTTTGCCCACGGCTTCCAATGTCTCACAGACGATTGCGAACTGGTATACCTTCATTCCGAATTTTACCGGCCGGGTCACGAAGGTGGTATCCGGTACGACGACAAACTGGTAAATATACAGTGGCCGGAAGAGGTAGCGGTAATCAGTAAACGCGATGAAAGTCACCCCCCGCTCACTGAAAACTTCAAAGGAATTTAAAAATGAATTGCAGATTTTGTAATACCCAGTTGGAGCACGTGTTTATCGACCTGGTAAATTCACCGGCGTCCAATTCTTTTTTAACGAGCGAGGAACTGAACGAACCCGAGGTATTTTATCCACTCAAAGTGTATACGTGTCATAAATGTTTTCTTGTTCAGGTGGATGAGTATAAAAAATCCGACAAGATATTCGATAACAGGTATGTGTATTTTTCTTCGTATTCAAGCAGTTGGTTAAAGCATGCGAAGGAGTATGTTGAAATGATGACGAGTCGTTTCAAACTTGGTGAGCAAAGCAGGGTGGTGGAACTTGCTTCGAACGATGGTTACCTTCTTCAGTACTTCAAAGAAAAGAAAATACCGGTATTAGGGGTAGAACCGACGGCTAACACCGCGGAAGTGGCCAGGTCGAAAGGAATAGAAAGTGTGGTGGATTTTTTTGGTGTGAGGCTCGCCAAAGAACTTGCGGCGAAAAATATTTACGCTGATGTATTACTTGGCAACAATGTGCTTGCTCATGTTCCGGACATCAGGGATTTTGTAGGTGGTATGAAAATTCTATTGAAGAAAGATGGAGTGATCACGATGGAATTTCCTCACCTGATGCAGTTGGTTGATAACAACCAGTTCGACACCATATATCACGAACATTTTTCCTATTTGTCGTTTACCACTGTAAAAGCCATCTTCGAATCACAGGGACTTGCGATGTTTGATGTGGAAGAATTGCCGACGCATGGCGGCTCCCTTCGGGTTTATGCAAAACACAGGGAGGATGTATCCAAAAATATTTCACCGAATGTTGATGAGCTGTTGAAAAAAGAGAAAGACAAGGGCATGCTGGATCTTGATTACTACAGCAACTTCAGCCAGAAAGCGATGAAAGTGAAGATCGGATTGTTGCGTTTTCTCGCCGAGGCCAAACAAAGCGGTAAAAAAGTGGCCGGTTATGGCGCCGCTGCAAAGGGCAATACGTTATTGAATTATTGCGGTGTGAAAAACGATATGATATCATTTGTAGTTGATGCGAATCCGCATAAGCAGAACAAATTTTTGCCGGCTAGTCACATTCCCGTGGTAGCGGAATCGCGTTTGAAAGAAGAAAAACCGGATTATGTGCTGGTGTTACCATGGAATTTGAAAGATGAGATTACCGGCCAGCTGGCATATATAAAAGAGTGGAACGCGAAATTTGTTGTTCCCATTCCCGAACTTCATTTCATTTGAGATGGCTTCAATTCTTGTTACAGGCGCAACAGGTTTTATCGGCAATTATGTTGTCGATGAACTGTTATCGCGTGGACATGAAGTAACGGCCTCTTCTGCGAATGCGGATAGGGCCGCTGTCATGCCGTGGTTCAGCAAAGTGAACTATAAGGAATTGAATTTTGAAAACCTTCATGAGAACGTAAATTATTTTGAGTACTTCGACAATCCTGGAAAAATAATTCATCTCGCATGGGAGGGATTGCCCAATTACAAATCATTGTTTCATTTCGAAGTAAACCTGAACAGGCACTATCATTTCCTGAAAAACCTCGTGGAAAACGGTTGCCGCGACGTAACCGTTACAGGCACATGCTTTGAATACGGAATGGTTAGTGGGTGCCTGGATGAAACTATGCCATCGCAACCGGCAAATCCATATTCGCTGGCAAAAGATACACTCCATAAATTTTTGACGGAGTTCTCTAAGAGTGAGACATTTTCTTTAAAATGGGTACGATTATTTTACATGTATGGCAAGGGTCAGAACCCGGCTTCGTTACTTTCACAATTGCAGAAGGCGATAGACAATAAAGATGAAGTGTTCAATATGAGCGGGGGAGAGCAGGTCCGCGATTATTTACCGGTTGAGAAGGTGGCTGAGTATATTGTGACGATCGCTTTGCAGAATAAAATAACCGGTACAATAAATTGCTGCAGCGGAAAGCCGGTGAAAATAAAGGATTTTGTATACGGGTATTTAAGAAAGACAAATAAAAAAATAAAGCTGAATCTCGGGCACTATCCCTAC
Source organism: Chitinophagaceae bacterium (assembly GCA_016786745.1). Taxonomy (GTDB): domain Bacteria; phylum Bacteroidota; class Bacteroidia; order Chitinophagales; family Chitinophagaceae; genus Flavitalea. The sequence goes on along the minus strand of JAEUVS010000152.1, from coordinate 25,751 downwards.
CCGGATTATGAGCCGATGGAATTTTGGGGTGATAATAAAAAACTACAAACAATATTAAATGAAAAATAATCCTGTCCAGGAATTTATTGACGAACGCCGGCAACGGATAACGCTGAATGGAACTAACAATAAGCTGTTACAGGCTGCTGACATGTTCAATGTAGAATCGAATAAGGCGCAGTATTCATATAATTTTTCGTGGATGGGCAGGCCGATCATCCAGTATCCGCAGGATATGATCGCGATGCAGGAGATTATCTGGAATGTAAAGCCTGACCTGGTTATTGAAACAGGAATCGCTCACGGTGGTTCGCTTATCTATTATGCGTCGTTGCTGGAACTTATAGGAAAGGGAGAAGTGCTGGGAGTGGATATCGATATCCGCGAGCATAACAGGAAGGAAATAGAAACACATCCGATGTTTAAAAGGATAAAGATGCTGCAGGGATCATCGGTGGATAGCAAGCTCGTGGATGAGGTAAGAAAAATCGCTGATGGTAAGGAGACGGTGCTGGTGTGCCTTGATTCTAATCACACGCATCATCATGTGCTCGACGAGCTTATTTTCTATTCACCCTTTGTGACTGCTGGTTCTTATCTGGTGGTGTTTGATACAATAGTTGAAAATCTTCCGGATAATTATTTGCCTGGTCGTGCTTGGGCGCGCGGTGATAACCCGATGACGGCGGTTCATGAATTCCTTCGCTCGCATCCTGAGTTTATTATTGATAAGGATATTGATAATAAGTTATTGATTAGCGTCGCGCCGCAAGGGTATTTGAAGAGAATAAAATAATGGAGGTATGGAGAAGAGACCCTGGGCGGCATTTTGCATGAGTACTTACAAGCGTCCTGCTTACCTGGAAAGCCAGTTGAAATTATTGCTCACGCAAACTTTCTCCAATTATGAAATTATTGTTTCAGATAACGATCCTGAAAGTTCCGGAGAGCATGTGGTGCAAAAACTGAATAATCAACGCATCCGTTATTTTAAGAACGGCGACAACCTCGGAATGATAAACAGTTTCAACAAAAGCATCGAAAGGGCCACAGCTGAATTTGTTGTGATGGTCACGGATGATGATCCAGTTGCCCCGGAGTTGTTGAAAGAAATGCATCAACAGTACAACGATTCGCCGGGCAGCAGCGTTTATGCAGGATTTTCACGAAAGTTTTTAGCAGCAGAGCAGATCGAAAAGATATCTGCTGAGAATTTTATTTCGGAGATACTGGATCCGATAAAAACACCATGGTTGCTTTGGTCCAGTTGTGTGATCAGGCGCGATGTATTACTTGCCTTAAATGGTATACCAAACTATGGAAGTCCGCACCTTGCGGATCATGCGCTTATTGCGATGGCTGGAAGCTTAGGTGGCGGTGTCATTATGAATAAACGATTCAGCAGTTTAACATCACATGACACTAATTTTTCGAAAGTTAATTTTGGTTACTATGTAGATGGTTGTAAAGGATTTTATGGAGAAATGAAAAAGTTTTGTTCAGAAAACAACGTTTCCCGGCAGAGTATGGATGTTGTAAAGAAACACCTGTATCATTGGTTGATTGGTAACATGTTCAATCTAAAAAGATATTACACAGTAAGCGCTCCAGATGAAGATATGGTCAGGCAGGTGGAGCGGTGCGCCGATGAAATTATGCAGTTTGATTTTATGAAAGGTGTTACATTACGGTATAAGTTAAAGAACACTATTTTCCATACGAAGAAAATGTTGAGACTACTTAAAAAAGCATAATGCCCGGCCGGTTCAGCATCATACTCCCCATCCGCAACGGCGGCGAATACGCAAAACTTTGCGTAAACAGCATATTAAACCAAACCATCCGCGACTTCAACTTAATCGTTCTCGACAACGCAAGCACCGACGGCGCATTACAATGGATTCAATCACTCAACGACAACAGGATTATTATTTTTTCCTCGCAGAAATCTTTATCTATCGAAGAAAATTGGAGCAGAATAAAAACCGTCCCAAAAAACGAATTCATGACCATGATCGGTCACGACGACATACTGAAACCATTTTATCTCGAGGAAATGGACAAATTGATCAACCTTCATCCAGACGCAGGTCTGTTCCAAACACATTACAGCTACATCGACAAAGACGGAAAAATAACGAGAAAGTGCCTGCCCATGGATGAAGTACAGAAGTCTTACGAATTCCTTGCATGCCAGATGAACGGTACGATCGATTCAACGGGCACAGGGTACATGATGTGCTCGGCAGACTTCGATAAACTCGGCGGAATGCCCGTAAACTATCCTAACCTTATTTTTTCAGACTACGAACTTTGGATCAAACTCAGCAAAAACAGCTACAAGGCCACCGCCCAACGCGAATGTTTTGAATATCGTGAACACATGAGCGTATCGCGGGCTACCAATGGAGAACAATACGAGGCAGCGTTCGGGCAATACGTTCATTTCCTGTCAACACTCCGTAACGAAGAACATTTTGCTGAAGTTATCGCCCGGTACGGCCATAAAATGTTGCTTTATTTCTGTGAAAGTTTATCACACCGTGTGCTTAAAACGCCGGTTAACAAACGGAAAATCAGGGTAAAAGACGTGGTAAAAAACTTTCACGTCTATGCGGATTTACTCATCCCCGGGCAGTCTTTCCAACCGATGGGGATCCCCGGAATAAGGTATGCATCCTGGTTAGATCAGTCAGTTTTAACGAGAAATACGTTCAATTTCATCAACAAATTCAGGCACTAACAGGTGTTTTTACCTACCAGGTTGTTTTTAACCCAGGATAACTGGCACAACAAATATTAGTTGCTATCTTTATGCAAACGCCCCTAATCAATGAAAAAAATTGCCGCGCCCTTACTCGCACTGCTTGTAATTGCGCTTACCCCTTCTTGTAAGAAAATTTTCGAAAACAGAATTCCCAAAGTTGACGCTGGCGACAATATTACAACAACGTTGCCCGAAGATTCAGTTTGGCTCTCCGGCTCTGCAACCGATAAAGACGGTGTAATTGAGTCGTACCAGTGGCTAAAAATTTCCGGGCCGGCCGCTGCGATTCAAAACCCGGATTCTGCAGGCACATGGGTTAAGAACCTCAAGGAAGGTACTTATTTATTCAAACTGATCGCTACAGACGATAAAGGATATTTTGGATCGGATACGGTTGCAGTAACGGTATTACCCGCTGCAACGGAAACAATCACCTTCCAGCCTGCGAATAACGAATGGGAGGTTCACCTGTTCGGAAACACAACAGGAATAAATGAAACTGACAAGGTGGCGACAGAAATAGGTGCTGCAACAGGAACTACAGGCGGCGAGGTCGTAAACATCCGCGCCCTCCTCAAATTCAATTTGGCCAGCATACCTGCTGATGCGAAAATAGTAAGCGCTAAGCTGACACTCTATTCACATCCTGATCCGCTTAACGGCACTGATGAATATCCTAACTCAGGTTCCAACAACGCATTTCTTATTCAGCGTGTAAGCGAAGCCTGGGATTTCAATACCATTACATATCTCAATCAACCTGCATCTACAGATGTTGACCAGGTTGAAATTCCCCATACCAGTGAACATTTTCTTGACGTTGTTGATGTTGACGTGAAAAAGCTTATTGAGGCTATGATTGCAGAAGGCAACAATGGCTTTTTATTAAAACTTAAAACTGAAGAGATTTACAACTATAGAATGTTTGTGTCAAGCAAAAATGCAGATGCGTCGAAGCATCCAAAGCTTGAAGTGGTTTACGAGTAATTAATTAATCAATCAATAATTTTCGGTAAGTAGTGAGAAAATCCTGCTTACCGAATTTTTTTTGTACATATTCATACGCATTCTTTGAAAGATTCTTTAAAAGCTCTTTATCAGCCAGGAGCAACTCGATACATTGAATCGCATTCAACACAACTTTATCTTCATTATCCATATTATCGATTAATAGCGCGTTCGACAAATGAGTTAAATGAATTTTATTGCCGGGCAAACCTGTTACAACAGGCACGCATCCATACGACATTCCTTCTTTTACAACGACCGGAAACCCTTCAAACGCCGATACAAGAATTATTACATGATGATCAGCAAATAATTCTCGCATTCGATTTTGCTCGCCTACTCCACCCAAAACCCTGCAATTTTTTTTCACGAAGTCAGATAGGTCGTTATCGAGTGGCCCTGCGAAGGTGAACTCAACGGGCAATTTTTTTTCGATGAAATACTCAGCAACGCGGTTCAGCAGCCATACTCTTTTCTGATGTGTTCCGCGTCCCGCATATAATATTTTTAGTGGGGGAATTTCTGTTTTTGTCACAGCTGTCGGGATATCCACGCCATATTCTGAAACAATAACTCGTTCATCATATTTATGATCGATTCCAAATTCCCGGTATTGACTGATAATATTTTGTTTGGTAAACTCATCAATCACCATCCTGAGGTCCAGGTATTTGTGGTTAGCCAGCCCAAAAAATTCCATCCCTTTTTTGCCATATGAGAAATTGTGAAGCAATTCGATTCTCACGACACTTCTGTCGAGAAACGGCAGCATGTCATAAAAAAAAGTGCTGTTGGAACTAAGCACGCGCGCGCTGCGATGTCGGTTTACATAGAATGCAAAGTAGTGAACTGAAAATAAGCGGAAGAAAAGATTGTCGCACCAGAAGTGAATATCCCGGCATTCTGTAGAAGAGAATTGGTAGAACTGATCCTTTAACTTGCTGTCTGCTGATTTCCTTGTAAAGAAAACTGTTTTCTGAATGTCGGAGACACTTTCAAGGATGTCCAGGTACACACGCTGCGCGCCGCCTATCGCATACCGGTCCAGGAAAAAAAATAACGAAGATGATTTCTTTCGTCGAATAAGAGCGAATGGAAGAATAATAACTGTGGCTATAGGATAAGTTAACCAAAGGAGCGCCCTGAAGATTTTTATTTTGGTTAAATTATGCATACTGTCATTGCAGCGATGCTACAACTTTTTTGATGATGTTTCCCCAATAGTAGTGTTGAAAAAATTCAGGCGGCGTAACGGTTGCGTTGTCACCGTACACCACAACAAGCTCACTAAAAATATCCCATTGTCCTTCTTCCACCACGTGTAATTTATTTCCGCAAACTTCTTTATTAATGCCCATCGCCCCAAGTTCTGTTGATACTACTGTGCAATTCATCGCGATCGCTTCTATCGCTTTTGTTTTGACGCCCCCGCCAGATAAAATAGGGTTCAAAAAAATGTCGGCGGCTTTGAAGTAAACAGAAATATCATCCACGAAGCCAGCGTAAATCACATTGTGGCCTGCATATTCTTTGAGCTCGTTGAAAAAATCAGGCAGCCCTCTGCCGCACACGATAATTTTATACCTGAAGTCTTTTTTCGATAACAGTAGTGGATTTATTTCTTCGAGTATAACCTTTAATGCGTCATAATTCGTCGAATGGTATAGCGCGCCGTTAAAGAGGAGAATCTTTTCATCCGGCGCCAGGGAATACTTGCTTTTTATTGCGGCCCTGCAAGCTGCGATATCATCCGGAATTTTAGCGATTTCGATGCCGTATGTTACCACCAAAGATTTGTACGCCTTCACGCCAAGGTGCAGTACCGCATGCTTTAGATCGTCTTCTGAAATAAAGAAAACTTTGTCTGCATTCCGGTAGGCCCATCCCTCATAACTTTTCAACGCCCTCCACCACCATCTGCCAATGGACCTGGAACGCATATACTCAATGTTATGTGAGTGAACGATCCATTTGATGCCGGCGCTTTTTCGAAGGATAGCCGCAAGCCATCCATAGTATGGATGTTCTGTAATCACATGCGTGATGCCAAGAGATGAAATGAGCTTCTTTATCTTTCGCACCAGGAACACATTTCCGTATCGTGTGCGGTTGTCGGAAAGAACGTTAAGTAGCTTGTATCCTTTTGCGAGAGCAGGGTCGTTGTTATATGTAGTTACTCCCGTCAGCTCAACTTCTTTTGCAAGGTATTCGTTGAAAACTGCAATTCCTTTTTCACCTCCCAGTTGCGCCGGCAGTATTTTGTAAGGGATTATGCTCAATATTTTAAGTGGCCCTTTAGCCATTCGCAAATTTCTTTTGAGCCATCAAAAATATTGAAGTCGACAACATTGGGACTGTTGTTATGTCGTTCCTGAATACATTTTTAACCAGGAATCTTTTTAGCCTGCCTTCTTTCAATACATCCATAGGCGCGGTGATATAACAGGTATCTATAATCGTAAATCCATGCTTCTCGAACAAACGTGTAATCCTTCCGGCAGTGTAAATCCTGGCGTTGGCATATCGTTCATGTATCTTTCCCGGCAGCCATGAAAAGAACGGCACCCTGTTCCAGGGTAGGAGCGGCAACTTTGCGCCGTGCGTTTCAAAAACCCACCATTTATTCGGCACTGAAATCGCAGCCATGCCACCATCGTTCAATATCTTAAAGTAAGCAGCAATACTGTCCTCGCTTTTTAAATGTTCTATTACTTCAAAACTTACCAGCCTGTCGAATTTTTCAGGGAGTGTTTCGTTTTCCAGGTCTACTTTTCTGAACTCACAATTCTGCGCACCATGCTTTTGTTTCTGATGTTCAAATTCGTTTGAATAGTCGTATATATCTATGCCAACACTTTTTTCAAACCTGTTCGCTATCCTGGTTATCGTGGCGCCACCGCCGCATCCAACTTCAATGCACGACAGTGTTTTATTAAAAAATTCCGGGTATCGTTCCATCACACTGATGCGCCGGCTGATAATCTTATCCTCGTCGTCAGCAGGTTTCCCGAGGTAGTGGTCGTCGCGGAACAATTTCTTATCAACTCTACCGGTGTTACTCATGCCTCAAACTTTTGGCTTCGCTACTACATATATAAACGGAGCGAGACGCATCGCAAACTTGCTATTTTTTGCAATGATTTTGTTCAGCCATCGTGCCGCTACATTCATGTACGAACGTTTATAGTGTGTGTCCCAGAATCCCGGGGCAAAACTAACAGTAAACTGCTGTTCGTCTATTAGCTGCCTGTACCTTTTCATGCTCAATAAATTTTCCGCCCACACACCGTTTTCAGGATCGCACGTATTGCTGCCAAACTCCTGTGTGTCGGGTACGTGACCGTTTTTTCTAAATGTATCAATAGCTTCATTTAAATCTTCCGCTGCCAGTCCCCTTGTTGCACGGGCAAGTTTTTCTTTTCTATGTGCAGCCATGCCGGGTGATTGCCGTTCTATCATCACCACGCGTTTCCCCCGGTAAACTTTTTCCCATTTTCTGTGCCACATTCGGTGTTTCACAACAACAGCGGGATTACTTTTATTGGCGGTAGTTGATGAAAATACAATCGCAGTGGGTTGTTTGTGCCGGATGGCCGAATAAAATTTATCAAGCTTGTAAATATGCTCTATTACATTCCTCGATGTTACAATATCGCAGGTAATTTGTAATCGCTCGAGTTCGTCAAGGCATGCGTCGATGTCGCCGGTTATATAGTGATCAACATGAACATCAATCGCGTTTGCTACCAGTTCCGCGCTTTGTTTCCATTCTTCAAGATGATCGTTATAAATAACTTTTCTGCATCCGATCATTTTCGCTAACAGAAAGAGTGTTCCTACACCCGCCCCGTAATCCATCAACACAATATCGCCGGTTAATTTGCCTGTCATGTTGATGGAGCGGTATAAAATATGCGCGCTGGTTTCAATGCTGAAGAAAAGGCGTTTTGAGTGGCTTACTTTGAAATAATACAGACAGTGTTCCGGCATTCCCAGTTCTTCAACATCAACCTTGCTCAGTCTTGAAAACAATTCCTGCGAAGCCGAATTGATCCGCAAACCAAGATCATCTTCATACACCAGGAACCTGTCCATCACGCCTTCTGCTTGTTTTTCTCAACCGGAATATTTTGTTTCCGGTAGTCCTGCCATAATACGAACGCTCCATAAAGAACGAGCAATATCGAAACAATGCCAACGATCAACGAAATTCTATCGCCCCAAACAAATGATGAGGGCTCGAACCTGAATTCGATCGTGTGTTCGCCTGCTGGTATCGATAACGCGCGAAGCACATAGTTAACCCTCGCGATCGGCGTTTCCTTGCCATCGATTGTTGCTGTCCATCCATACGGATAGTATATTTCACTGAACACCGCGATACCATTATTCTTCGAATAAGATTTATACCTCATCACATCGTTCCTGTGTTCGAGAAGTTCAATTCTCGCCGTCGAATCTTTCTGAGGGGTGTAGGTGAGTTTTGATTGCTCTCTCTTATCTGCTATGGCTGTGTCTTTCGGACTAAATGTTTCCAATGCCTTCATTTCTTCATCTGCGTTGTTCACGTATTTCAACGCACTCACAAACCACGCCGGACCAAGCGCATCGGGGTTTGTTTTCAGGAAAGGCTGGCGTGTGGCCGGATCAGCGAGAATGATATACTTCGTGTTGAGCATGCTCAGCACCGCCATGTTTCCGCGACCAATCTGCGAAAGAAGATCATTGTACAGTGCCAGCTTCGCCGGGTGGTATCCCGCAATATTGTTGTGCAGGTACGATGTTCGGGCGGTGACAGGCGTTTGTGAAAATGGTCCGCCGTCAGATGCATTGTACACCCTGTAATAACCCGTATCTTTTTTTATTTCAAGATCTTCTTTTGTAGGAATAAAGGCCTGCTCAAATTCTTCCCTGTCTACATATTTATCGCTGTTAAGATAGCGGAGATCAACTCCTATGAGATCGATAAACGCCAGCGTTACAAGGCTGCTCGCAAGAATAGCCTTGTTCACTTTTCCTTTCCCAAAAAGATAGAGCAGTATCAGCGTGATGGCCATGTATATCAACGAACGTAAAAGGTCGGCGCCGAATAAGCCCTTCCGGTCGTCGCGTAGTGCGCTTATCACCGAGCGTCCGAATTCTGATGCACGCTGCTGTACTTCAGGTGTAGGTTGCCCCGTAGTACTTAGCTGTTGCGTGAGCCCGGAAACTAAATTATCTCTCAGCGTATTGTCGTGCTCACCTTTGTAATCAAACATGAAATATAATCCCAACAGCATCACGGCGAAAATGCCGGATATGATTGAAGCTTGTTTGAATTTTTTCCAGAACGCTATTTTTTCAAGTGGTGATTCAATGACCTGGTTTAGTCCGAGCACCGCCATTAGCGGAATGGTCAGTTGCGGAATCACCATTGCCATTGATGGCGCGCGGAACTTGTTATAAAACGGCAGGTAATCGAACAGGAAGTAGTTTAATGTGTTGAAATGTTTTCCCCACGCGAGCAAAATACCCATGACCGTTGCGGCGATGATCCATTGACTGTGCCATCCTTTATAATACACGCACGCGAACACGAATAACAGGCAAATCACGGCCCCGAAATATACTGTACCTCCTGTGTTGGTTTGCGGTCCCCAGTATGCAGGCATACTGCGTGCATATTGTTCTGCCTGGTCTTCGCCCAGGCCTAACTGTTCTTCGAAAGTTTTCGCTGTTTTTGAATTTTCAGGCATTTCTCCGCCGCTTCCGCCATACATTCTTGGTACGGCCATGGTGAGCACCTCAGTTATTCCATAGCTGTATTCAAACGCGTAGCTTTTGTCGAGCCCCCCTTTTGATTTGTTTTTTTCGTTACCGGGAGATGTAAGTTCCGACCGTCCGCCGCGCATTGTTTCTTTTGTGTAGGTGTATGTTGGGAATATCACTACGGCGTATGAGAGGAATCCCATGATCCCCGCGACAGCTCCGAGACCGCAAACTTTAGCGAAGTGTGGGAGTTCTTTGTTTTTTAGTGAACGGATGAATAAAACGATTGCGAAAACTATTGCAATTAAAAATGTGTAGAATGCGATTTGAATATGGTTCTGCCAGAATAGTTGCGTGGCGAATATCAGGGTTACGATAAAGCCGAGCAGGTATTTTCGTTGTGTGAGCAGCACGAGTCCCGCGAGAACGGCGGGTGCGTAGCCCATTGCTGAGAATTTTGTGGTGTGGCCCACCGAAACGATTACTGCGTTATATGATGCGAAGCCGTAAGCGAGGGCGCCGAGGATGGCCAGCCTGCTTTTTACTCCCATTGAGATACAAAGAATGTAAAAGCCGATGCATGCGAGGAAAAACAACCCTGCGGGTTCTGGTAACCACAGTGTGAAAAGGTTGTGCAGCCAGGCGAGTGTGATGTTATAGGTTGCGCCGATTATTATTTGAAAGGTGGGCATCCCGCTGAATGTGCTGTTTGTCCACAAAGGATAGTGACCGTATTTTTCTTTGTATTCGAATGATTGCTGAGCCATGCCTTTCCAGCCTTCCGCGTCGTATTGATTTACTACGAGCCCCTTGAATGCGGGCAAACAATAAATACAGGAAATGATCAGAAACACGCCTATCGCAATCGCGTGAGGCTGCAGCTTCTGCCACAATGACTTATTCATTATCAAATAATTATTAGTGGGCAAATTAACTAAATATGTATAAGCTTACTGGCTTTTGTTACATTTAATTAATGAAAACGGTTCATTGCCTGGCTGTCCTTTTTACTCTACTCGTTTCGTCACTAAATTCATTTAGCCAGGAAAAATCATGGATGCTGGCGCCATTTAATAAAATCGACTCGGTAAATCCTATTCTCAAACCCGGCCTCCTGAATTTCAAAGATCCCATTCTTAAAAAACATGTGGCCTGGGAAGAACGATATGTCTTCAATCCCGCTGCAGTAGTAAGAAACGAAAAAGTATATCTGTTATACCGCGCGGAAGATACCGTCCAGAAATATGCCGGCGTTTCACGAATTGGCCTCGCAGAAAGCACCGACGGCATCCATTTTACCCGCCGCGCACAACCCGTTCTCTATCCCATGAACGATGAATTTAAAAAGTTCGAATGGGAAGGCGGCTGCGAAGACCCCCGTATCGTGGAAGACGACAAAGGCACCTACTACATGACCTACACCGCATACGACGGCACAACAGCCCGGTTATTCGTCGCCACATCTAAAGATTTGACCAACTGGAAAAAACACGGATCCGTTTTCAGTAAAGCAGATGAAAAATACCTCAACTACTGGTCCAAATCAGGCTCGATAGTCACCCGCAGACACGGCAACAAACTCATCGCCGAAAAAATAAACGGCAAATACTGGATGTACTGGGGAGAATCAAACATCTATCTCGCCACATCCGACAACCTGGTAGACTGGTCACCCATCAAGGAAACAGATCCTTCAAAAAAACAATACGATTCTCTCCGCAACTACGAAGCTTTTAAAATCGCTTTCGGCCCCCGAAAAGGCAAGTTCGACAGTCAACTCGTTGAACCCGGCCCGCCGGCAGTTATCACCGATGCGGGAATCGTATTCATCTACAATAGCAGGAACAGTCCCGAACACGGCGACCCCAACCTGCCCTCAGGCACATATTCCGCCGGACAAATCCTGGCAGACAAAAACGATCCGTTCAACATAATCGATAGAAGCGAAGAAACTTTCTTCAGACCCGACAAACCATATGAAATAACCGGGCAGGTAAACAACGTCTGTTTTCTCGAGGGTTTGGTGTACTTCAAAGACAAATGGTTTCTGTACTATGGAACGGCGGACGAACAAATTGCTGTAGCAGTAAAATAGCCGCCGCATCATGCCTAAACTATTGTTCTTTTCAAGAGTGGCCTTTCTCTGTAACGTTTGTTTCCTCGCAACGTTTCTACTCCGTTATGCACCGGAGCTAAAAAACGGAATGATCGTTTCAACGGTAGTGGTACTCGGTCTTGTGGTGGCAATTGTGCTGAACACCGTAGTCAACCTGCTGTACTTTCTTGTGATAATGGCCAACAAACCGATCCGCACGTTCGTCCCCTTATGGCTGGTGATCATAAATTTTTTGTTCTTAGTTTTCCAGGCTATACTTTTATTTAAATGATCCATAACATCATAAAAGATAAACCGACGAGACTGTTCATCATTCTTGGAGGCTTCTTCGTTGCAAACGCGATCATCGCAGAGGTAATAGGTGTAAAGATATTTTCGCTCGAAGATTCACTCGGCATTGAAAGAGCGGATTTCTCTTTGCTCAACTCGGATCATTTGTCGTTCAGTCTCTCCGTAGGCGTGATACCATGGCCGGTAATCTTTGTAATGACAGACATCATCAATGAATACTACGGAGTAAAAGGAGTTCGGTTTCTGTCTGTACTCACGGCAGCGCTCATCGCTTTTGCGTTCATTATTTTTTTCTTCGCCATTCATACTTCACCCGACACTGCATACTGGCTTACCTCCAACGCCGAAGCCGGCGTACCCGACATGCAGGCCGCATTTGCCGCGATATTCGGGCAGGGCATGAACATTATCGTCGGATCACTTACAGCATTTCTTATCGGGCAAATTGCCGATGCCTTTGTATTCCGAAAAATAAAATTTGTTACCGGTGAAAGAAGGATTTGGATGCGTGCAACAGTCAGCACCCTTGTCTCGCAACTAATAGACAGTTTCATCGTTACCTACATTGCCTTCTATTTATTCCGTGGCGTGAGTTTTGGTCAATGCACCGCGTGGGCGCTTACCGCGTACGCCTATAAATTTGTAATTGCAATTCTGTTTACTCCGCTTGTTTATCTTATTCACTGGTTCGCGGAAAAATATCTCGGTCGTGAATTGGCTACGCAAATGAAACAAAGCGCGATGAAAGGATACTGACCGTAAATTCCACATTTCAGTGGGTATATTTTCTATTGGTCAGTTTTTATGATCGGTCTAAATTTATAAAAGACAACCAGATAAGAACTTCACGACTGAAAAAAATAAATTTTATCTATGAAAACCGCCTGGGATTTAATATGATTTAAGGATTAATAGGATGGAAATTCGCACCGGCTTTATCCTATTAATCCTTTTTTCTTTTAGAAAAATTACGCGGCTATATCAGGATAATTTCTTTTCCTCCTGTTAAGATATTTCTCGTAAATCACTTCACTCATCGGTTTATTATAGACCTTACTCTCCACCCACGAAATAATATCCAGGTACGCAAACGAACGCGTTTCAAAACGATTCTTTTCAAGATGCTTTATCGTATCGAGAAACTTATCAAGCTCCTGCCTCACACGATGCCTCGACATCTGCAACGAATTCCTCAAAAAACGAAAAATTTCTTCTTCTATAACCGTAAGGTTCTCCATCCTCGCCATAAAACGATAAACTGATTTCGTAAGCGAGTCCATCAGCCCGAAATTTCCTAATTCATAATGCGCAAGCAGATGAAGCAGCCGCGCGTAACAATGCAAATCGCTCCGCAGGTCAACAGGTTCGTTAATTATCCTTTGAACGTAATCTATTGTAGAATTATAATCGCCACTGCCGAAATACAGCGATGCTATTTTATAATTGAACACAAGTATGCGGTGCTTATCAAGAAACAATGCAAATTCTTCGAGCTTCTCTTCGATATGAGGTATCAGGGAAAGTCCTTCAGAAAAAGTTCCCCGCATGAAGTGCCTGTTAATCTTTGCCTGCTGTATCGACACAAACGCCTGCACACGGAAGTTGTCGTTGTGCTGTACAATATGCGATGGCGCGAATTTTTCAAACTCTTCAAGTACCACATCAAGCTGCTGATGATTGCGTAAATCGAAATGTGCGTTCATCAGGTTATGCATTCCTTTTATGTAGTGACCGGTTTCTACGTTGATCATTTCCGGATGATCACGGAACAGGTCAACCCATTTTTGCGCGTGACGGTAATATTGAATGAAGTCCTGCCGTATAAACGCATACCAGCCATAGCTCTGGTGGAGATAAAGACGTTCATAAAAACCGGTTGCCTTAAATGCATCTGCAGGCAAATGTTCTTTGAAGAATTGTTTTACGCCTGCTTCATCTTTTTCATTGCGGGCGTGGCCGTTTTTAACGTACCAGCTGTACAGTTGCAACGCCAGGTTCGAAAGCTGTGTGATCATTTTTCGCCGTTCATGCACTTCGCTGGCTTCCATGGCGAGGTGGTCGGCTTTATCCTGCAGGCGGCGAGTAATGTGAAGGGTTTCTATTTTCTTTTCCAGTGAGATCACCTGGATAAGGATAGTATCCTGGTGATAGGCAGTGGCGGTTTCCTTTACCTTCTCAAGGATTTTTAGACTTTGGAGATAGAGGCCCTTATAATACAGTATGCGTGCGTAGTCGAGCTGTTCGTTTAGATCGAGGTCGAGGTTTTCAGAGCGTTTAAGCAGGCGAAGGCTGGCTAAAAGCTGGCGGTAAAGGTGTGTTTTCAGGTTAGAAAGCTGCGGTTTTTCTGTTCCGGGAAGCTTTTTCAACAGCGCTTTTTCGTCATATTCCTGCATTTTGTCCAATGCATCGAACAGTTGAACGATTTTCAGGTCTTCTTTGGCTGAATTTCGGCGGATGTAAAGCTTGAAATGCCTCTTTTCGGACTTTTCTAATGAGTGTATGAGTTGAAAAAGTATATCGGAGTAGCGGCTGGACATAATGAATTAATTCGGGGCAAAGCTACGACTGGCGCGGGTTTCATGACGAATCCGGTCCTATTGGACATCATGATATGGAGTTATAATTGGATACGGGCACATAAAATGCTGCTATATATTTGTATTGTCGAAAGGAGATTCAAAAGGCAAGCAATCGTTAAAACAAGGAATCGTAGAGGCTCAGTTCGATAGTAAGCTGTGATACTCAGCACAAAACATACTATGTAAGATTTTCATATGGCAAGCAATCGTTAGAGGCCGTCCTATTCTTAGGAGGGCTTTTTTTTGCCCCGTAAAGTTAATGTTTTTTTAACAAAAAGAGCAAAATGTTATTTGTGTTTTGAGCGCCTTCCGCAAAAAAATAAAAAAAATCCTATTTTCGCGGCCGGCAGGTCTTACACGACCAGCTCCTGCTGAACTCCCCCAGGATCGGAAGATAGCAAGGGTAGGCGGTTGTAGCGGTGTGATGTAAGTAATCTGCCGATTTTTATTTCTAACACTACCAATCATGAAGTTTTTTATTGATACCGCCAATATTGCACAGATAAAGGAGGCCCACGACCTCGGCATTCTCGACGGCGTAACCACCAACCCCTCCCTCATGGCAAAAGAGGGTATCAAAAGTGAGGAAGGCGTGTTCGATCACTATAAAAAAATATGTGAACTGGTCGACGGCGACGTAAGCGCGGAAGTAATCGCCACAAAATTCGACGAAATAGTAGAAGAAGGTAAGAGACTCGCCGCCATTCACCCCAACATAGTGGTAAAAGTTCCCATGATTAAAGACGGCGTAAAAGCGCTCAAATGGTTTGCCGACAACGGCATTAAAACCAACTGCACACTCGTGTTCTCCGCGGGCCAGGCCATACTCGCCGCAAAAGCCGGCGCCACATATGTATCTCCTTTTATCGGAAGAATCGACGACTCAAGCTGGGATGGCGTGGAGCTTATATCGCAGATCGCTCACATCTACCAGTTACAGGGATACAAAACCGAAATTCTTGCAGCATCTATCAGGAACTCACTTCATATCGTAAAATGCGCGGAAGCTGGTGCCGATGTATGTACCTGCCCGCTCGAACCCATTCTTGGTTTGCTGAAACACCCGCTTACCGACCTGGGTCTCGCAAAATTCCTGGAAGACGCGAAGAAAATGCGCTCCCAAATGGTGGCTCCAGTCTAAATTCTTTTTCCCTTCGACTTCTGCCGCCGGTCGTCAATGGTATCTGACTTCTTTCCTTTCATCACTTCCTCGAGCGTTGGAAGCTTTTCATCGTCGGGTAATTTTTTGATGTAGATGTCAATCTCCCGGAACAGGCGCGGGTTCCTGATTACCACTGCCTTTATCGTTACCCTGTCACCCGTAAAAGCGCTGTCGATAAACAAACTGTTGCCTGTAAACTTACCGCTGCTGGCGGAAAATTTAATCTCCTTTTCACCGAGCGGCAGATAGGTGCCATCGGTAAAATGTCCCTCGACATTAATATAATTATAGGTTCCCTTCTTCAGGCTGTCAGTATACAGGTTGAAAAAAATCGAATCGAGCGTTTGCGCATGCAAACCGCGGCCCGCACAGAAAAAAAGTATGGCTATCAGTATAAATCTCACGGTGTTATCAAGACTGTTTGCATGGCAGATACGTTGTTATCAGCCTTAAATTTAACTCTAATTGTCAAAAAAATTTTTGTTAAAAGGGAATACCGTTTATTTTTGCGCCACGATTATGATTTTCACATTGCACATCCATCACCATCATACTTCCCTCGCAGGGTAGGCCGGTGTTGTTTGCGCATGTCAAGAATACATTAAGGGCTTACTCAGGTAAGCCCTTATTTTTTTGCAATAAACTAAATCAAAAATGGATCGCGCCAGGTTAAAGATTGCCATTCAAAAGTCGGGACGATTACACGAAGAATCCGTCCGGCTCCTGAAAGATTGTGGCATCGAAATAAAAAACGGTGGTAACAAATTAAAAACGGAGTCCGACAGCTTTCCGCTGGAAATTTATTTTCTCCGCGACGACGATATTCCGCAATATGTTGAAGATGCAGTGGCCGACATAGGCATCGTAGGCGAGAATGTGGTGTATGAGAAAAATAAAAGCATAGAAGTTGTCGAGAAACTGGGGTTTGGCAAATGTCGACTCTCCATCGCCGTTACCAGGTCTGAAAATTATAACGGCGTCGGGTTCCTGGCCGGTAAAAAAATTGCAACCAGCTATCCTGGCATCGTCGGAAAGTTTTTAAAAGATAACAACGTGAACGCCGAAATTCACGAGATCAGCGGGTCCGTGGAAATCGCGCCGGGTATCGGGCTCGCCGATGCAATTGTTGACCTTGTAAGCAGCGGGTCTACGTTATTTGCAAACGGACTTAAGGAAGCGGACACTATCCTCAACTCACAGGCGGTGCTCGTAAAGAACAATGGCATCTCGCCCGCGCAAAATACGCTTCTGCAAAAATTGCTGTTTCGCATCAGGGCAGTGAAAAAAGCAAAGAATAACAAGTATGTGTTACTCAACGCGCCGAATGAGAATCTCAAAACAATCATCAGTTTGCTGCCAGGCATGAAGAGCCCGACGGTTCTTCCGCTCGCAGAACCCGGGTGGAGCAGTGTACACAGCGTTCTGAGCGAAAATGAATTTTGGGAGATCATTGAAAAACTTAAAGATGCAGGAGCGCAGGGAATCCTTGTAGTGCCAATCGAAAAAATGATCGTATGACAATCTACAAATATCCCGATAAAAACTCCTGGAAGAGCATCCTCACACGACCCGTGATGGATAATGCCGTGCTGGAAGAAAAAATTGCACCCATCTTTCAGCAAATAAAAAAAGATGGTGATAAAGCTGTACGCAAATTTACCGCGCAATTCGATAAAGCTGATCTTGAATTATTCGAGGTTACCGGGCAGGAAAAATATTTTGCGATGAACCAAATTGACCCCGTGCTTTTCGATGCAATCAAACTCGCTGCCGAAAATATCACGGTGTTTCACCGCAAACAGATTCCGGCAGTTGAAAAAATCAAAACAATGCCCGGTGTTGTGTGCTGGAGAAAAAATGTTCCCATCGAAAAAGTTGGACTTTATATACCCGGCGGTACGGCGCCTTTGTTTTCTACGGTGTTGATGCTTACGATACCTGCTGTGCTCGCAAATTGTAAGGAAATTATTATTTGCAGCCCTCCATCGCCCGAAGGGAAAATTCATCCCGCGATTATCGCCGCCGCGGGTTATATCGGCATAAAGCGAATATTTAAAGTTGGTGGCGCGCAAGCCATCGCAGCGATGACTTTCGGCACTGCGTCGATACCCAAAGTGGATAAAATATTCGGACCGGGCAACCAGTACGTTACTGCAGCAAAGCAAATGGCTGAAAAGTATGGTATGGCGATCGATATGCCTGCAGGTCCCAGTGAGGTGGCAGTGTATGCAGACAACCATTCAGTGCCTGCATTCGTTGCGGCTGATCTTCTTTCGCAGGCTGAACATGGAGCCGACAGCCAGGTCGTATTGGTTACGGATCATGAAGACATCGTCACTGCCGTGCAACAGGAACTGGAAAAGCAAATTGAGAGCTTACCGAGGAAAGAATTTGCGGCCCTCGCTCTTAAAAACAGCAAGGCGTTCGTTGTAAATAACCGGATTGAAGCGATCAATCTTTTAAATGAATATGCGCCGGAGCATCTCATCCTGAGTTGTAACGACGCCCCGGCGCTTGCTGAAGATGTAATTAACGCAGGCTCTGTTTTCATTGGGAATTACTCACCGGAGAGCGTAGGCGATTATGCAAGCGGAACAAATCATACACTGCCAACTAACGGTTATGCGCGAACGTACAGTGGTGTAAGTGTAGACAGCTTTGTAAAAAAAATAACCTTTCAGCAGTTGACTGCGGAAGGTCTTGATAACATCGGCGATGCTGTAGAAAAAATGGCGGAAGCCGAAGGGCTGCGGGGCCACGCGGAAGCGGTTCGCGTCAGGCGCAGCGGTTCACTAAAAAAATAATTCATGAGTTTTAACCTCGATTTACTCGTTCGGCCGAATATAAAAAACCTTGTTCCCTATTCATCTGCGAGAGATGAATTTAAGGGCGAGGCAAGCATTTACCTCGACGCAAATGAAAACAGTTTCGGTTCTCCACTTACCAAATGGTATAACCGTTATCCTGATCCCCTGCAGGTTAAGTTGAAGGAAAAACTGAGCGAAATAAAAGGTATACAGGTGGAGAATATGTTTCTCGGCAACGGCAGCGACGAATGTATTGATATCCTGTTCAGGGCTTTTTGCGAACCGGCGATTGATAATATTATTATTTGTCCGCCTACTTACGGCATGTACGAAGTAAGCGCCAATATCAACGATGTAAAGGTGAAGAAAGTGCCGCTTACTCCTGATTTCGGGTTGAATGTGCCGGCAATTGCAGACGCTGTCGACGACAATACGAAATTGATTTTTTTATGTTCTCCCAACAACCCTTCCGGTAATTCCCTCGACAGGATAGATATCGAGGTGCTGCTCAATAACTATCACGGAATTGTAGTAATAGATGAAGCATATATCAACTTTTCGCGCTTCAGATCGTTTTCGCGCGAAATTGCCGAGTACCCCAACCTGGTTGTGATGCAAACACTTTCTAAGGCGTGGGGATTGGCAGCATTGAGGGTTGGCATGTGTTTCGCGTCTACAGGTATTATTAATATTATGAATCGCATTAAGCCGCCTTACAACATCAACCAGGCTTCACAGGAACTTGCGCTGCAGGCTCTCGACAGGGTGGGTGAGGTTAATGAGATGATCAGGGAAATTGTAAGAGAAAGGTCGGTGCTCGAGGAAGAATTGCCAAAGCTGGGTGTTGTTGAACATGTTTATCCGTCGGATGGAAACTTTTTACTTGTGCGCGTTACCACGCCACGCGAAATTTACAGTTACCTGCTTGGAAAAGGCATTGTTGTGCGCGACCGCAGCCGGGTTCAACTTTGTGAAGGCTGCCTGAGGATAACAGTTGGTACCCCGGATGAAAATAAAATCCTGCTTGAGGCGCTTAGTGAATTTCAGGCTCAATAAAGTGGTAAATTTACCTTCTGTCTCAGTAAATCAAATAATCATGAAACGGAGTATTATAGACTTTTCTCACACAGGGGAATATATGCGGAGTTACATCCGACCATTAAAAAAGACAAAAAATATACGGATGAAATCAGTTGCTCTAAAAATGATGTTCCTGGCGGTTATTTCGTTGATATTCGCTACGGCTTTTGCAAATGGTCCCGTTAAACCTAAGCATCCGAGGGCCGATGTTACGCTCAAACTTCCCGCAGGCTTTACTGCCACGCCGATAGCGCAGGATCTTGGTAAGAACAGGCATATCGCGGTTGCTCCTAACGGTGACCTGTATGTGAAGCTGGAGAAGTTGAAAAACGGGAAAGGAATTTTAGTGTTAAGGGAATCGGGTGGAAAAGCAAAAGTGGTTAACTCTTTCGGCGACTTTGCCGGAACAGGCATAGCCATTAAAAACGGTTATGTATATGCGTCGAATGACCAGGAAGTGTTCAGGTATAAAATGAATGCGAAAGGTGAAGTGGAACCGAATCAGAAGGCCGAAAAAATTATTACCGGCCTGATTGGAAGAAGGCAACACGAAGCAAAACCGATCGCGCTCGACAATGCAGGTAACATTTATGTTACAATCGGCGCTCCCTCTAATTCGTGCCAGACAAAGGATCGTGAAAAAGGATCGAAAGGGATGGATCCGTGTTCATTACTCGACAGCGCCGGCGGCATCTGGCAATTTAAGGCCGACAAGCTGAACCAGACTTATAAAGACGGAGCGCGTTACGCTACCGGTATCCGTAATGCGATGGGTATAGAATGGAATGATGAGGTGAATGACCTCTACGCTACCCAGCATGGTCGCGATGGCCTGTTCCAGATGTTCCCTGAACTTTATAATGAAGAACAGGGAGCTGAATTGCCTGCCGAAGAAATGATGCGCGTGAAGAAAGGTTCTGATTTTGGCTGGCCATATTGCTATTATGACCAGATGCAGAATAAAAAAATTCTTGCACCGGAATATGGTGGCGATAAAATGAAGCAGGGAAGATGCGAAGGTGTGGATACTCCTGTTGCGGCCTTTCCCGGGCATTGGGCGCCAAACGATTTGATTTTTTATACCGGCAGCCAGTTTCCCGAAAAATACAGGAATGGAGCGTTTGTCGCTTTCCATGGTTCATGGAACCGCGCGCCGCTGAAACAAAAGGGTTACAACGTTGTGTTTGTGCCTCTGCAGGGTGGAGCATTGAATGGGAAGTATGAAGTTTTTGCAGATGGGTTTATTGGTGGTGCGGATATTGATTCACCTGATGAGGCGAAGACGCGTCCATGCGGGTTGGCGCAGGCTGCTGATGGTTCCTTGTATATTTCTGATTCGGTGACAGGAACCATTTGGAAAGTGACGTATAATAAGTAGCCCGCCATAGGCGAAACATGAATCAGCCAAAGGCTTCCCCGGCAGAAGCATAAAAAACCGGAGGCTCGCCCGCCGCAGGCGTTAAACTTGCGGAGCAGAAAATATTTTAAACGTATATGAAGAGCAGTATTTTAACAGTAACAATCTTATTTATAGCTGTTGTTTTTTCTTCCGCAAAAAATAACCCTGCGCAGGACGCATTGAAATTATCGATTGAACGAGGTAAAAAAGTGTACGACAACACGTGTCTTGCCTGCCACCAGGTAAATGGATCGGGCGTACCGGGCATGAACCCTCCACTCAAAAAAACAAAATGGGTTCTGGGCGATAAAAAAGTACTCATCAACATCGTTTTAAAAGGTCTCGACCAGGAAATTGAAGTGAACGACGAAACATACAGCAATGTGATGCCCGCATTCGCTCACCTCAGCGACCAGGAGATCGCAGACGTACTCACATACGTAAGAAACAGTTTTGGTAACAAGGCGAGCCAGGTAACGGAAGCGGAAGTAAAAAAGCTGCGCGATAAATGAAACGCATCCTCTTTATAGACCGCGACGGCACATTGATAAAAGAAGCTCCGCCGACATACCAGGTCGATTCGTTCGCGAAGCTCGAATTCTACCCGCAGATGTTTGAATACATGGGAAGAATCGCACGCGAGTTTGACTACGAACTGGTGATGATCACAAACCAGGATGGACTTGGAACGTCATCCTATCCCGAAAATACTTTCTGGCCCGTGCATGACCTGGTGATGCGGTCGCTGGAAGGCGAAGGCATTAAATTCAGCGAAGTTTTGATCGACAGGACATTCGCAAAAGACAACGCATACACCCGCAAGCCTAATCTCGGTATGGTGGAGCGCTACATGAACAATGGGCACTACGATATTTCAAATTCGTTTGTCATAGGAGACAGAATTACCGATGTTCAGCTCGCAAAAAACCTCGGTTGTAAAGCAATATGGCTAAACAACGATCCGCAGCTGGGCGCGGCCGAGATTGCGGATAAAGTGAGTCAGCTAAATAGTGTTGTTGCCATCGAAACAACAGAGTGGAAGGATATATACCAGTTTCTTAAATCAGGTCTGCGCCACGTTGGGCACGAGCGAAATACCAATGAAACACAAATACGGATTGACCTGAATATTGATGGCACAGGCAAATCGAAAATTATAACCGGGCTGGGGTTCTTCGATCATATGCTCGACCAGGTTGCGCGTCATGGCAAAATGGATCTTACCATAAGAGTAAATGGTGATCTGCATATCGATGAACACCATACGATCGAGGATACTGCAATAGCGCTTGGTGAAGCGTTTGCAATTGCGCTGGCCGATAAACGGGGCATGGCGCGATACGGGTTTGCGTTACCGATGGATGATGCTGAAGCTAAAGTGCTGATAGATTTTGGTGGCAGGAGCTGGTTAGTATGGAACGCGGAGTTTAACCGCGAACGCATCGGCGAAATGCCTACTGAAATGTTTTTTCATTTTTTCAAATCGTTCAGCGATGCGGCTAAATGCAACCTCAATATAGAATGCAGGGGTTCAAATGAGCACCATAAAATTGAGGCCATTTTCAAGGCCTTTGCCAAGGCAATCCGGATGGCCGTAACCCGGGATCCGTTGAGCAATTATCTGCCTAGCACAAAAGGGGTTTTGTAAAAAGATGGGTCGGTTCCTATAATTTGCGAAGCAGAAATCTATTTTTGGAATAATAACAAATTAATCCCATATTTGCACTCATGAAATTTATAACTCAACTGTGGTGGTGGCATACTTTCTCCAATCGGGGCAGGTAATGCTATTACTAAAGGTGTAATATATTCAGTGGCCCCGGTACAACCGGGGCTTTTTATTTGAATTAAAATGAAGAAGATAAAACTAGAAACGAAGTGCAAAAAAATGCTCGCCGACGTCTTCACGCCGGTAGGGATCTACCTCAGGGTACGTGACCGTTTCAGGGACACGGTCCTGCTGGAAAGTACCGACAACCACGCGGCCGACAACAGCTATTCGTTTATCTGCATCAACGCGATCGGCGGTATCGAAATCACCAATCTCACCAGCATCGAAACGAAATTTCCCGGCATGCCGGTGGAAAAGTCGACGTTAAAAAACGCATCAGCGGTGCCCGACCAGTTGTGGCAATACATGCAGCAATATGATGTGGTGAAAGGAAAAACAAAGGAAGAAAGATTCGCGCAGGGATTGTATGGTTACACAACATATGATGCAGTACAATTTTTTGATACGGTGAAACTGAGTGGTCGCAATGGTTCTGAAAAGCCGATTCCTCTCGCACGCTATCGTTTGTATCAATATGTTATCGCGATCAATCATTTTAAAGACGAATTGTTCCTGTGCGAAAACACATTAGCCGGCTTGCAAAGTGAAATCGCTGTTGTGGAATCGCTTATCAGGAGCAGGGACGTACCCACCTATCCCTTTAATGCAAATGGAAGCGAGACGTCGAACATGGAAGATGAAGATTATCGCGAAATGGTAAGAAAGGGTATTCAAAGTTGTTTCCGTGGCGATGTTTTTCAGATCGTTCTCAGCAGGAGCTTTAGTCAGAGTTTTACCGGCGATGAATTTAATGTTTACCGTGCATTGCGCTCCATCAATCCATCGCCCTATCTTTTTTATTTTGACTATGGCGATTACAGGTTGATGGGTTCTTCTCCGGAGGCGCAGTTAATTATCAGCAACGGAATCGCCGTTGTGCACCCGATAGCCGGCACGTTCAAAAGAACAGGGGATGATGTTATCGACCAGCAGAAAGCTGATGAATTGCTGAAAGATGCCAAAGAGAACGCGGAGCATGTGATGCTTGTTGACCTGGCCCGCAACGATCTCAGCCGCCTGTGCGATGATGTTAAAGTGAAGCAATACAGGCAGATTCAATATTACTCTCACGTGATACACCTTGTGAGCGAAGTGACAGGAAAAGTTCGTGAAGGCAGTAATCCTTTTGACCTGCTCGCACGCACGTTTCCCGCGGGTACGCTTAGCGGCGCGCCAAAGTTTAAAGCGATGCAATTGATTGATGAATTTGAACCGACGCAAAGAAGTTATTATGGGGGAGGAATTGGTTTTATGGGCTTTGATGGAAGTTGTAATCATGCGATCATGATAAGAACGTTACTGAGCAGAAATAATCATCTTAATTACCAGGCTGGCGCGGGTATCGTGGCTGCTTCCAACCCTGAAAGTGAGTTACAGGAAGTAAATAATAAGTTGAATGCGCTGAAAACCGCGATCGGCGCCGCGAAAAGTATTTTTTAGGTTGCCTGCGGCAGGTTTTTTTGAAAGAACAAAAATAAAAATGAAAATTCTCGTTTTCGATAACTACGACTCATTCACCTACAACCTCGTTCACCTCGTGGAAAAAATCCTTCCACTGAAAGTGGACGTTGTAAGAAACGACCAGGTACCTCTTGAAAAAATAAAAGAATACGATAAGATCATCTTGTCACCCGGTCCCGGCATACCCTCCGAAGCAGGCTTACTCCTACCGTTGATAAAAGAATACGCATCATCGAAATCTATTTTAGGCGTTTGCCTGGGCCACCAGGCCATCGGCGAAGCATTCGGGGGAGAATTAATCAACCTTAGCAGGGTGTATCACGGAATATCTACATCGTGCCGCGTAATAAACGGTTCAAGTGAATTATTTGAAGGACTTCCGCAGGAATTTGAAGTGGGTCGCTACCACAGTTGGATCATATCAAATAAAAATTTTCCAGATGAGCTGGAGGTTACAGCTGAAGATGAGAACGGTTACATCATGGCGCTGCAACATAAAAAATTCGACATACAGGGGGTTCAATTTCATCCTGAAAGTGTCTTGACACCGCAGGGCGAAGCGATCCTTAAAAACTGGCTGAAGCAATAAAAAATGAAAAAGGTACTTCAATATTTGTTTGAACACAAAACGCTGCCAAAAGAAGAGGCTAAAGAAGTTCTTCTCAACATTTCGAAAGGTATGTACAGCGATGCGGAAATTTCATCATTCATAACGGTATACCTTATGCGCAGTATAACCATCGCGGAGCTCGAAGGTTTCCGCGATGCATTACTTGAGCTTTGTCTTAAGGTAGACCTGAATGGTCACTCCGTTATGGATATCGTCGGTACCGGCGGCGACGGGAAGAACACATTTAATATTTCCACACTCGCGTGCTTTATTGTGGCTGGTACCGGGCAGAAAGTAGCGAAGCATGGTAATTATGGGGCCACGTCAATCAGCGGCGCCTCGAATGTGATGGAGAAGATGGGTTACAAATTCAAAACGGACAACAACTTACTAAAGAAGGAAATTGAAGAAGCGAATATTTGTTTCCTGCATGCCCCGGTATTTCACCCTGCTCTGAAAACAGTGGGACCGATCAGAAAAAGTTTAGGGGTACGAACGTTTTTCAACATGCTCGGGCCGATGGTGAACCCTGCATCGCCTTCGTTCCAACTCGTAGGCGTGTACAACCTGGAAATGGCAAGAATTTACAATTACCTGTTGCAGCAAACCGGCAGGTCGTTTACAATTATTCATGGTCTTGATGGATATGACGAAATTTCGCTCACGAACGATACGAAAGTAATCACAGCGAAAGGTGAAAAAATTATGACTCCCGAACAATTGGGGAAAAGGCTGGTCGATGCAAACGATATCCAGGGCGGCAACACCGCAGACGATGCAGCGAAGCTATTTCTAACGATACTGAGGGGAAAAGGCACGTGGGCTCAAAACGCTGTGGTTATTGCCAATGCGGCAATGGCGCTAAATTGCACGGGAAATTATAAGTCGTACA
>JAEUVS010000150.1 GCA_016786745.1 Chitinophagaceae bacterium | reverse complement strand
GTATAAAGGGATTTTCAAACAGCATATTCCTGAAAATCCATCGGTGAACATTTATAATCGGAGAAATTTTCAGTATGATATTCTTCAACCGAGAGGTTACGTTGCATACAACCGCGACGACGGGCTGTTCCTTGGCGCAGGTATCAGGCATACAACGCATGGATTCAGAAAAGAACCTTTTGAAATGCAGCAGGAGTTCCGCGGCTTTGTATCCATGCTAACCAAAGCCTGGAGGTTCCGTTACAATTTGGAACGGACGGATGCCATCGGTGGAACAGACCTGCTGGCGTCTGTAGACGTCAGGGCGCCGAACAATACAATTAATTTCTTCGGGCAGGGCAACAATACCGAGAACAAAATCGATGACGGGCGAGGTCCGCAGTTTTACCGCACACGTTTTTTCCAGACAGATCTCGCTGTGCTCCTCAGGCGGGAAATATTTCCGGATATAGATTTGTATTACGGTCCGTCGCTCCACTTTTTCAGTGTCGACAGCACAGAGAACCGGAATCGCGTGATTGTAAAACCTGACGAAATAGGATTTGATACGGCCGGACTGTTCAGAAAGAAAAATTATGCAGGTTTCAACGCGGCCATCGTAATCGATAACCGTAATAACGAAGTTTATCCAACCCGTGGTGTATTATGGACAACTAAGCTCGACATTAACCGCGGACTTGGTTCATACACTTCTGATTTCACCCAGCTGAGTTCCGACATGTCTGTTTATATCAGTTCGAATGCACCACCACGAATGGTAGTTGCAGTACGTTTTGGTGCAGCGTTCAATTTCGGTAACTACGAATTTTTTCAATCCCAGTTTTTAAGCGGCACCGAAAACCTGCGCGGTTACAGGAAGTACCGTTTTGCCGGTGACAAGATGGTGTACAATAACCTTGATGTACGCATACGTTTGAAGAATTACCAGGGATACCTTTTCACCGGCTCGTATGGTTTGCTGTTATTTCACGATGTGGGAAGAGTATGGCTGAAAGGCGAAGAATCGTCGCGGTGGCACAATGGATATGGAGGCGGTTTGTGGATTTCGCCTGCTAACAGGATCGTGTTTACAGGTTCAATGATGCACTCAAAAGAAGGATGGTTACCCCTTGTAAGCCTCGGATTTCAGTTTTGATACCGTCTTTTTATCAACATTAACGTTGATGCCCACACGATATGCTTTAAGTCCGACCACGCCCTGCAGTTCTTCAAGTTCAAGCTGTTCGATTTCGTCAGTTAGCAAACCCTGTGCGACCAGGTATTCGATATATTCCAGGTATTCTTCTCCTTCTTTTGGCTGAGAATAAACGATGGCAATTTTACCTGGCTGTGTTAGCCTTTCATTTGTGTCGCGGATATTTACTTTATCGATACGTTTTTTGATGAGCTCATAGCGGATATTATACGCGCCTTCAACATCAAATTTTCTTTCCGCGGGCCTGAAGCTGATAGAAATGGGATAGTTGTGCGCCAGCAAAAGTTGTGTGGTCTGCAACGGCACCTTTATGTCGTTGAGCAGTTGGTTACTTAATTGTGCCGCTTTTGCGAGCGTGGTTAACTGCCATACTTTAAGATTGCGGAGATAAAAATCTTTGAATGGAATCGTTGGCGAAATAGACTGCCCGATATAAATATTGAAATCCACACCATCTGTTACAAACCTTTCAAAATAGTGTGGGTACATTTTCTGCGCCGCTTCCTGTTCTTTGTCAATGAACTTCGCAATAGCCTTATTGATAAGGGTAACGCTTTCATCGAATTCTTTCCGGTGGTGATATACCATATCTACAAAGGATGTTGCGGCTGTAAAATATTTCCCGATATCTTCTTCAACAGAAGGAGCAATATTCTTCAATTGCTGGAACAGGTCAACTACTTCCTGTTTCAGGAATAAATTGATAGCCGTTTCCTCATCAGACAGGATTATGTTGTGAACCGAATGTTTGAATTTTTTTATTTTGAATTTAATCTCGCCTAAAAGAGGGAAATCAGTTTCGTCCTGTGCTTTTTTTATGATTGAGGAAACCATGTCGAGCTGCTCGAGCATGTCGAGCTGGATCGCTTTATTTCTTTCGATAGATGAATTCCTGATATCGATCGACCCATATAACGGATATACGTTGTCGAACAGGATAGATTCCATTTTAGCGTCCTCGTCTTCTTCCTGCCGCAACAAAAAATTATAGGCGGCCTCTGTAAAACGCCAGTCAACCGACGGCTGAATGGCTGTGAACTGTTCTTTAATTACCTTATCGATTTTTGCGTCGAGGGTGGCACGTGCACGGTTTACGGCAAGTTCGAAAAGAGGAAGCGCTACATCTATCTCATTTACTATTTTTTCGTCGGCAAGGTTGGGTTGGTCGCTCACGATTTCGAGCACGCCCATCAATTTGTTGTAGTTGCGGAGCGGGCAGAAAATAATTCCTTTCCATCCCTGGTGATGCAGGTGTTCAATAAAAGTATAGCTGAGCAGGGTTTCGTCGGTTATTTCGGGTATTACGAGCGGCTGTTGATGATCGTCGAAGTAATTTTTTAATCCTTCGCTTGCTTTTAGTTTTTGTTCTTCGTCGGGCAGGTTTTTAAGAAAAATGCTGTTGACGCTGTGGATGGCCGAGAAAACAAATTTGTTGTTGATAAAATAAAAGGGTGTGATGCCAATGCTTATTCCAGGCTGGCCAATCAGGTTTCTTACTTCTTCCTGCAGCCTGGAAAATGTTTCGACGTCGTCGAACGTGTCGAGCTGCAAGAGATATGTCTTGATATTATTTAGCGCTTCCAATTTCAACCTTTACAACTTTCTGAAAATATTTGCAAACGGGCCTTAACCCACACTGCCCGCATTTGGGGTTGCGAGCCACGCATATATACCTGCCGTGCAATATTAACCAGTGATGAAATTTATGTACCAGCACGGGTGGGATGTACTTTAAAAGTTGTTTTTCGGTAGCAAGAGGCGTTTTAGCGCCCTGTGAGAGCCCGATCCGCGCCGCCACGCGGAACACGTGGGTATCTACCGCCAGGTTAGGCTGTTGATCTATAACGGAAGTGATAACGTTTGCAGTTTTTCTTCCCACTCCGGGAAGTTCCATCAGCTCTTCCACGGTCATCGGCACCGTATTGTTAAACTTTTCTACAAGCAGTTTGGACATGCCAAGCAGGTGCCGCGTTTTGTTACCCGGATACGATATGCTCCTGACCAGGGGGAAGAGCTCATCATATGTGGCCTTTGAAAGCGCAGCCGCGTCGGGGTATTTCTCAAAGATGGCTGGGGTGGTCATGTTCACCCTCTTATCAGTGCATTGAGCCGACAATATAACGGCCACGAGCAGCTGGTAAGGGCTGTCGTAAACAAGTTCGGTTTCTGCTGTGGGATTGTGTTTCTGAAAGAAATCAATAACGAAACTAAAACGGTCTTTCCTGGTCATTCAACAGCTTGATAGCTGCTAATTTACGTATAAGTAAGCTCAGGAGAAAAGTTCAGTGCTGTACCGATTCGGTGACCGTTTCGCGTGCGTAGTTTAATACATTTATCACTGCTTCTGTCCGTGGTGATTCCAGGGGGGTATCGAGAATCTGCATCGAGTTCTGCAGAACTTCCAGCTTTTCGCGGAGCGACCAGTCGTTTTGTAGCATTTCCTCGATCTGGGCTGTCCTCGCCGGGGAGGTTTCTTTATACAAATACTGTATAAGTTCCTCTGGTGTAAAGAGTAAAGTCATTTGCAATCCTTTTTTGTCCATTTAAATCCGAAAGAGTCAGTTCCGGAGTCCGTCCGGATAAATAAACGCACTGAGGTTGATCTTATTGTATTGGATTCGGAGAAATAACAAACAGATCCTCGTTGTCTCTCTTCATCCTGTACTTCTCCCTGGCATATTTTTCAAGGATGCGCGGGTCAGACTTGAGCTGGTCGAGCTCTTTGCGGGTTTTCTCGATTTCCTGCTGGTAATGGGCTTTACTTTCCTCCAGCCTGTTCAACTCTCCCCGCTGTTTAAAATGGGTGGTAATAACGTCGCGGGTATCGAAGAAAAGCATCCAGACGGCAAAAAAGCATGCCGTCAGGATGTATTTATTTTTCAGCCAAACAGGTATCATCGGGACTTATTACTTTCCAAATTTAATTTTTCCCTGCAAATAAATGCTATTTGCTCCCAGCATTTCTTCGATTCTTATCAGCTGGTTGTATTTGGCGATGCGGTCGGTGCGTGAAGCGGAGCCGGTTTTGATCTGGCCGCAGTTTAAAGCCACCGCCAGGTCGGCTATGGTGGTATCTTCTGTTTCGCCACTTCTATGGCTCATAATGGTATTATACCCGTTTCTCTGCGCAAGAGACACTGCCTCTATCGTTTCAGTAAGCGTGCCTATCTGGTTCACCTTAACCAGCAGGGCGTTTCCCACACCTTTGTCAATACCTTCCTGGAGCCTTTTTACATTTGTTACAAAAAGGTCGTCGCCCACCAACTGGACCTTCTTTCCGAGAGTATCGGTCAACAATTTCCATCCATCCCAATCATCTTCTGCCATGCCATCTTCTATTGAAACAATCGGGTATTGTTTGGCCCACCCCGCCCAGAAATCAACCATTTTTTCAGCTGCCAGTTTTCTTCCGTCGGATTTATGGAAATGATATACTTTTTCTTTTGAATCATACATTTCACTAACCGCAGGGTCGAGCGCGATCGCAATTTGTGAGCCTGGTTTGAAACCTGCTGCGGTTATAGCGTTCATCACGGTTTCGATGGCCTCATCGTTACTTTGTATTTCCGGGGCAAATCCGCCCTCATCACCCACGTTGGTGCTGTAGCCTTTTTTCTTTAATACAGATTTGAGGGTGTGAAAAATTTCTGCGCCCCATCTTAATCCTTCGCTGAATGATGGTGCACCCACCGGCATAACCATAAATTCCTGGAAGTCTATTTTGTTATCCGCATGTGCGCCACCGTTCATGATGTTCATCATGGGAACAGGTAATACGCGCGCGTTTGTACCGCCAACATAACGAAACAACGGAAGACCCGCTTCCTGCGCTGCCGCTTTTGCCGCTGCCATACTTACTGCAAGCATTGCGTTTGCACCCAGCTTCGATTTGTTATCGGTTCCGTCGAGCTCAATCATTGTTCTGTCGAGCCCGGGCTGGTCTGCAACTTCCCAACCAACGAGTTTTTCAGCAATAACTTTGTTTACGTTTTCAACGGCTTTTGTAACGCCTTTGCCTAAATATTTTGATTTATCGTTGTCGCGCAGTTCAACGGCCTCGTGGGCGCCTGTGCTTGCGCCGCTTGGTACGGCTGCGCGTCCCATTATTTCTTCGTCGGTGATAACTTCAACTTCTACTGTTGGATTGCCGCGGCTGTCAAGAATTTGCCTGGCAAAGATCTCAGCTATGTAGCTCATATTGCTTTAATTATTGTTGGTAATTGTTTATTAGAATTTTTATTAGTGATTATTAGTTAATTATTACAGGTAATTCGGTTTTTCAAATGTTATTCGTTACAAGGCTTTGGATTGCCGCGGCTGTCAAGAATTTGCCGGGCGAAGATCTCAGCCATGTAGCTCATATTGCTTTAATTATTGTTGGTTGTTAAGTTTTTGAATATTTCTTCGAGTGATTTTCCCTCGTGTCCTGTTTTCAACTCATCCAACGTTCCATTCGCCGCAAGGCGCCCCTTATTGATGATAATTACGCGATCGCAGATCGCCTCCACTTCCTGTAAAATATGAGTTGAAAAAAGCACAGTTTTATTTTTTCCGAGGTTACGGATCAGTTCCCTTATTTCAACAATCTGGTTGGGATCGAGCCCGGTAGTGGGTTCATCGAGCACAAGCACCTCCGGGTCGTGCAGTAGAGCGGCAGCAAGTCCCACACGTTGCTTGTAACCTTTAGAAAGCTGTCCCGTTTTTTTTCTGCGTTCCGGGGTGAGGCCCACAGTATCAACTATATCTTTTATTTTTTGTTTCTTATTCGGCAGGCCATGAACGTCGGCCACGAAGTACAGGTATTCCTGTACGTACATGTCGTAGTAAAGAGGATTCGCTTCGGGGAGATAGCCGATTTTTCTTTTTACAGCAATGGGGTTTTGCTGTACATCAATACCACATACCACAGCAGTGCCCTGGCTCGGCTTGAGATACCCCGTAATAATTTTCATGGTGGTGGATTTTCCAGCGCCATTAGGGCCGAGAAAACCCACAATTTCACCCCTGTTTAAGCTGAAAGAGATGTCATCAACAGCCTTTTGTTCACCGTACATCCTGGTGAGTTGCGACACTTCGATGGACATGGCGGCAAACCTACAGCAAAAATGTAAAAGCCTGCTACAAATTTTCGGAGGTTTCGGTTACCACCACTTTTTCATGAATAGTGGTTTTTTCGACTGTAAATCCCTGTGTTTTATAACTGCTTTTTCTTAATTCAACAGTAATATTTTTCAGCGGCGCATGCAGCATGAAATCTTCAATTACTTCGATAATGTCCATGTCGATAAAGTCGGCCCGGGTAGTATCGATGAGCACGCTGCAATTTTCGGGTACTCTTTCCAGCTTTCTCCTGATAATGGGCTTATTCAGAAATGATACATCTTTCCTTAAACGGAACAGGTAGTTATTATTGTCGTGCACTACAAAAACAGCTGTTTTGAAGTTACTGCGTACAACGAAGAACATGCCGGCGATGCAACCGATAAAAATTCCTACCAGCAGGTCGGTAAACAAAATGGCTACAACCGTTACAACAAACGGCACAAACTGTGTAGCGCCTTTGCGGTAAAATTCCCTGATAATGGCCGGCTTAACGAGTTTAAACCCGGTATAGATAAGAATACCCGCAAGCGCAGAAAGAGGTATAAGGTTAAGGATGCGCGGAGCAAGCGCCACCGAAAGCAGCAACAGGCATCCGTGAATGATAGTCGACATTTTTGTTCTCGCGCCAGCGTTGATATTAGCCGATGTTCTCACGATAACAGAAGTGAGCGGCAACCCCCCGAGCAAGCCCGACACGATATTTCCCACACCCTGTGCCTTAAGCTCACGGTTCGTAGGTGTAACCCTTTTATAGGGATCCAGCTCATCGGCCGCTTCGATATTAAGAAGTGTTTCAAGACTTGCTACTATCGCTATCGTGATTGCGGAACTCCACACCGCGAAATTCGCGAGTGCCGAAAAATCGGGGAATGTAAAGAATGAAGCAAAATCCTGTACCGATTCTGCAACCGGAATAGCCACGAGCAGGTTATCGTTCAAAGCAAACGAAGGATTACTGGTTTTGAAATATTCGTTTATCAGGATACCCACTGCCACCACAATAAGTGGTGCGGGTATCAAAGAGAACATCCTGTGTTTTTTGGTGAGCACTTTCTCCCACAAAACCTGGATAAGTATTGCAGCAACTCCTATAAGCAATGCGAGAGGAACGATATGCTGAAATGAGCGGAAGATTCCACTGAACGTGTTACTGCCATCTTTCTGCTGAAACGTTTCATCGCCCTGGAAATCGGTATCGTATCCAACCATATGAGGCAACTGCTTGAGGATAAGAATTAACCCGATTGCAGCGAGCATTCCTTTAATTACACTGTAAGGAATATAGTCGCCGAGGATGCCCGCCTTGAGAAATCCAAACACCAGCTGAATTATACCACCGAGCACTACTGCGAGAAGAAATATTTCATACACCTGCAGCTTGCCGATGGCAGCGGCCACAATAGCTGTTAATCCTGCTGCCGGACCGCTCACGCTCAGCTGCGATCCGCTCAGTGATCCTATCACTATACCGCCTACAATACCGGCGATAATACCGGAAAACAAAGGCGCGTTCGAGCCCAGTGCGATGCCAAGGCACAACGGGAGGGCAACGAGAAAAACAACAATAGAAGAAGGAAAGTCATATTTCAATGACGTAACATAACTCGTAAACTTTTTCACTTTCTGGAGGATTGAAGATTATACAATTTCGCGGCGTGCACCATGAGTATGCGCGCAGCGCGGATGCAATCGAAAATTATAAATGGGAAAAAAGGAAAACGGAAATGCTACGACCGGGGAGGACGCAATATCAGTTCCGGATGTATAATCTGCAGCTTTTCGGCTTCAGCAATATGCTTGAGCGATGAATCGTCAGTAAATTTGCGATCGAATTCAAATGAACTTTCGTGAAGTATTTCTTCAGTGATAGAGAATCCCGTGTTGCCGGATTTCTCTTCTGTGGGCCCCGACGGTGAAGTGTTTTGAGTGATTACTTCGCTGTCGGATGAATAGATGAAATAATTAAGAGAAGTAAGGAAGGTAAGGCAAAATATCATGAGCACCACCGAGAGAAGAGTTCCCGTAGAGTATATTTTTTTTATTTTCTTCCTTCCATTCACAGCGGCAAATATATACCGTGCAAACGATTGATAAAATTGATTAGGTTTTTTTAACAATTTCATGACCGAACTGCCTTAATTTTAGAGCTCTCATTGTTTAACTGCTTTTTAAAAATTTTGATTGCAATGGCCATTCCTTACCAGATTACCAGTTTAGAACAGTATCACCGCGACTACAAAAAAAGTGTTGAAGACCCTGAAGGCTTCTGGTCGAACATCGCTTCGCAGTTTTTGTGGAAGAAGAAGTGGGACAATGTTCTTTCCTGGAATTTTAAAGAGCCGAATGTAAAATGGTTCGCCGGAGGAAAGTTGAATATTACGGAAAACTGCCTCGACAGGCATATTGCGAACCTCGGTGATTCACCCGCTATAATATGGGAACCTAACGATCCTAACGAAGCTACACGAACACTCACCTACTCGGACCTGCTTTTTAAAGTGAAGCAGTTTTCGAACGTATTAAAGAATAACGGCGTTAAAAAAGGCGACAGGGTCTGCATCTACATGGGCATGGTTCCCGAACTCGCGATTGCTGTACTGGCTTGTGCGCGGCTTGGCGCGATACATTCCGTGGTATTTGGCGGTTTCAGCGCGCAAAGCATTTCGGATCGCCTGCAGGATGCGCAGGCAAGGTTTGTAATCACCTGCGATGGCGCATTCCGTGGCAATAAGGAAATTCCGCTGAAAAGCGTAATTGACGATGCGCTCGAAAGGTGCCCGTTTGTGGAAAGAGTGATCGTGCTGACCCGCACAAAAACGCCTGTAAGCATGATCAGGAACCGTGATGTTTGGTGGGAAGACGAGATAAGGAAAGTGGAACAGCAGGGAAACCCGGATTTTCCGGCCGAAGAAATGGATGCTGAAGACATGCTGTTCATTTTATACACTTCCGGCTCTACGGGCAAACCCAAAGGCGTTGTACATACCTGCGCAGGCTATATGGTGTACACGAACTATACGTTTGTAAATGTTTTTCAATACAAACCAGGCAATATACATTTCTGTACCGCTGATATCGGATGGATCACCGGTCACAGTTACATCGTGTACGGACCATTAAGCGCGGGTGCCACATCGTTGATGTTTGAAGGTATCCCCACATGGCCCGACGCCGGCAGGTTCTGGGATATAGTTGATAAATACAAGGTAAATATTCTATACACCGCACCTACTGCGATACGCTCGCTGATGAGCTACGGAACAGAACCCGTGCTCAGCCGCGATTTAAGTTCACTGAAAGTTTTGGGAACCGTTGGAGAACCGATCAACGAAGAGGCATGGCACTGGTATGATGAATTTGTGGGTAAGAAGAAGTGCCCGGTCGTTGACACATGGTGGCAAACGGAAACAGCCGGCATCATGATCTCGAACCTGGCAGGCGTAACTCCATCGAAACCTTCTTTTGCCACGTTGCCGCTGCCCGGCGTACAACCTGCGCTGATAGATGAAAAAGGAAAAGAGATACAGGGGAACGGGGTTAGTGGAAACCTGTGTCTGAAATTTCCCTGGCCAGGTATGCTGAGAACGACCTATGGCGATCATGAAAGATGCCGCCTCAATTATTTTGCAACGTACGATGACCTGTATTTTACCGGTGATGGATGCCTGCGTGATGAAAATGGATATTACAGGATTACCGGCCGAGTGGATGATGTGTTAAACGTTAGCGGTCACAGGATCGGAACCGCTGAAGTTGAAAATGCTATCAACATGCATTCGGGCGTTGTTGAAAGTGCTGTTGTTGGATATCCCCATGATATAAAAGGGCAGGGTATTTATGCGTATGTGATATGCGGACAGGAGCCCGAAGATGTGGAGCTGATGCGAAAAGATATCAGTTCAACAGTTGCGAGGATAATTGGTGCAATTGCCAAACCCGACAAGATTCAGTTTGTGAGAGGCCTGCCGAAAACGCGAAGCGGTAAAATCATGCGTCGCATTTTGAGGAAGATTGCCGAAGGGGAGATGAAGAATATAGGAGATACAACTACGTTGTTGGATCCGGCGGTAGTGGAGGATATAAAAAACGGAAAGGTTTAAAAGGCTTCACGCCTCACGCCTCACGCTTCTTATTTTCTAATCATCACTTTCGTACCTGAAGGGGTGAACGAAAAGATTTCATCTATATCAGCATTGCGCAGCGACACGCAACCCTGTGTCCAATTCGTGTAGTCATCTACCACAATATTATCATTGGGCCATGTTCCATGAATCGCGATGCCCCCGCCGATTTTTGCTGACCTGGAAATTACACCCATCGCTTTGCGACGGTTAAATTTCTCCCAGCTTTCTTTAGTCGGGTAATCGAGCATCATTATTTTATGCCACTTCGCATGCGGCCCTTTATTCACTATCCGGAAAGTGCCTTCTGGCGTTTTTCTATCTCCTTCGATCATTTTATCGTCGAGAGATTTGCTGCCGAATACAACCGGGTAAGTTGCATACCATCCTATTTCATCATACACCTGTAATTCGTAGTCGGATTTATCTACAATAATATAAACAGTACCTGTGGGCGCAGCCGTAAATGATCTTTTGTTTACAAACCTGTTGCTGATATTGCGAAAAGCGAAAAGTCCGAGGATTGCTGCTATGAATGTGCCCGCGAGGATGATTCTGTTCATAGGTCACTTTTAAAAGTAAAGACGGGCGATAGCAATGAAAGTTTAAGTACGAAATTAAAATTAACGAACCGGTTACAGCAGTAAAAGTAACGTTCATCCAACTACATTATTTCGGGGCGAGGAAAGTTTAACAAAATCTGTTTTCGTACTTTTCCTGTTATGAAAATCCTCTTTTATTTACTGCCTGTTTTCGCAGGTATCGCCATAACCGTTCAGTCGGGTATCAACAGCCAGTTACGCCTTGCTATTCAACATCCTTTGATGGCCGCGTTTATTTCTTTTGTTGTAGGAACAGCTGCGCTTGGAATTCTTTTGATTTTTTCGAAAGATGCGCTGCCCGGTATGTCGGAATATTCAGGGATCAACTGGTACAAATACACCGGGGGATTACTGGGCGCTTTTGTTGTGACGGTTACTCTTTTATCGGTGTCGCAAATCGGGGCGGGTAACATGTTTGTCCTGATTGTGGCAGGACAATTGGTCACTGCGGTATTGATGGACCACTTTGGGGTGCTTGGCATGAAACCCAACCCCGTAACTCTCCAGAAATTTTTCGGAATTTGTTTACTTGTTGCCGGCGCGTGGCTCGTAAACAAAAAATAATTACCAGCTCGACGCCCTTATACCAAAGCTATATGGAGTTTGGTCGAGGCCGTTCTTAAACATGCTTCTCGTTGCATACGATCCATAGAGCCGCACAGGGCCGAGACTGATTTCAGCAATGTAAGCGAGCTTCACTTTTCTCAAATCAAAATCATCGTGTTCTTTCTTCTTACCCAAACCACCGCCTACTGTTTTTTGCCGTGCTGAATAAAGATATCCCGCGCTCATACCTGCACTGAAACCAAATCCAAGATCCCTGCGGTTAGGTGTGAAGTTGAAGTTGAGCATCAGAGGAACGGTGACGTAATCGGCAGCGAGCTTATTCTTTTTATAACTGACATTCTCCATTATTACCAGTGGTTGGTTTTCTTTTTGAAAACGTATAGGGTCGGTGTAGCGGTAGTTGTTAAGTTCTATTCCGAGTCCGTATTTCAGGTTCACGACATGCTCTATCATGTTCAGGCGTTGTACGAAGAACCAGATATTTACATTGGTGGATTTTATGAACCGCTGGTCGAACCAGTTTTCGTTTGCGCCTGCAGGTAAGTAACCGTTTGCAATGGCCTGGGCGTAATTTGTTTTGTCGTTAACCTGGTTTACACCGATGTCGGTAACGAACCAGTTGGTGGTAACGTTGCTCTGCGTGCGTTTGAAGCGGTGCTCGGATGAATCGTAATACGTTCGTCCGCGGTCTTTTCCACTTCTTACTATGATGATGTTTCCTACCCTGATAGTGTCTTTATCCGGTACGGTTGTCGTATCCTGTGCAATTCCTTCCATGGCCAGGCACACGAAGGCCAGTAGAGTAAATACCTGTTTCATCGTTGATAGGTTCAAATTATTGAATTGATGTAACTCTCTCAAGGTAGCGGGTAGCTTTTCTTAACACGCCGCGAAGTTTTGTTTTTTTCGACAAAGAAGTGTTTGCGAAATATATCATGTCGCTTTTCTCACGCTCTTCGTTAATTGATTGTGTATAATGAACGTCCGGGATTTGTTGTTCCGTGGGTGCCTCCATTTGCCGGGGAGCCACTTCAATATCTATGGGCTCTGTTACCGGTTCTGCGAGCACAACGTCGTTATTCACTTCTATAGGATCAGGCGTTGACGTAATGATCCCTGGTTCTTCGGTGGAAGGAGCGGTTACCGCGGCCGGTTCTTCCGTGCTGGTATTCTCCACAACTTGCGGTTTTGAAGAAGCCTTTATTTTATTCTCCAGGTTAACTGCGGTATTCTTAACCACGCGCTGTTGCTTTTCGACCGTAGTGGAAGTGGATCGTTCTTCGGCTATTGTCGAATTATTGCCGGGAATATTTTCACTCTCATTGCGGGCCGGCTCGATAGTTTTCTGGGGTTCGAGTATAGCAACGGGTGGAGTGTTCCTTTTGTTTTCATCGAGGAACAGCCAGCCTGTTACGCTTAAGGCTAAAAGTATAACCGCGGCGGCAGCATAACGGAACCATCTCATCATCACTACCTTTCTGCTTTCCTCGTTTTTAAACAATACTTCCTTGTTGGCGAAGATGATGCTGTTGTCAGGCACCATTACAGTTTGTTTAATGAGGTCGAATTCGACCTGCAGGTCGGGATTTTGCGCGATGAAATTTTCTACCTCTTTCTTCCCGCCCGCACTCAGTTCGTTATCCACGTAAAGAAGGAAAAACTCTTCGTATGTCTGCCTGTTTATTTGCATAATTTTTTGCTTCACTGTTCAAGAATGTTTTCAGGACTCACCAAATAATTCTTCAATTGTATCCTTGCCCTGTGCAGGTAAACTTTAACCTGGCTGGCACTCAACCCAGTTATTTCTCCGATCTCTTCATAGGAATATCCTTCATAATCTTTAAGCAGTACGAGCGATCTTTGTGTTTCATTCAGCCGGGCAAGCGCGTTTTCAAGGATTTTCTTTGTATCGCCATCGCGATGGGAATATACCGGTACATCTGCTATAGTGTCTTCTATCATCATTACCACCTTCGATTTCCTGATGTGATCAATCATCTGGTGGTATGCGACGGTGAAGAGAAACGATTTCGACCTGCTGCCGTCTACCGTTGCCCTATTTGTCCACATTTTCTCAAATGCTGTTTGTACCACATCCCTGGCATCTTCGCGGTTGCGGAGATTTTTGAGGATGAATCGGTACACGCTGTCGGCATGTTCCTTCACACAATTGTTATACTCTTGTTCGGTCATAAGCAGGAACCCGGCTAAATTCTCTTAAAAATCCTCATTACAGGTTATACGCACAAGGCAACCGGATTGTTACAGCCACCGGCTCAATTCTTTTCGGCTTCAAATCCCCTTATTTTTGCCCTCTATAAAAATTACCATGAACCACAAATTCGTTGAGCGCATTGCCTCGGAACTTGAGGAGATCAAAGCCGCAGGTCTTTACAAGTCTGAAAGAGTAATTACCTCGCCGCAGGGGGCCGAAATAACGGTGAACGGCAAAAAAGTGCTGAACTTCTGCGCTAACAACTACCTCGGTCTTTCTTCGCATCCCAAAGTTATGGAAGCCGCCCGGAAATATGTAGATGTCAGGGGATACGGGCTAAGCAGCGTACGCTTCATTTGCGGCACCCAGGATATTCATAAAGAGCTGGAGGCCAAGATTTCAGCATTCCTGGGTACCGAAGACACGATCCTTTACGCAGCCGCATTCGACGCCAACGGGGGAGTTTTCGAACCCCTGTTTAATGAGCAGGATGCCATTATTTCCGACGAACTTAACCATGCGTCGATCATCGACGGGGTGCGACTTTGTAAAGCCGCCCGGTACAGGTTTAAGCATAACGACATGGCCGACCTGGAGGAGAGGCTCAGGGAGGCGGCAGGCGCACGTAGCAGGATTATTGTAACCGATGGCAGTTTCAGCATGGACGGCACCATCGCCAGGCTTGATATCATTTGCGAGCTGGCCGGGAAATACGACGCAATTGTAATGTCCGATGAATGTCATTCGAGCGGATTTATTGGCAAAACCGGTCGTGGAACGCATGAATACAGGGGAGTAATGGGTAAGATCGATATAATAACAGGTACCCTCGGAAAGGCCCTCGGCGGCGCTTCGGGAGGATTTACCAGCGGACGAAAGTCTATTATCGAGATGCTTAGACAACGGTCGCGGCCCTATCTTTTTTCGAATACGGTCGCGCCGTCTATCGTAGGGGCAAGCATTGCCGTACTTGACTTGTTGAGTGAGACGACGGAGCTCCGGGATAAACTGGAATTCAACACTAAATATTTCCGCGGTAAGATGACCGAGGCCGGGTTTGACATCAGGCCCGGTGATCATCCCATAGTTCCTATTATGCTTTACGATGCGGTGGTGGCACAGAAATTTGCGGCCAGGCTGCTGGAGGAAGGGATTTATGTGATAGGTTTCTTTTACCCGGTAGTGGCGAAGGGGCAGGCGCGTATTCGCGTTCAGCTAAGCGCCGCGCATGATAAAAGACAGTTGGATAAGGCGGTGGAGGCCTTTACGAAAGTTGGGAAAGAACTCGGAGTTCTGGGCAAAGACACGGTAAAATCTTAAAAAAAGACAGCAACCACATGGAAAAAAAAATCATCAACACACCAGGGGCTCCTGCGCCGATAGGCCCCTACAACCAGGCCGTGCAGGTAGGGTCTCTACTGTTCGTATCGGGCCAGGTTGCCATCAACCCTGCAACAAATAACATCGACGCAAAAAATATCAGGGAAGAGACTATCCAGGTAATGAAAAACCTTACCGCCATCCTTCATGAAGCACAGATGGACTTCAACAACGTGGTGAAAACAACGATATTCCTCAGCGATATGGCGGACTTTCCAA
Organism: Chitinophagaceae bacterium; assembly: GCA_016786745.1. Lineage (GTDB taxonomy): Bacteria > Bacteroidota > Bacteroidia > Chitinophagales > Chitinophagaceae > Flavitalea. The sequence goes on along the minus strand of JAEUVS010000150.1, from coordinate 43,108 downwards.
CTGTAAATGAAATTTATGCGGGTTATTTCACGGGCGACTATCCCGCCAGGGAAACAGTAGCGGTGAGAGGTCTTCCCAAAAATGTCAATGTAGAGATCAGCATTATTGCTTCGAGGTAAAACTGCTTACGATGGTTGTTGCAATCCTGGCAGATGAATCTGCGAAAGACGAGTTAATGAAGAAAGGATTTCCGGAAGAAACGGAAATCGTGTGGGCCGATAGCATTGCCTCGCTCACGATTATTGAGGCCGATGCATATTTTGATCTTCTTTTTGAGTACGACCGCGAAAGGATTTTAAAAATAAAACGTCTGTTACCACAACCTGTTTTTGTAAACTCGGTCATCCACATCTGCGGCGACCTCGGAGCCGGGTTCATCCGGATTAACGGGTGGCCTACCATGATAGGCAGGAACGTAGCGGAAATCGCACATTCGGGTAATGATAACCACATTAAGAATATTCTGAAACAGCTCGGGTGGCTTTACAGCCGATCGCCCGATATTCCGGGAATGATCACACCGCGGATTGTTTCAATGATCGTGAATGAGGCATGGTATGCCCTCGGAGAAAATGTGAGCACACGCGAAGAGATTGATACAGCGATGAAGCTGGGTACAAACTATCCGTACGGACCGTTTGAATGGGGCGAGAAAATCGGGTTCGGCAGAATTCGGTCATTGCTGGCAGAACTTGCAAAAACTGATGCGCGTTACACAGTGGCGCCCGGGCTAAATGAATTGCAATGGCTCTGATTCTTTCGATAGATACGTCGCTCGAGGTGGCCGCAATTTGCCTGGCTGATGACGGGCATATTATCGGCATCAAAAAAAATAGCAGGCAAACGGATCATGCGGCGTGGATTCAAATAGCTATAAAAGAATTGTTTGAAGAAAGGGGACGAAAGCCAGGCGATCTTTCTGCAATTGCAATTACAGCGGGGCCCGGTTCTTATACGGGTTTACGTGTGGGAATGGCAACAGCGAAAGGAATGTGCTATGCGCTGGGAGTGCCGTTGATTACTGAAAGCACCCTGAGGCTGCTTGCACAGCGTGTTAAGAAAGAAATCGCGACCAACGGCGTGCATGAATTCCCGGTACTGATTTGCCCGATGATCGATGCGAGGAGAATGGAAGTTTTTACGTCGCTCTTCGACCTGGATTTGAACGAGGTGATGGAACCGGCGGCAATTGTGCTTGATAAAGATTCATTTGCTGCCGAAATGGCTAAAAATGTCGTAATCTTTTGTGGCAATGGCAGTAAAAAATGGCAGAATTTATGCTTTGATTCCAAAGCGGTGTTTGCCGACGTTTTCCTTAATGTGGCCGATCTCGCCGAAATAGCAGCGGAAAAATTAAAGAAACGTGAATTTTCTGACCTTGCTTACGCTGAACCAGCATATCTGAAGAACGTTTACACGGGTACGCCCAGGTATTAAAATAAATTAATTTGTTAGCGCTTGTGCCATTTTAAATTAAGAACCTAAATTTGCGATTTGCTGTATTCTAAAAGGAAAATGTGAACATGAATGTATCCAATAACTATTCAATGATCCTGCAGACGGAAGAGGAGAATGGATCCCCCGTAAAAGTTGATTTCGTAAACCTTAAAAAAGCGGCGATGATTCTGCGAGCTTTAAACCATAAGCTCAGGCAGCAGATCGTCAAGCTGATTGATGAGAACAAAAAACTCACCGTAACAGAGATTTATATCAAATTAAGGCTCGAACAATCGGTGGCTTCCCAACATCTGGCTATCCTCAGAAGAGCAGGCGTTGTGAAAACGACAAGGGACGGAAAGTTCATATACTACTCTGTAAATGCTGGTCGTATTGAAGGGATTATGAGCTGTGTGCACAGCCTTACCGACCAATAGGATTTTGTACATTTGCGGATGCTTATCAAACAACTTTATACAGGTTGCCTTAGCGAAGCCGCGTACTATATCGAAAGCAACGGAGAAGCCGCAATTGTAGACCCGTTAAGGGATATTGAGGACTATCTTCAGCTTGCTTCGGAGCAAAATGCACAGGTCAAATTCATCTTCGAAACCCACTTTCATGCGGATTTTGTAAGCGGTCACCTCGATCTGCACAAAGCTACCGGTGCGCCTATCGTCTATGGTCCTAACACTGAAACCAACTTTCCCATTCATCTTGCAAAGGATGGCGAAATTTTTAAGCTCGGAAACGTTACCATAGAAGTAATTCACACACCTGGCCACACCCTCGAATCTACATGCTATCTTCTCAGAAACGAAAACGGGAACCCTTATGCGATTTTTACAGGTGACACACTTTTCGTGGGTGATGTGGGTCGCCCGGACCTCAGCAGCGGAAACATGACGAAGGAAGAGCTCGCTTCCATTATGTACGACTCGTTGCAGAACAAGATAATGCCACTGCCTGATGATGTGCTGGTATATCCGGCTCATGGCGCAGGCAGCAGCTGCGGCAAAAATCTTGGCCCGGAAACAACGAGCACTATCGGCGAACAAAAGCAGACGAACTACGCCCTGCAACCTCAAACGAGGGAAGAGTTCATCAATTCCGTTACAAAAGATTTGGATGTGCCGCCACAGTACTTTCCGATCAACGCACGTATCAATAAAGAAGGCTACGACAGCCTCGACGAAATTCTAAAAAAAGGGTTGACACCTCTTACAGTCGAACAATTTAAAGAGCGGATGAAGGATGACGAGGTGTCCGTTCTCGACACCCGCCGCGCAACACAATTTACAGCCGGGTTTATTCCTGACTCGATCAGCATAGGTCTTGAGGGCCGATTTGCCGAGTGGGCAGGTGCAATACTTTCTTTCGAAAAACCAATTTTACTGGTTGCCCCGAACGGGCTTGAAAAGGAAGCGGTCATACGCCTCGCCCGTGTAGGATTTTCTAAGATAGAAGGCTATCTAAACGGCGGTTTCGACGCGTGGCAAAAAGCGGGCGGGAATATAGACATGGTTATTGATGTTGAACCGGATGAACTGGCGATGGATCTGCCCTTTGACGAAAACCTCGTGGTAGTTGATGTTCGCAGGGAAACCGAATTTGGCGATGGTCATATTTCAGGCGCTGTAAACATGCCACTCGATGAACTCACGGATCCTGCGATGCTTTCAAATTTTGAAGACAACCAGAACATCTATATTCACTGCGGCACCGGCTATAGAAGCGTAATCGCCGCATCACTGTTCAAGAAGCAGGGCATACATAATATCCGTAACGTAGTTGGTGGATGGGAGAAAATAAAGAACCTCCAAAAGATTAGTATCAGTAAAGAGAACAGCGTGCTTAACTAAGGAACGGGATGCCTGTCATCGATCCACAGTTTACCGTATTCGGGCCTCCATTCCTTTTTCCATCGCCTGTGGCTCCATAGCCACATTTCCGGGTGTTCAGTAATTACTCTTTCGAGATAACGTACATACTGCCGCGTAATTTCTCCCCTCGGCATCGTCGCTGCTTCGCTGGTGCAGAGTTCATATTCCAGGCGATAGTATCCTCGTTTGATTTTGATGAATTCGCCGAACATCACGGAAAAATTTCCTGCGATGGCCCCGCGTTCCGGTCCACGCATAAATGGAGTGGGCACGCCAAAAAAATTCATCCAGTAAGCCTGTGATGGATCGCCCGGCACCTGGTCGGCGATAAGCGCCAACAAGTAAATTTTGTTCCGGTAAGGCAACATCGCGTTTTTCATGTCCGTCGCGGGTACTACGGCATTACCGCTCACACCACGAATTTTGAGCATCAGTTTTTCGAATACCTGGTTCTTTACCGGCAGGTAAACAGCAATCATTGGGTACGATGTGCGCGGCGCCACCGCGATATTTGCGAGTTCCCAGTTGAAATTATGACCGAGATAAAACTGCAGCTTTTTGCCTTTCGCATACTCCTGTTCCATCAATGAGGTGTCGGCTGCAAAATGTTTCGTCCCGAATTTTACGCCGCCCGACAATAACTTCAGCGTTTCAATAAAGTTGTCAATGAAATTTTTGTAGAACTGTTTTTCTATCCGCTTACGCTCTTCAAAAGTTTTTTGAGGGAACGCCAATTGGAGGTTACCTCTCACCACCTTCCTGCGATAGCCGATCACATAATAGAGTAACACATAAAGTCCATCCGATAAAATGAACAGCATTCTAAGGGGAAGCAGTGATAACAGGTAGAGTAGACCATATACAATACGGTACATCATCAGGTGTTGATCCAGTTTTTGGCATCCTGCACCACGTGGCTCAATTTGATTTTCACTTTGAACTTATTCTTCAAATGACGCGCGAGACTATCAGCAGCAAATACGCTTCGGTGTTGTCCGCCGGTGCATCCGAAACTTACCTGCAGGTCGCTGAAGCCTCTTTTGATATAATCTTCAACGGAAATATCAACAATTGTGAAAATGCTGTTGAGGAAGTCTGCCATCTTCGTACGCTGCTCAAGAAAATCCTGCACCGACTTATCGCGACCTGTTAGTTTCTTGTATTCTTCAAATCTGCCGGGGTTTAACAAGCCCCTGCAATCAAATACAAATCCCCCGCCATTACCGCTGATATCCGGCGGTATTCCATTTTTGTATGAGAAGCTGTTGATGTGCACCACAAGCGGCGTTTGTTCGTTGGCCTGAGCGGGCCTGAACCTGTTCACGACTTCATCACCGGTAATGATGTTCAGCAATCGCCCGAATTCGGGTACCTCGATACCGGCACCCTGGTTCGTGAGAAACGACTTGAGATTATTTAGCGCCAGCGGAATGCTGGTGAGAAAATGAGCTTTTCTTTCGAATAACCCCCTGAAACCATAGGCGCCGAGAACCTGCAACAACCGGATAAGTACATACCCGTTGTACTGGCTGATGAATCGCGGCCGGTTAATTGGAGTCCCCAGCTGTTCTTCTGCGCAATCGATATAAAAGTTGAGCAACCTGTTTTTCCATTCTTCTGGTAGTTCGGCCCTGGCCTGCCACAGCATCGACGCAACGTCATATTGAAGTGCGCCTTTCATTCCGCCCTGGAAATCTATATAATGCACCTGGTCGTCTTTGATCATTATGTTGCGGCTTTGAAAGTCGCGGAACATAAAAAACTTATAATCGGTGTTGGTTAAGAAGGTTGCGAGCGCGTCAAATTCTTCCAGCAATTTTTCTTTATCGTAGGGAATCTGGAGGGTATCAAGAAAATAATATTTGAAATACAGCAGGTCGCTCAGGATGGCCTGCTTGCCAAACTCTTTGCTTGTAATGCAATACTGGTAGTCGAGGTTTTGATCGCCTTTTATTTGCAGGTGCGCGAGTTGCTTAAGAGATTGTTGAAACAGCCTGAATACCTCTTCTGTGTAGCCCAGTTCATCAAGTTTATTCAGCAGCGAAATATCTCCAAAATCTTCCTGTAAATAAATGGTGTTGCTCGCGTTTACCGCTAAAATTTCGGGAACGGGACAACCGCTCGCCCTGAAATGCTTCGAAAAATATATGAACGTTGAGTTTTCTTTCGTATTTCGGCCATAGGTGGCAATAAATGTGTTGTCATTGGAGTGAACTCTGAAATAAATACGATCGCTGCCACTTTGCGGCAACTTTTCAACCCGTGATACAGGCAGTCCCACTTCCTTCTCAAAAAGTTCTCTTATTTCTTTTATTATTTCCTCCATACGGACGGTAAAAATAAAGGTTTAATATATAAGATTTCCCTTTAAACTGGCTGGCCGTCCGACATATCAGCGCGAAGTGATTTCTCCAATTCTTCTATGTACGACCTGGCGGTAACAATGTACTCTTCCGTGTTCCGGATGGATGCGAGCGTTTTGAGGTTCGCTTCGTCCTGGAACAGGAATTTTTTTGCTGCGCGCTCCGGTGAATCGGCCTTGTGACCCAAAGCATTCATAACGTCGACGGCTAAGCGTAATGATGTGTCTATTGTTTCGCGGTACACATGCAGCATGCCGGCATTCATCAGATCATATGCGTCGTACCGGTTTTTTGCTCTTACAAACATTTGAAGGTCCGGGAAGTGTTTTTTGATGGTTTCTATCACTTCTATCCTTTTCTCCGGCGGTTCAAGGGCAAGGATGATCAATTTCGCATGGGCTGCGCCGGCAGCGTGAAGCAACTCATACCGCGACGCATCTCCATAATAAACTTTAAAGCCCATCTTCCGAAGCAATTCAAGCCGATCGGAGTCGGTATCGAGAATAGTAGTTCCGATGTTGTGCGCGCGAAGAAAGCGACCGATTATATTTCCAAAATGACCGAAACCTGCAATTATTACAGGATTTCGTTCGTCAATTTGATCTGCCGGTTTGTCATTACCGTTAGACTGCGATTTTGCGTATATCCATGGCTGTAAGATTCTTTCGTTCAACAGCATAAGTAAGGGAGTTATCGCCATACTGATGGCGACCACGGCCATCATCGTATCTGAAATGTCTTTTGAAATTATTCCCTCATGCATCGTATACGACAGCAACACGAATGCGAATTCTCCCATCTGCGATAACGACAAAGCAAATAACACATTCTGGCTTGAAGTCATCTTACTCAATTTTGCCAACGCAAAAAGAACGATTGCTTTCATCACCATGATCGCCAGCACAATGCCAATAATCGTAAGTGGTTGTTCGAATATGAGTGAAAAATTTATAGACGCGCCGACAGCCACGAAAAATAATCCTAACAGAAGTCCTTTAAACGGTTCGATGTCGCTTTCCAGTTCGTGCCTGTATTCGCTGTTCGCTAAAACAACGCCGCCGAGAAAGGTACCAAGCGCGGGACTAAGTCCTACCTCTGTCATTAATACAGCGATGCCAATTATTAATAATAATGCCGTAGCGGTGAATATTTCGCGTAGCCGTGTTTTAGCAATCAGGTTAAATAACGGCCTTACGAGATAACGGCCTGCAAAAATGATAACCACCACTGAACCCAGCACTACTAACGTGTGCGCCCATGCGGGAAGCGCTGAAACCAGTGTTGGGCCAGCATAGTGGTTGGGATTCGTATCGCCGGTGCTTTCAGACAATAATGGGAAAAACGCCAGCATGGGAATAACCGCAACGTCCTGGAAAAGCAATACGGAAAACGCATTCTGGCCCGCTCTTGTTTTTAATAAGCCTTTCTCTGTAAGCGTTTGCATTACTATCGCAGTTGAAGAAAGTGATATGATCATGCCGAGCGCTACAGATGATCGCCAATCTAAACCGATCATATACGTCAATGCGCCTGCTACTACTGTTGTAAGGGCAACCTGTAATCCGCCCATCCCAAGTATAGCCCCGCGCGACTTCCACAGTTTTTCGGGATCTATTTCCAGCCCGATCAGGAACAGCATCATAACAACACCAAATTCAGCAAAGTGCATAATGTCTTCGCCTTCAGTTCCAACAAAACCGAGCACGGCAGGACCTATAATTATGCCTGCAAGGAGATAGCCGAGCACTGAACCAAGTCCAAGTTTTTTTGAAAAAGGAACAAGAAGAACAGCCGCGGCCAGGTAAACAAGCGCCTGAAAAAGGAAAGATTGCTGATCCATATCTACAATTTGATTGAATTCTGTCGCGAAACAATTACGCGTCTACACTTTTGCGGCAGGAATATATTTGATATTAATGATATAGGTAAGTACTCAAATGGTGTAAACATAACACTGTGAGTTAAATTTAATATAAGATAACATTGATAAGAATCGGACTACTTGCCATTAAAGCAGACAGGCACACCGTTTGCAATATTGAGTGAAAATAGATTTTCATGCAAAAGCGGACATTGGGATACCTCTTATTGGTATTCGGAATAGGTGGAATGGCATTGGCAGGATATGTTTTTGTTACAGGAACCGGGGGCAGAGGACATCTTATTGAAATTACCAGCTTGCTCATCATTGGTGCGTCATTTTTCTTTGCTGGTATAAATTACATTTACGAAGCATCCAAGGAATTTACCGTAGACCATTTGCAGATTACTCCGGAACTTGAAGAAGTTTCACCTATTCAGCAACAGTGGAGAACGATTCACATCGCTAAGCAACCAGCACAAAAAGTAAGAGAACACATTCCTGCGAAAGCAGGCTAAATTTTTGAAGTTCCGTACTCGCTGATAAGCTCGGCAACTAAAGCGGTCCAACCCGTTTGATGACTGGCGCCTAAGCCCTTTCCTGAATCTCCATGGAAATATTCGAAGAACAACACGAGATTCTCATTCTCCGGCCGGTTATAAAACCATGAATGATCGCTGTTGTAAATTCTCCTGTTTCCTTTTTCATCTTCCTCAAAAAGGCTGATTACCCGGCGTGTAAGTTCGTCGGCCACTTCCTTCAATGTCATCATTACTCCCGAGCCGGTAGGGCATTCAACTTTCAATGTGTCGCCATAGAACTCGCCGTATGTACGTATGGATTGTATGATAAGATAGTTAATTGGCATCCACACCGGTCCTCTCCAGTTTGAATTACCACCGTAAATATCCGACGTAGAATCCCCCGGATCATATCGTATAGTATACAGAACGTTGTCGACGGTTACAGAATACGGATGTTCTTCGTGACGCTTGGATAAAGCCCTGATGCCACCGGGCGACAAAAATTCATCTTCATTTAATAATCTCCTGAGCAGGTAGACGAGCCTGTCTTTTCGTACGAGCGATAACAGCATTTCAGCTCCGTCGCTGCGCTCCTCATTCGGCCAGAACTTATTATTTTTCTTCCGGTACGTTTCGAACCACTCGATGCGTTTGTCGAAGTCTTTAAGAGTTTCAAAAACATTTTGCGGTATAGTTGACACCGCGAATAAAGACGTCAGTCCGACTATTGATTGAATTCTTAAAGGAGTTGGATCACTTCCTTTCACCACAAGCACGTCGTAAAAAAACTTGTCTTCGTCATTCCATAGCCGGTGTTCATTGAGTGATTCTGCGATCAATACGAAATGTTCAAAGAATTTAGTTGCAGTATCTTCGAATGATGGATCATGAAGGGCAATTTCGATAGCCATTTCCATCATGTCTAACGCGTATTTTCCCATCCAGCTCGTTCCATCTGCCTGCTCAAGCTGCATTTCGCCAGGGAAGTGGAAATTGCGATTGAACACACCGATATTATCAAGTCCAAGAAATCCTCCTTCGAATATGTTATTACCGTTAACGTCTTTCCGGTTGATCCACCATGTGAAATTGATGAGGAGTTTTTGAAAGATTTTTTTCAAAAACATGATGTCGCCTGTCCCCTTCGTCTTCTTTTCTATCTGATAAACCTGCATTGCAGCCCATGCATGAACAGGCGGATTTACATCGCTGAAGTTCCATTCGTAAGCTGGCAGCTGGCCATCCGGCTTCATATACCATTCGCGCATAATAAGCAGCAGTTGGTGTTTCGCGAAAGTGGGATCAGCCACCGCCATGGATATTGTTTGGAAAGCCAGGTCCCATGCGGCATACCAGGGATATTCCCATTTATCGGGCATCGAAATGATGTCCTGGTTTTTCAGGTGGCGCCAATCGCTGTTGCGGCCATTCATTTTTCCGTTGCTTACCGGCGAAATGCCATCGCTTGTAGTGAGCCACGTTTCAACATCATAATGGTAATACTGTTTGCTCCAGAGAAGTCCCGCTATGGCCTGCCGCTGAATGCGCGCCATATCTTCGCTCACGCCTTTTGGCAAAATCGCATTATAATATTCGTCTGCTTCGGCTTTACGCGTTTCGAAGATTTTTTCAAAGCCGCGCGTGAATGCGTTTTCAATGAGCGAATCGCTGAGACGGCAATAAAGTGTTTTTGTTGCACCGCCCGCTATTTTCAACTGGTATACAGGAGAAAATTTTGTCCCCTTTTTTCGGTTTCTCAGCTCTTTTATATTCTGCTTATTGATGATGGCATCGTTAATAGCATCTTTTGTGAATATAGAAGCATTGGGAACGTTACTCACTTTAAGTGAGTTCGTTTCGTTATCGGTAAAAAAAGCATCTGATGCGCGCTGAAAATAAAAATAGTAGTCAACAAGTCTTTTGTGCTCGGCCCTGACGCATGTTTTGTTCACATAGCTGATTTCAGGAATCACTTTTGGATCCTTGTCCCACCACCTGTTATAAAACCAAAGGGTGGGCAGCACGGTGATGTCGGCCGTTTTTGTGTACCTGTTGGTAATATCAATTTTTATGAAGATATCGCGCGGTGATTGTTTGGCGTAAGTAACCTTTATATCGAAATACTGGTTGTCGTTAAACACGCCGGTGTCCAGGATTTCATATTCAGGCTCCGTTCTCGAGCGTTTTCGGTTTTCTTCCCTTAGCAGCGCATATGGAAATTCAACCTGCGGATATTTATACAGGTATTCCATGTAGTAGTGTGTGGGAATATTGTCGAGGTAATAATAGAGCTCTTTTACGTCTTCGCCATGATTCCCTTCGCCGTTACGAAGTCCGAAGAGACGTTCTTTAAGTATGGGATCCTTACCGTTCCAGAGCGAGATGGCGAAACAAAGGTTTTGGAACATGTCGGAAATACCTGCGAGACCATCTTCGCCCCATATATAGTGACGGAATGCGGCGTGATCGAATGGAAAGTAGTGCCATGCATTGCCGTCGGAACTGTAGTCTTCGCGTACGGTGCCCCATTGTCTTTCACTCAGGTAAGGTCCCCATTCTACAAGTGGTACAGGTTTTTCAGCATTAACTGCTAATCTCTGGTGTTCGGCTGTCATGTATTGAATTTGGTGACGTGCATGGCAGGCAGTCGCAGGGCCGAAAGTACAACTAAATGCGAAAGTTTATTTTGGCAAGGGTAGTACATTGCATGCGGAATAAGGTACTATATGGCAAAATTATTTGAACCGTTAAGAATTAAGGACGTTGAATTTAAAAACAGGATTGTTGTTTCTCCGATGTGCGAGTACTCGAGTGAAGACGGGTTTGCGAACGACTGGCACCTTGTTCATCTTGGTACCAGGGCCATAGGTGGTGCAGCGCTTGTTTTTACCGAGGCGACGGCTGTTTCGCCGGAGGGAAGAATTTCTCCGTGGGACCTTGGCATCTGGAAAGATGAGCACATTGAATTTTTGACGAGGATTGTAAACTTCATTCATCGGCACGACAGCATTGCGGGGACGCAGCTTGCGCATGCGGGCCGCAAAGCGAGTGTGGATACGCCGTGGCGCGGAGGTAAGGTGTTGAGTGATGAAGACGGGGGATGGGACATGCTGGCGCCGTCTGCGGTACCTTTCAGGGAAGGAGAGCGTGTGCCGCAGGAACTGTCGGTTGATGAAATCAGGAAAGTAATTGAAGATTTCAGGGAAGCTGCGGCACGTGCGTTAAAATGCGGTTTTAAGGTGGTGGAAATACACGCCGCTCACGGTTATTTAATCAATGAATTCTTTTCACCGGTTTCTAACTTGCGTACAGATTCGTACGGTGGAAGTTTTGAGAACAGGATAAGAATAGTTTTTGAAATTATCGAGGCGGTTCAACAGGTTTGGCCGAAAAGTCATCCGCTGTTTGTGCGTATATCGGCGTCGGAATGGTCGGACAGAGGATGGAATGTTGATGATTCGGTGAGGCTCGCGAAATTGTTGAAGCAAAAAGGAGTTGACCTGGTAGATTGTTCGAGTGGTGGGAACGTTTACCGGGCGAAAATAGAATTGGGACCGATGTACCAGGTGCCATTTGCGGAGAAAGTAAAAAAAGAGGCGGATATCAGGACGGGCGCGGTTGGTTTGATTACAACGGCGCAGCAATGTGAAGAGATATTGCAATCGGGAAAAGCAGATATGATATTTCTTGCGCGGCAGTTACTCCGCGACCCTTATTTTCCGTTGAGGGCGGCGAAAGAAATGGGGGTTGATGTAAAGTGGCCGGATCAATATCTCCGCGCGAAGTAATAGATGTTTTGTTGTTTTTGTTTGTTGCGGACAACAAAAAACGCCATCTATTCTTTAATCAGCTTAACCAGCATCCTCTCCTTGCTGTTCACAATCACCTCAAGTGTGTACAATCCCGGAACGAGCGAAGCGGAACCCTCGATAAGAATATTACTTGTCCCTCTCTCCGCATCGGCAGTTTTATACAAAACCGTTGATCCGGCGGAATTAAGGATGCGCATGGAAACGAGTGAGCTTTCCTGCAACTGAACGTTAACAGCGATGTCGCTCTTTGCGGGATTTGGGGTAACACTGATCATGGACACCCGGCGGGTATTATATACGCGCACAATAAGGAGCCTGCTCGTAGCAGAAGAACCATCGGTTTTCACCTGCTTGAGCCGGTAGTAGAGGTCTTTTTTCAGGGCGATATTTTTGCCCACCTTATCTATGTAACTATAGTCGTTTTCGCGAAGCGTATTTCCTGCGGTAACAGTTCCCGAGTTCTCCCATTCGCGGCCATTAATGCTGCGCTCGAGTTCAAAGCGGGCGATGTCGGTGCCGGCGCTGGTATTCCAGGCAAGTTCGACGTTACCGTCTCTTTTATAAGAGCCTTTAAAATCGACCAACTGGCCGGTTGGAAAATGAATGGTCACGTTTGCGTTCGCCGAACATAAATTATTATCGTCGCAAACTTTATAAACGAAGCTGGTAGAGCTTCCTTTGAAATTTTTATTTGGAGTGAACACGAACGTGCCGTCTTCCTTAAGATCAACCTGCCCGTCAGGAGAGTTTTTAATGAGATAGGCAGTGAGTGACTCATTATTCTTTTCGCGGTCGTTTTCGATAAGTGAACCGGACGCGGTTCTGTCGGCGAGACCTTTAATATTGTCACGTAGCGCAACAGGAGCATTGTTGCAACCTGAAGTGTATTTAAAAGGAGCAGAAGTCTTGAGTTCATCAACGGCGATTAACGATGAGCCACCGTTTCCCCCGTAGAGTAATACGAGCCTGTATTCGCCGGGCGTGATATTGCTGAACTGCGTGCTGAATTTTTTGCTTTTCGTGGCCTGGAAACCATTGAAATCAATCTTCTCAAGCTGGGAAACTATTTCATTTGAAGCGTTTGCCAGGCAAATCTTTATCCATCGCGAAGCGGCCTGGTCGAAATCGGCGCTGAAAACATAATCGAACGATACTTCGATTTGTGCGCCCACCGTTAGCAGCGGGGTATAGATGCCCGACATATTGTTTAAGGCGTTGACGTCGGAAACCATTGCCCCGTCGCCCTCAATCTTTGGGTTCCAGCCATTGGTGTTCACATCAAAGTGGTGGAAGGTCCAGCAGGAATTCTGCAAGCTGGCGCGGATATGATGTAAGGGAATGCCTTTTCTTGAATTAAAATTCTCTGCGAGGCCGGCTTCAGCAACGGGAGCCGTTAAAATGGCGGAGCAGAGTACGAGCGGGTGTACGAATGATAATCGCATGTTGAGTCAATCAAAGTTGTAAATGGGGCGGAAATCAACATGGAAATATCAGAGGAAAATGGGAGATGGGAATAAAAGTAATGTTTGTTTTTGGCAAATGCAAGCGCATGACGCGGGCTGTTGCTTTTTATTTGTGTTATTTGGGATGAAGTAACCTATCCTTTGTTAGCCAACTGGCCGCAGGCGGCGTCTATATCCCTGCCACGGCTCCGGCGCAGGCGCGCATTTACCCGGTTTTTTTCGAGGTAGGCCATAAACTTGTCAACCACGTCTTCTTCCGGCTTCATAAACGTCGCAGCGTCAATGGGGTTGTACTCAATGATATTTACAAGATCGGAAGCGGTTTGCCGGTATATTTTTATCAGTTCATCGGCATCTTTGAGGGTATCGTTGAACTCTTTAAAGAGGATATACTCAAGGGTGATGTGGTTGTGCGTTTGCTGGTAATAAAAGTTCAGGGCATCAACGAGCGCTTTAATATTATTGGTTTCGTTGATCGGCATAATTTCATTTCGTTTTTTATCGTTGGCCGCATGGAGTGATAATGCCAGGCGGAACTTTACCTTATCTTCCCCGAGCTGCCGGATCATTTTGGCCACACCGGCTGTCGATAGGGTAATTCGTCTCGGGCTCATGCCAAGCCCATCGGGTGCGCTGATGCGATCGATGGCGCGCGTTACATTTTTATAATTGAGCAGCGGTTCGCCCATGCCCATAAACACGATATTGGAAAGCTTTTTTCCATAAATCTGTTCGCATTGCTGGTTGATAAGCGCTACTTCGTCGTATATCTCATCGAAGTCGAGGTTGCGCTTTCTATCCATGTATCCTGTGGCGCAGAAGCGGCAGCTCAAACTGCATCCGATCTGCGATGAAACACATGCGGTGTTTCTTGTGTCGGTAGGTATTAGTACCCCTTCCACCAGGTGACCGTCGGCTGTTTTGAAGCGACTTTTGACAGTACCGTCCGAAGATTTTTGCAGTGCATCGATAGATAATGCGGGAAGCGAAAAATTTTCAGAAAGTTTCGCACGGAGATCCTTGCCCAGGTTGGTCATGTCATTAAATGTACGTGCCTGCCTGAGCCACAACCATTCATAGGCCTGTCGTGCCCTGAATTTCTTTTCGTTGATGGATTCAAAGTACTTTTCCAGCTCACCCAAACTCAAATGCCGGATATTCTTCTTTGCCGGGTCGTTCATCCTGCAAAGGTATTTACATTTGCGCTCTAATTATCATTATGCAGACTGCTTACGTCATTGATGCCATAAGAACACCGATTGGAAAATATGGAGGCTCACTGGCCGGTGTCCGTCCCGATGATCTCCTCGCTCATGTTATAAAAGGCCTTCTGCGCCGCCACCCTAACCTCGACGTAAATGATATTGAAGATGTAATAGCCGGCGACGCCAACCAGGCCGGTGAAGACAACCGCAACGTCGCGCGTATGGCGGCTTTGCTTTCCGGTCTGCCGGTTTCCGTGGCAGGCAATACCGTAAACAGGCTGTGCGCCTCGGGTTTGCAGGCCATTATGGATGCCAGCCGGGCGATCATGTGCAGAGAAGGCGACCTATACATCGCAGGGGGCGTCGAAAGCATGACACGAGCGCCTTTCGTGATGCTCAAATCTTCTGCGCCCTGGAACCGTCAACCCGAAGTAATGGATACAACGATAGGATGGAGGTTTCCAAATACAAAGCTTACCGACAAATATTATCCTTATTCGATGGGTGAAACAGCCGAGAATGTTGCGGCGCAATGGAAAATTTCACGGGAAGAACAGGATGAGTTCGCGTTTCAGTCTCATTCAAAATATTTTACGGCGAAACAGGCGGGGAAGTTCAACGATGAGATTCTGCCCGTTGAAATCAATGGAGGTAAAGAATCTTTCAGCGAAGACGAACATCCAAGAAAAACATCCCCCGAAAAACTGGCTTCCCTTAAACCGGCATTTTCTAAAAATGGAACGGTAACGGCAGGAAATTCTTCCGGATTAAACGACGGCGCCGCAGCAATGCTGATAGCAAGCGGGCAGGCGGTTAAAAAATATAATTTCAAACCGCTTGCGAAAGTGGTTTCCATGGCAGTGGCAGGCGTCGACCCCTCAATAATGGGAATCGGCCCGGTGCCTGCTACACAAAAAGCGCTGATGCGCGCGAATCTTTCGGTACCACAACTCGACCTGGTAGAATTAAACGAGGCGTTCGCCTCGCAGTCGATCGCGTGTATTCGTCAGCTTGAATTAGACCAGTCGAAAGTGAACGTGAATGGCGGTTCAATTGCACTGGGACATCCGCTCGGTTGTAGTGGTGTAAGAATTTCCGCTACACTGCTTCATGAGATGAAAAGAAGAAACGGCCGTTTCGGCCTCGCAACGATGTGCGTGGGAGTGGGCCAGGGAGCAGCGATTATTTATGAGAGGATATGATGGATTCTATTTTACCGGTGAAAGTTTCTGTGTGAACCTCGGAAGCGGTAAAATTGAAACTTTCAGAAGTTACCAGGTTTTTCAATTTATAGTTTCCCAGGTCCGAAGAAAATATAAACTGAATTCTTTTTCTAACCGCATACTTAAACTGCTTCTCTTCTTTATCCTGGTCGGGATAAATTTCACAACTGATATTTTTTTTCCTTAACGAACCTGCAATTTCAAAAACAAATTTTAATTGTTCTTCGCCTTCGTTAAAGAACAAAACCGTTGTAGATATATCGAGCGACGTTGGGAATATCGCCATCTCTTCCATCACATCATAAATTCTGTCTACACCAAACGAAATGCCTACTCCCGGAATGTTCGGTACGCCAAATAAGCCGGTCAGGTCATCGTAGCGGCCACCGCCTCCTATACTACCTATCTGCACGCTTGCAGGGGCCTTCGCTTCGAAAATTATTCCTGTGTAATAATTTAGTCCGCGTGCAAGAGTGAAGTCGACAACGAGGTTGATGTTCTTACCTTTTACTTTATCGAGAATAAATTCCAGTTCGGCAATACCTTTTTTCGCAGTGCCTGTATCGCCGAGAAGTTCTTTCACAAGCGAAAGTTTTTCTTCATTTTGATTTTTTACCCCGATATTCAGGTAGGTGCCAATTTGCTTTACCTGCCATTCAGTAAAGCCTTTCCTGGAAAGCTCTTCGAATACTTTATCGTGACCTATTTTATCGAGTTTATCAATTACAATGGTCATTTCTTCGAGGCGTTCCTTCGCATTAATGTGTTCTGATAATCCTGCGAGTATTTTTCTTGAATTTACTCTCAACTCGTAGCCGTCAATCTTTAGAGCGGTAAACGCGTCGTGATAAATCATAGCAAGATCAACTTCGTTCATCAGCGAAGTGCTGCCTACCACGTCGGCATCGCATTGGTAAAATTCACGGTAACGTCCTTTTTGCGGCCTGTCGGCGCGCCATACGGGTTGCACCTGGTATCTTTTGAAAGGATAAACAAGTTGTCCGTGGTTCATCGCCACATACCTGGCGAACGGAATGGTGAGGTCGTAACGCAGCGCCCGCGATGTAAGGTTCGCATCGTTTTTCCCCTGGAGGGTGTTCTCAAAGGCGGCACGGGATTTTTCAATATTCTTCGGATCGTTCAAACCATTGTTGAGAACGCGGAAAATGAGTTTGTCGCCTTCTTCTCCATATTTCCCCATCAACGTTTCGAGGTTTTCCATGGCAGGCGTTTCAAGAGGCTGAAAGCCGTAGAGCCCGAACACATTTTTTACGGTAGAGAGAATAAAATTTCGCTTCCTGACCGTGTCTGGTGAAAAATCGCGTGTTCCCTGGGGCAGGGTTGGTTTAGCCATGCGCGAAATTAGAAACTTAACATTTAAAAACTAAAGCCTCCTTTTTAACTTTTTCATATCTTCCACGCTCTTGTTTATCAGATGGCTACCGATTTCGACGAAAAACGAAAAAAAGCATATGTTAACAGGCGATCCCTGATGGACCTCGGTATGGGCATTATTTATGCAGGGATGGGCGGATTCTTTCTTGTTTCAGAATTATTTGGGATCGTTATGGAATTTCCGCCAAAACCCTTCTCATATATATTCGGAGGTTTGTGTTTACTGTACGGTTCGTTCAGAATTTACAGGGGCATCAAACGGAATTATTTTAATTAGTTTTTAAAGCAATATTAAAAGAAGTTGAGACTGATAAAATTAATATTGCCGACGCTTGTGGTATCACTGATTACAGGCGGATGTGCAGAACAGGGAGGACGAAAACAGGAAACAACCACGAGCGGATCCATTCAGATAAGTGTGGATGAATCATTCAAACCCGTGATTGATTCCCAGGTGCAGGTATTCGAATCACTGCATCCCGACGCACACATAACCGTACATTATAAACCTGAAGCTGAGTGCCTGAAAGATCTCGACAACGACAGCATCAGGATGGTAATCGTAACCCGTGGACTTAGCAATGATGAGCAGGACAGGCTGAACAAAAAACTCAGCTATACCCCGAGATTTGGCACAATCGCTTACGATGCAATAGCCGTATTGGTAAACAACAGTTCGAAAGACACTTTGTTTACCATGCAGGATATCAGGTCGATAGCCAACGGAACGAGCGGCTATAAATATAAAATGCTGCTCGACGGCACATCTGCTACAAGTACCGTAAGGTACGTAATAGATTCGCTGCTGAGGGGTAAGCCCATCACACCGAATATCGTTGCGGCGAAAAGCAGCCAGGAGGTAATCGACTATGTTTCAGCAAACAACGATGCCATCGGGCTGGTGGGTGTAAGCTGGGTGGGCGATAAGAACGATCCGGATGTCCTTAGTTTCCTTGAAAAAGTAAAAATCGCTGAAATAGAGTGCAGGGAATGCAATGGTACATATGTAAAGCCTTATCAGGCAAATATCGCGATGGCCCGGTACCCCATGGTACGCCCTTTGTATTATATCTTAAAAGAAAATTATGAGGGCGTTGGCAGCGGATTTTCCAATTTCCTCATCTACGAAAAAGGCCAGCTGATTTTCAGGCGGGCATACCTGCTTCCTGCGAGAATGCAATTCGATGTCAGAGAAATGAAAATCTCAGAATAAGTTTTCAAATCCAGATTTAAAATATATTTACAAAAATAAAATACATAAAAGGAAAATGATGAAACGTGTATTAAGTCTGTTAGTTACCGTAGCGTTTCTGGGTTCATCCCTATATGCCCAGAGCGTAGACGATGGTAGAAAGTTTCTGTATTATGAGCGTTACAAAAGCGCAAAGGAAACCTTTGAAAAGGTACTTGCATCCGATCCGAATAATATTGACGCTATATACTGGCTTGGTCAAACCCTGCTCGATTCGAAAGATTCAACAGCTGCAAAAGACCTTTACCAGAAGGCGCTTACCTCCAATGGTAATGCTCCCCTTATACTTATCGGCATGGGTCAGATCATGCTGATGGAAGGTAAAAAAGACGAAGCACGCCAGCAGTTCGAAACAGCCATTAACCTTACAAAAGGTAAAGATGTTGAAGTGCTGAACGCGATAGCTAATGCAAACGTCAAGGCAAGAGCCGGCGACCCTACATACGCTATCGAAAAGCTGAAACAGGCAGAACAAACAAGAAAATTTAAAAACGCGAACACGTACCTCATCATGGGTAACGCGTATCGTAAACTGATAGATGGTGGTAACGCGGTTACGGCTTACAACAAAGCGCTTGAGCTCGATCCGAAACTCGCCGCCGCCAAAAATGGTATCGGTAAAATCTATGAAACACAGAAAAACCAGGAGCACTACCTGAGAAACTATGAAGAAGCAATTCAGATTGATCCGGCTTACGCGCCTGCTTACTTCAATCTTTTCTATCACTACTATTTCCGTGATGTGAACAAGGCGGGCGAATACCTCAACAAATACATCGCAAATACCGACCAGGGTCCCGAAACAGAATATATTCAAACCGACTATACTTATGCGAAAGGTGATTTCGCTGGTGCAAGACAGAAAGCTGAATCACTCATCCAGCAGTATGGCCAGAATGTTAACCCGAGGATGTACAGGATGGTGGCCTTCACCGCCGACACTCTTGGCGACCTCGCTGCTGCAAAAACTGCGATGGACACATTCCTCGTGAAGTCAGAACAGGGTCCGGATGTGGAAGATATCAAGGCAACAGACTATGAAGAAATGGCCAAGATAACTTCAAAACTTCCCGGAATGGAAGATTCAGCCTACACTTACTACGAGCAGGCGATCGCCATGGACACCGTTGTTGCGAATAAATTGAAGTTGATCGAAAGCGCAGCAGCCTGGGCAAAGGCTTCCGGAAAAAGAACACTCGAAGCCGATCTCCTTGGCATGGCTTATAAGCTTCAGCAGGAGCCTAGTGCGAGGGACCTGTATAACTGGGCATATGCTCATTACCAGGCTGGAAACTATCCTAAAGCCGACAGCCTTTTCTGCGGTGACTATGTAAGTAAGTATCCTGACCAGATTTATGGTTACCTGTGGTGCGCACGTGCCAAGCAGGCACAGGATACCTCGATGCAGAAGGGATTGGCCGTGGACGCGTATAAAACACTCGCGGTAAAAGCTGTGGAACTCGACACTTCAGGTAACGGACAGTTGCTGGCAACTGCAAAGAGCGCGTTGTTCTACCTGGTATCTTACTACAACGATATTGCGAAAGAAAAAGATACCGCGATCTATTACAACAAGGAAGTGTTGAAGCTCGATCCGAATGACGAGAACGCTAAAAACATCGACAGGATCCTAACAGCGCCTCCGAAAAAAGCGACAACCCAGAGTGCACAAAAAGGCGCGGCCACGAAGCCTAAGACGCCTCCCGCAAAGAAAAAATCGTAGCGGAAATTGTAAAACATGTAAAAACATCGCACATTTCTGTGCTAAAAAATAACGATCCCCTGCCATGTGCAGGGGATTTTTATTTCCAATGAAAATTGATGTTGCTGACGTAATTTTGCACCCGTCGGATAGGGCACGGACAGATTAAAATTTTTAACATGCATATATACCTGCTACAGGCGGTTACACAAAATCCCGACAGTTCATATTGGTACCTCCCCGTTGGACTTCAGCTTTTGTTTGCGATCGCTTTTGTAGGACTGATGATGGGTGTAACGCATTTGCTTGGTCCGAGCAGGAAAACCGCCGATAAGCTTTCGAACTTTGAAAGTGGTATTGAGAGTGTGGGCAACGCACGCCAGCCGATGGCGGTAAAATATTTCCTGGTAGCAATATTGTTCGTGTTATTCGATGTAGAAGTAATTTTCTTCTATCCGTACGCGGTTAATTTCAAGTCGCTCGGATGGGAGGGATTTTTAGCGGTGATGATGTTTGTAGGATTCTTTTTGTGCGGGTTTATATACATCATCAAGAAAGGAGCGTTGAAGTGGGAGGATTAAAATTTTAAAACTATGCCACGTCCGGTTCGATATAATTTAAGCGGCGAAAACAACATGAAGCTGGTGAAAGAGGGCCCGGAGGGCCTCGAAGGCGAAGGATATTTTGCCACCAGCCTGGATAAAGTTGTTGGACTTGCGCGAAAAAATTCAATATGGCCTCTTCCATTTGCTACTTCATGCTGCGGCATCGAATTCATGGCAACGATGGGAGCGCATTACGACCTTGCCCGTTTCGGTTCTGAAAGGGTTGGGTTTTCACCACGCCAGTGTGATCTTCTGATGGTGATGGGAACGATTGCCAAGAAGATGGGTCCCGTTGTTAAACAGGTTTATCTCCAGATGGCTGAACCCAGGTGGGTGCTTGCCATGGGAGCGTGTGCATGCAGCGGTGGCATTTTCGATTCGTACAGTGTGTTACAGGGAATCGACCAGATTATTCCTGTAGACGTGTATATACCTGGATGCCCTCCACGGCCGGAAGCGGTTATTGATGGCATCATGAAGATCCAGGACCTGGTAGGCAACGAAAGTCTGAGGAGAAGGAACGGTGAGAGGTATAAGGAGTTGATGGCAAGCTATGGAATTCAATAAAAAATTATTTTTCTTTTTTCTATTATTTAAAAAAGAAGAAATATAACAAGTAAGCCAATGCTTAGTAACGATACAATAAAGGCACGGTTGATAGATAAATTCGGCGAAGCTGTTACCAACTTTGCTGAACCATATGGCATGCTTACTTTTGAGGCGCCAAAAGATATGAATCTGAAAGTAATACAGTTTCTGTTCGACGATCCGGAGCTGAGATTCAGGTTCCTTACCGATTTGCAGGCCGTACACTATCCTCACGAAAAGGAACGGGAGCTTGCGGTGGTTTACCACCTTCATAATCTTACAGACAACATCCGCATCCGGTTTAAAGTTTTTACAGGCATCACAAACCCGGATGTGTTTACGGCGACAAAAATCTTTGAGGCCGCAAACTGGATGGAACGCGAAACGTATGACTTTTACGGCGTTAATTTCGTTGGCCATCCCAACCTGAAAAGAATACTGAACGTCGATGAAATGGATTACTTCCCTATGAGAAAGGAATATCCTCTCGAGGAACAGACAAGGGTGGATAAAGACGATGAGATGTTTGGGAGATGATCCGCTGAAAACAATTAAACAACATTTTAGGCATTCATGTCTGATCATATAAATTTACCGGAAGGATCCATTGGAAAACATACCACAACGCTGAACCTGGGACCAACCCACCCGGCAACACATGGAGTTTTTCAAAATATCCTCGAGCTTGATGGAGAAAGGATCGTTTCCGCAGAACAGACAGTAGGCTACATACACCGCGCTTTTGAGAAAATAGCAGAAAGACGGCCACTATACCAGATAACCCCGCTCACCGACAGGTTAAACTACTGCTCAGCACCCATCAACAACATGGGCTGGCACCTTACCTGCGAGAAACTACTCGGCATACAAACACCAAAACGTGTAGACTATCTGCGGATTATTATTATGGAGCTCGCCCGCATCTCCGATCACCTGATATGTAACTCGATCGTTGGTGTGGATACAGGCGCATATACAGGTTTCCTGTACGTAATGCAGTACCGCGAGCTTATCTATGAAATTTATGAAGAAGTGTGCGGCTCGCGCCTCACCACGAATATTGGAAGGATCGGGGGTTTCGAGAGAAATTTCACACCGAAGGCTTTCGAGCGACTCGAGAAATTTCTCAGAGAATATCCTGAAGTGCTGAAGGAGTTTAACAACATGTTCCGCAGAAACAGGATATTCATGGAACGTACTATCGGTGTGGGTCCGATCAGCGCAGAGCGCGCGCTGAATTACGGATTTACCGGGCCTAACCTGCGCGCAGCGGGTGTTGACTACGATGTAAGAGTGCATTCGCCATACAGCAGCTACCAGGATTTTCAATTCACGGTGCCTGTTGGTTCAACCGGCGATTGCTACGACCGTTTTCTCGTTCGCGACCAGGAAATGTGGCAGTCGATAAGCCTTATAGAACAGGCTTACCGGAAAGTGCAGGAGTTTAAGGGATCCGAATCGGAAGTTTATCATGCTGATGTTCCGGAATATTACCTGCCTCCGAAGCAAGATGTGTATACAAAAATGGAAGCGCTGATATGGCACTTCAAAATAGTAATGGGTGAGATAGATATTCCACCCGGAGAAGTTTGGATGAGTGTGGAAGGAGGCAATGGCGAGCTTGGATTTTACCTGATCAGTGATGGGGGAAGGTCGCCGTACAGGTTGCATTTTCGCCGTCCCTGCTTTGTGTATTACCAGGCGTTTGAAGAACTCGTAAAAGGAAGTATGCTCAGCGACGCGATCATTACGATGAGTAGCCTGAATTTGATTGCAGGAGAAATGGATGGGTGACAACGGCTGTCATCCCGATTGAAGCTGTCATCCCGAACCGACGCGAAGCGTCGTGTGAGGGATCAGCGGATAAAACAAAAACAAAAAATGATCACATTCTCAGAAAATAAATTAAAAGAAGCACAGCGCATCATCAACCGCTACCCACAGGGTAAACAAAAATCAGCCCTGCTCCCCCTTCTTCATCTCGCACAGGATGAATTCGGTGGCTGGCTCGACGTGCCCGCAATGGACTACATCGCATCGCTTCTCAACATTGAACCGATAGAAGTGTACGAAGTAGCCACTTTCTATTCAATGTACAACCTGAAACCCGTAGGAAGACATGTGTTCGAAGTTTGCCAGACCGGCCCCTGCATGCTACGCGGCAGCGACCAGATCATTGATTATATAAAACAGCGTTTACAGATCAACGTTGGAGAAACAACCCCCGACGGAATGTTTACGCTTAAAACGGTGGAATGCCTCGGCGCCTGCGGATATGCGCCGATGATGCAGTTGGGAAAAACATTCAGGGAACATCTTAACGAAGAAAAAGTGGACCAGATAATTGAAGAATGCAGGAGTAAGGCAGCGCGAAATAATTGACCATGGGAAAGAAATTATTGATAGACAGGGTTGGAATAGAAGGCATACGGTATTTTGACACCTATCGTAAGCATGGCGGATACGCGTCGGTGGAAAAAGCATTTAAAATGGCGCCCGCCGATATCGTTGAAGAAATAAAGAAGAGTGGATTGAGAGGTCGCGGTGGCGCAGGCTTCCCGACAGGAATGAAATGGAGTTTTCTTGCAAAACCCGAAGGAGTGCCCCGCTATCTTGTGTGCAACGCCGATGAATCGGAACCGGGTACTTTCAAAGACCGTTACCTTATGGAATTCATCCCACACCTTCTCATTGAAGGATTAGTGGTATCTTCTTTCGCTCTCGGCTCAAACAGAACTTTCATTTATATCCGCGGAGAATATGCCTGGATAGTCGACATACTCGAACAGGCAATAGAGGAAGCAAGACAAAACGGATTTTTAGGAAACAATATCTTAAACTCCGGCTTCGATTGCGAAATCTATGTGCAGCGAGGAGCGGGCGCATACATTTGTGGCGAAGAAACAGCATTGCTCGAGAGTCTTGAAGGAAAACGTGGTAATCCGCGCATCAAACCTCCTTTCCCTGCTGTAAAAGGATTATGGGATTCGCCAACAGTGGTGAACAACGTAGAGACACTTGCGGCCGTGGTCCCTATCATCAACATGGGTGGCGACGCTTACTCGCAGATAGGTATCGGTAAATCTACCGGAACAAAACTTATCAGCGCTTGCGGAAATATCAACAGGCCCGGTGTGTATGAGATTGACATGACTATTTCCGTTGAAGAGTTTGTGTACTCCGATGAATATTGCGGAGGCATTCCCAACGGAAAAAAATTGAAGGCATGCATACCCGGAGGATCATCGGTTCCGATTCTTCCTGCAAACCTTCTTTTCAAAACCGCTAAAGGAGAAAAAAGAATGATGACCTATGAAAGCCTAGCCGATGGCGGTTTTCAGACGGGATCAATGATGGGATCAGGCGGATTTATCGTGCTCGATGAAGATCAGTGCGTGGTTCGTCATACACTTACACTCGCGAGATTTTATCGCCACGAGAGTTGCGGACAATGCTCTCCCTGCCGCGAGGGTACGGGATGGATGGAAAAAATCCTTAACAACATTGAATATGGCAGGGGAAAGATGAATGATATTGATTTGCTTTGGGATATACAGCGGAGGATCGAAGGAAATACTATTTGTCCGCTCGGCGATGCGGCCGCGTGGCCCGTTGCCGCAGCAATACGTCATTTCCGCGATGAGTTCGAATGGCACGTATTAAATCCTGAAGAATCACAAAAAAGGAATTACGGATTAGCGAACTATGCTGAGCCCAGAGAAGTGGTAGCATCATAATAGTGAAACAGAAGTTATGCCCGACGAAAAGAAATTATTTAAGGTTACTATAGACAACATCACCATCGAGGTGGAGCCCGGCACGAGTATACTGCAGGCTGCACGCAAAATTGGAGGTGATGTTGCTCCGCCGGCTATGTGTTACTACACGCCACTTAAAGGCAGCGGAGGTAAATGTCGTACATGCCTCGTGGAAGTAGCAGCAGGTTCAACCGCCGACCCGCGCCCGATGCCAAAGCTGGTAGCCAGCTGCCGTACAAACGTGATGGACGGCATGATCGTGAAAAATATTACAAGCGAAAAAGTAATTGACGCAAGAAACGGTGTAGTAGAATTTTTACTTATTAATCACCCGCTCGACTGTCCTATCTGCGACCAGGCTGGTGAATGTCATCTCCAGGATCTCAGCTACGAACATGGCAAAGAGGGTACACGATACGAGTTTAAAAGAAGAACATTCGAAAAAGTAGACCTTGGTCCCTTTATTCAACTGCACATGACGCGTTGCATTTTGTGCTACCGTTGTGTGTATACTGCCGACCAGGTATCGAAAAAACGCGAACATGGTGTTCTTGACAGGGGAGATCATTCGCAAATCGCTACTTATATAAAGAACTCGCTCGATAACGATTTCATCGGTAACGTAATTGATGTTTGTCCTGTCGGCGCGTTAACAGACCGAACATTCCGTTTTAAGAACCGCGTATGGTTCCTGAAACCTATGGACGCGCACCGCGATTGTCCAAAATGTTCAGGGAAAGTAACGCTTTGGAACAGGGGTGATGAAGTGTACCGCGTAACGGCACGTAAGGATCAATGGGGAGAAGTGCACGACTGGATTTGTAACGAATGTCGCTTCGAGAAAAAAGAAACAAAAGACTGGGTGATCGAAGGTCCGACAAAAATCAACCGCCATTCAGTGATTTCGCAGGGGCATTATGTGGGTACCGTGAAACCGCGCGAAGTGCTTACCGAAGTGATGAACGGACAGGCGCCACGATTATTGATGGATATACATACGGTGAGTGAGGTAAACCAACCGCAGATAGAACTGTCGGAACTGCCGGGACCGGCAACAGGTGATGTGTTCGAAAATAAAAATCCAAAAGAGAAATGATCACATTACTTGCAATAGACTGGCTTTTTATACTGGAGAAACTGATTCTGATCGTAAGTATCATTTCAATTTCGCTGGTGATAGCGATGTATGAAACGTATGCGGAAAGAAAAGTAGCCGCTGTAATGCAGGACAGGCGCGGCCCGAACAGGGCGGGTCCGTTCGGCATTCTTCAACCTCTTGCCGATGGATTGAAGCTGTTCATGAAAGAAGAAATCATTCCGAACACATCCAACCGTTTTCTTTTCGTGCTCGGTCCATGTATGGCGATGCTTACCGCGATGATGACGTCGGCTGTTATTCCATGGGGTGGAAAAATTCATTTTACATTATTCGGTGCCGACAGGTGGGTGAGCCTGCAAATCGCAGATATTAATATAGGTATCCTCTACATATTTGGTGTGGTGAGCATGGGGGTATATGGAATCATGATAGGTGGCTGGGCATCGAATAACAAATTTTCTTTGATGGCCGCGATGCGCGGAGCCTCCCAGGTAATTTCTTATGAACTTCCGATGGGTTTATCACTCATTGCTTTACTGATGCTTACCGGTTCGCTCAAGATGAGCTCCATCGTAGGCGGCCAGATTGACTCATGGTACAATGTGTTGTATCAGCCGCTCGGTTTTTTCATTTTCCTGGTGTGTGCGTTCGCGGAATGTAACAGAACACCTTTCGATTTACCCGAAGCGGAGAATGAGCTCAACTTCGGATATCACCAGGAATACTCTTCGATGAAACTCGGATTTTACCTGTTCGCGGAGTATATCAATATGTTTATCAGCAGTGCCGTAATGGTTTCGCTGTTCTGGGGGGGCTATGACATTCCATTTATAAAAGATGCAAACCTTGCCGAACAGATCGGTTATAACTGGCTCGCGGCGCTGCAGGGATTAAGTATGTTTATTAAGATAGCGATCTTCATTTTCGCTTTCATGTGGGTAAGGTGGACGATACCGCGATTCCGTTACGACCAACTGATGAACCTCGGGTGGAAAACACTTATTCCACTTTCATTATTTAATATGATTATCACAGCGTTAGTTGTGTTGTTGAGAGAATATGGTTGGAGATTTTAAGTAATTTTGAAAATGCAACATTTAACCAATAGAGCAAAGCCTGTAGACAGAAAGCCGATGACGGCGCTGGAGAAGCTTTATCTCTGGAATATTGCAAAGGGAATGTGGATCACCCTGAAGCATATCTTCAAAAGGAAGGCTACCATAAACTTTCCGGAACAACGCCGGGAGTTTAGTCCTGTGTTTCGCGGGTTGCAGGTGCTCAATCGCGACGCGGAAGGACGTGAAAATTGTACAGCGTGCGGATTATGCGCTGTAGCATGTCCCGCAGAAGCTATCACTATGGAAGCAGCCGAGCGTCAGCCCGGTGAAGAGCATCTTTATCGCGAAGAAAAATATGCCGCTAAATACGAAATAAATATGCTGCGCTGCATTTTTTGCGGCCTTTGTGAAGAAGCCTGTCCTAAAGACGCGGTGTACCTGAGTGAAACATTTGCACCGTCGAACTACCAGCGGAAAGGTTTTATATATGGAAAAGAAGATCTGTTGATTCCTCATCCGAAGCTGGAGCCCGAAGCATATCAGCAAGCATTGGGCACACGGGCGAAAAGACAGGAAAAAGCTTCATCTAACTGATCTTATGAACGTGAGTGATATCTTATTTTATTTTTTAAGCGCCCTTGCGATAGGCAGCGCAATACTTGTCGTCATCAGCAGAAGCCCCATCTACAGTGTTCTGTGGCTGATCGTGACATTCTTCGCCATTTCCGGGCATTACATTATGATGAACGCGCAATTCCTCGGAATTGTAAACCTGATTGTGTATGCCGGCGCCATCATGGTGTTGTTCCTTTTTGTAATAATGCTTATCAACCTGAATACAGACGCGAAACCGCAGAAAGGCAAATGGCTCAGGCTGGCGGGTACAGTTGCCGGAGGTTGCCTGTTGCTCGTACTCGTAGCAGCATTGAAGAATACGGAGGTGAAGGGAATGGGAGTACAGGTAGGAACCGGCGATATAGGATTGATAAACCAGCTCGGAAAGGCACTCTTCACAGAATACGTAGTGCCTTTCGAGATCAGCAGTATATTATTTCTCAGTGCTATGGTAGGCGCAGTAGTAATTGGAAAAAAATAAGGTATGCCAATAGAACGCTACATATTTCTGGCAATAGCTCTTTTCTGCATCGGCATCGCAGGTGTACTTATCCGCCGTAATGCGATTATCGTGTTCATGTGCATAGAGCTTATGCTTAACGCGGTAAACCTGTTGCTGGTGGCATTTTCAAAAATGCACCATCTCAAGGCGACTGCCGCAAATGCCACCGCTGGAATCGAAGGGCAACTTTTCGTTTTCTTTATCATGGTAGTGGCAGCCGCTGAAGTAAGCGTGGGCCTGGCAATCATTGTGATGATGTACAGGAATGTTCATTCGGTAGACATAAATTTCCTGAACAGGCTGAAACATTAATTTAATAGTAGAATGAATCAATTAGTTTACCTGGTTCCTTTGTTCCCGCTGATCGGATTTTTATTAAATGGTGTGTTCAGGAATTACCTTCCCAAAAATTTGTCGGGTCTCATTGGCAGTGGAGCTATTCTTGTTTCATTCGTTATTTCAGTGTTATTATTCATCGAGGTAAAGAATGGTCTTGTAATCAATCAAACTCTTTTTGATTTTATCAGCGTTGGAGAATTATCTGTTCCCTTCGCTTTCCAGGTCGACCAGCTCAGTTCAATCTTCCTGCTTATTATTACCGGCGTGGGCTTTCTTATCCACCTGTATTCAACAGCATACATGCATGAAGAAAGGGCGCCGCACTTCGCACGCTATTTCGCTTATCTCAACCTGTTCGTTTTTTCGATGCTGCTGCTGGTGCTCGGCTCGAATTTCGTAATCATGTTCATCGGTTGGGAAGGCGTGGGCCTTTGCTCTTATTTACTAATCGGCTACTGGTTCAAAAACGATTCATATAACAACGCTGCAAAGAAAGCCTTTATCATGAACCGCATTGGCGATTTCGGATTTCTTATCGCCATTTTCTGGATGATATTGGTATTCGGTTCTACAAACTTCGCGGATGTGTTTTCGAAAGCAGCAACAATGCCTGTTGGCGCCGCCGCGCTGACAGGGATAACGCTTTTGCTTTTTCTTGGCGCGACAGGTAAATCCGCGCAGATTCCTTTATACACATGGCTCCCCGACGCGATGGCGGGTCCAACACCTGTTTCGGCGCTGATACATGCCGCAACGATGGTAACAGCGGGTATATACATGATCGCGAGAAGCAACGTGATGTACACGCTCGCCCCTGTAACCCAAACCGTTGTAGCAATTATCGGCCTGGCCACCGCCATTCTTGCAGCTACAATCGCACTCAGGCAATTTGATATCAAAAAAGTACTGGCCTACTCTACAGTGAGCCAACTCGGATATATGTTCGTGGGTCTTGGCGTGGGCGCATATACAGGCGCAGTATTTCACGTAATGACGCACGCGTTTTTCAAAGCGCTGCTCTTCCTTGGCGCCGGTTCTGTTATTCACGCAATGCATCATGAGCAGGACATCAGGAACATGGGTGGTTTGAAAAAACATCTGCCCATCACTCATATCACTTTCTTGATCGGGTGTATAGCCATTGCCGGCATTCCACCACTTTCTGGTTTCTTTTCCAAAGATGAAATTCTCGCTGGAGCATGGTCGGTAAATAAAATTTATTGGGTAATTGGCGTAATAGGCGCGATGATGACGGCCTGGTATATGTTCAGGCTTTACGCCACAACGTTCCTGGGAAAATTCCGCGGAACACCCGAACAGGAA
This sequence comes from Chitinophagaceae bacterium, assembly GCA_016786745.1. GTDB lineage: Bacteria > Bacteroidota > Bacteroidia > Chitinophagales > Chitinophagaceae > Flavitalea. Next base: position 13,101 of record JAEUVS010000150.1, on the reverse strand, counting down.
CATCACCTTCATGAAAGCCCCGCGGCTATCACCATACCGCTCATCATCCTCGCAATTCTTTCTTTTGTGGGCGGATGGATAGGCATTCCGGAAGTAATTCTTCCGGATGCGCACGCTCTCGAACATTTTCTCGCGCCTGTTTTCGCAAAATCAAATGAACTGAAACAAGCACATCATATAGAACATTCAACCGAACTGATGCTGATGACAGTATCAGTGGCAGGAGCTCTGATCGCGGCAATAATTGCATGGATAAAATACAGCCGCAAAACAGATATGGAGTCGCGCGGATTCGGAAAAGTGCTCGAAAACAAATGGTATGTTGATGAATTGTATGATAAAATAATAGTAAGGCCCTTGTACGCCACCGGCAAATTCTTTAATCGCCAGGTAGAAAAAAATCTGATCGACTGGCTGGTGAATGGAATTGGAAAACTTGTTCATTATGGCAGCCGCCAGATGCGATGGATGCAGAGCGGACAGGTAGGCAGCTATGTGTTGTTGATGGTGCTGGGTATGCTGGTATTTTTCGTGCTTCAATTTTTTATTAAAAAATAATTGATGGTTCCTGTATTACTCATATTGATCCCTTTGGTGTGCGGCGCTGTTTCTTTCTTTATTAAGTCCGAAGGAGCAGTTAAAACAGGGGCCCTGCTCTCATCGATCGCTACGCTGGTTGTAACGTTGCTTGGGCTCACTGTCCTCACGTCTGATTCATCTATCCGCGCGGAGGCCGACTGGATGCCACTTTTAGGCAGCAGCTTTTCAGTGGCCATCGACGGTATGGGTAAGATCCTCTGCCTGTTAACAGCAATAGCGTTTCCTGTTATCTTTATTTCTACCCACAACAGTAAATACAGCAATCCTCATAATTTTTACGCGCTGATGTTGTTATCGCAGGCGGGCCTGATGGGTGTTTTTGTTGCATACGACGCGCTGCTGTTTTATTTCTTCTGGGAACTCGCGCTGATACCCACTTACTTTCTCTGCTCGCAATGGGGTGGCGAACGCAGGATACCTGTAACCTTCAAATTTTTTATCTATACGTTTGTCGGCTCGCTGTTTATGTTGGTCGGCATTATCTACCTCTATTCAAGAACACCCGACCGCTCTTTTGCGCTTGAATCATTCTACAACCTGTCGCTTACAAATCCTGAACAGATGTGGCTGTTCTGGATAATGTTTATTGCCTTCGCCGTTAAAATGCCGGTGTTTCCTTTTCATACATGGCAACCCGATACGTACGAACAGTCGCCAACAGCTGTTACGATGGTGCTTAGCGGAATAATGGTAAAGATGGGCGTGTTTGGCGTGCTGCGCTGGCTTGTGCCAGTGGTTCCGTTAGGATCGTGGGCATGGGGCGATACTGTTTCAACAATGGCGATTATAGGCATGATTTACGCTTCGCTGATCGCGATGCGCCAGGACGACCTCAAGCGACTGATCGCCTATTCGTCTATCGCACATATCGGGCTAATGTGCCTGGCCATTTTCGCAACCAACAGTATGAGCATGCAGGGCGTGATGATTCAAATGTTTAATCACGGCATCAACATCATCGGTTTGTGGATCGTGGTTGAATTAATCGAGCGCCAGTTTAAAACAAGAAAGATGTCGGAACTTGGCGGGCTCGCACAGAAAGCGCCTGCGATGTCTGTATTGCTCGTAATATTGGCGCTCGCTAATGTGGCGCTGCCGCTTACAAACGCATTTGTTGGCGAGTTCCTGATGTTTGCAGGTGTATTCAACTCCGAGGTTACTGAATACAGTAAAGTTTATACAGTTGCATCAGCGGTTACTATAATACTTTCAGCTGTTTACACCCTCAACATGCTGCAAAAAGTTTTGTTTGGAAATACAAGCGCTGTTACCGCTATGGGCCGTGACATTCGCCGTAACGAAAAGATAATTCTTGGAGTGCTCGTGCTCATGATACTGTTTGTGGGCATCTATCCAAAACCCATGCTCGATCTGACACAGGAAACTGTAGACATGATAATTTCAAAAATGATCAATAAACACCCGTTGTAAGAGGTATAAATTATGAACGCATTAGTATTATCGGCTATCTGGGGAGTGATCATGATGTTCAGCGGTATTATCACCAGCAGGTTGAAAGTGGTGAGGGTGGTGGCTGTTCTTGGAATTATTGTGCTGCTTCTCTCAACAATAATGGAACTGAACGGCACAAAGTTTTTTGGTTTCAACCTGAACGGAATGCTCGTATTCGATACTTTTTCGCTTCTGTTCAACTCGGTAATATTTTTCTGTGTGCTTATTTATTTCCTGCTTTCAGGAAAAGATATTGAGAAGGTGGGCATGAATGTGCCTGATTACTATGCCTTATTGTTTTTTGTTCTGGCCGGAGTTACGATGGCATCCTCGTTCAACACATTACTCATGCTGTTCCTGGGTATAGAAATTATTTCGATACCATTATATATACTCACCGGAAGTGATAAAAGAAACCTGAAGAGTAACGAGGCGTCACTGAAATATTTTTTGATGGGTTCGTTCTCCACCGGTCTTATGCTGATGGGTATTGCCCTTATTTATGGCGCAAAGGCAAGCTTCAACCTCGATGTTATCGGTGGAACCACAACGGAACTTACACCGATGGTGTCCGCCGGACTGCTTTTATTACTTTTCTCGATGGCGTTTAAAGTATCTGCGGCGCCTTTCCATTTCTGGACACCCGACGTGTACGATGGCGCACCAGGTGTATTTACTTCTTTTATGGCCACGATTGTAAAAGCGGCTGCATTCATTGCTTTTATACGACTGTTCAGGGGAGGCTTCACAGAAGTACATGCAAAGTGGCAGCTGATAGTAGCGATCATCACTGCCGCCACGCTATTTATCGGAAACATTACCGCGGTATTTCAGCAGAGCGTTAAACGCATGCTCGCGTATTCGAGCATTTCACAGGCGGGCTTCATGATGTTCGCAATCGTATCGCTCGGCGATGCCGCGCTGGAAGGCTTGTTGTATTACGCTGCCGCATATTGCCTTGCTACCATTGGCGTGTTCGCGATTTTGGTAAGAATGAAAGACTACACCTACGATGGTTTTAACGGGATGGGAAAACACCATCCGGCCATTGCCGCTGCCAACACAGTCTTCATGCTTTCACTCGCAGGTATTCCGGCCACTGCGGGTTTTATGGCGAAGTTTTATATGCTTAGCGTCGCGATTAACGCCGGCAAACTGTTGTGGCTGGTTATTATAGGTATATTATGCGCCGCAGTGAGTGTATATTATTATTTCCGCGTGATACAGGCGATGTATTTTAAAGATGGAGAAAAGCAGGAAATTGAAACAGGACCAGGATTTAAATTATTACTTGGAATTACTGCTGGCTTCATCATCTTCCTCGGAATATTTCCGCAGTGGTTAATAGAGAAGTTGTACTTCTTTCTTTAACACCGTCTATTCACGATTCACGATTGACGATTCACGTCATTCATACCTGAGTGCCTGGATAGGATTCAGCCTCGACGCTTTGAATGCGGGATAAAGTCCTGCAAGCAAACCAACAACAAAACAAATCACAACGCCGAGTACCACCCAATTCCAGGGAACTACAAAACCGGTATTCAATATCAGTGAGAACGCGTTTCCTACTATCACACCCAGAATCACTCCGAATACCGCGCCCATAAGGCTTATCAAAATCGCTTCGAACAAAAATTGTTTTCGCACGCTCGCCTGCTTTCCACCAATCGCTTTTACTAACCCGATTTCTTTCGTGCGTTCAGTTACCGCTACAAGCATGATATTCATCAAACCAATCGCGGCTCCGATTAACGTGATAAGGCCGATGATCACCGCTGCGCCGGTCATAAAGCCGAGCTGACCCAATAACATCTCAACAAAACTGTCGCTTTTATCTATGATGAAGTTTTCCTTTTCTGTAGTCGACAGTTTGCGTATCGGCCGGAATGTTGCTGTGGCCTCGCCAATGGCAGCATCCATATATCTTATGTCATCAACCTTTACCTGGATATTAAATGATGCGTTTGGATTGGAGTTAAAAAAACGCTGAATATTTCTGTAAGATGTTACAACGACATTGTCCCAGCTAAACCCGAGCGACGATCCTTTTTCACTTAACACTCCAACGACCCTGAATGGAATTCCATTAACCCTAAGAATATTTTCAAGCGCTTTTTCGCCGCTGCCGAATAGTCTTTTAGCGATTTCACTTCCGAGCAAACATACGTTCCTGCCACTTGTTACATCAAGCACATTCAACGCGCGACCATTAGCTATTGTAAATCCATTCTGTTCAACAAAATTTTCATCGCTGCCATAGACTCTTGTAGTAGGATTTGTTTTCTTGCTGCCGTAAGATACCACTGCGTCGCGCGCTCCCATCAGGTTTAAGCAGATGCGTGCGGGAAAATCGAAAGTCTCTTTGAACTTTTCGGCTTCTATCCTTGTGATCGGTTTGCCCGTATTTGATTTTCTCTCCCTCTTTTCACCTTTCTTCTTTTTTTCAATGTTCGATCCATTATGGCCACCCATAAAGTTTGGTTCCTTGTAGCGCACGGTGAACCCATTCGCCCCCATCGAGGAGAAGCTCTCCATAAACTTTTGCTGCATTGCAGTGATAGCGGTTTTTATTCCCACGAGCGCCATTATGCCAAAAGCGATGATGGCCACTGTGAGCCCCGTGCGAACCCTGTTCGCCGCTACCGTTCTGAATGCCAGTAATATGGTGTCTTTAAAGTTCAAAATCAAAAACTATTCACGATTCACGATTGCCGATTCACGTCTCCTGTCAATCTACTTTCAAAACCTTCCCGATCCTCTCCTCCAAATCCTGCAAGTGATACTTACTCATCCTATCCGTAAATCCTGGCAGCGCCACCCTGATCTCTTCGCGGAGGTCGCGCAGCGTCGCCTTCGAAACGGACATAATATCACTCTTACGCGGATCAATCACCGGCCCGAGAAAAATAGTAATTCCTCCTATGCCACCACCCGGACCACCGGTAGGCTGAACCATACTGCTTAATCTCTCAACAAATGATTTTTGCAAGTTTCTCCTGTAATTATCAATAGGCCGTTTCGTTTTCAACTCGCTCCACAACGCATTTTTTATGTCGTCGAAATATTCGTCTATCGTGTATGATTGCTTCTCGCGATTGGAGGAAGAAATCAACCGTTGCAGCCGCGAAGTCGACAGCATGCTGCCAAGAAAATTATCCTGTATCGAAGTCAACTGATCCGATGAAGGCGACGATGTAAGGTCGAGGATTTTTTTATTCAGCAACCATGTCGGCGTTTCAAAAAGATTTCTTTGAATAAATACCATCGCCTCTTTCTGAACATTTTTCGGAACCACGGCATAAACCGCTCCTGCCTGGTCGGTGGTTTTTCTATCATTATAAATTCCGCCGATATTCGTGAGCACGTGACCAACATAACGCATGTATTGGGTAACCACCTCATCGTATATCTTATCGAGGTCCTCAAAGTCTTCGCCTTTCACGTTCAGCCAGGCCGGCAACTCCGGCAAGATTCTTTTCAGGTTCCTGATTCCGTAGGTAGACGCCTTCATCGCATTATCGCCAAGATCTTCAGCCTGCGCGCGCGGATCGGTGCCATTGAAATGAATAAACCGCAACCGCGGATTCGTTAATTTGTTTTTCACCCAGTCGTTCAACAGCTTTTTTTCTTCTTCTTCAGTTTTGCCGGGAAACATTTTATATCCCCATTCTATCGCCCAGAAATCATAATCATTTATTCTCGGGAACAATCCTTTCTCGCCAATACTATCTTCCGGCTGCGCAACATAATTGAACCGCGCATAGTCCATAATCGAAGCGGTATGTCCATGCTGTTCGACCCATTTCTTATCACGCAATTTTTCGACGGGGGTCGCGCTGGATGCGCCCATATTATGCGGAAGTCCCAGTGTATGTCCTACTTCGTGTGAAGAAACAAACCTGATCAGCTGGCCCATCAGCGAATCATTGAACTGCGGCTTCCTGGCGCGCGGATCGGTTGCTCCTGCCTGCACCACGTACCATTGATGAAGCAGCTTCATTACATTGTGATACCAGTTGATGTGCGACTCCAGTATTTCTCCTGTGCGGGGGTCGTGTATGTGAGGCCCGGATGCATTTGGAATTTCAGAGGGTTTGTAAACAATCGCGGAATATCGTGCGTCTTCAAGCGTCCACGATGAATCTTCTTCGTTCGAAGGTGGCAGCCGCGCTGTAATCGCATTTTTAAATCCTGCTTTTTCAAATGCAGGCTCCCAGTCTTTTACGCCCTGGATAAGGTAAGGAATCCATTTCGCGGGTGTAGCCGGGTCGATTATAAATACGATTGGTTTTTGCGGTTCAACGGCTGTGCCCTTTTTGAATTTCTCCATGTCTTCCGGTTTCGGCTCCAGTCGCCAGCGGGTGATCAGGCTGATGTCTTTTACGCCCTGCGGATCCGCATCGTAGTCGGTGAATGCTGTTGTAAAATACGATACCCTGTCGTCGTAGTAGCGCGGGCGCATAAGCGTTTTCGGGAGCAGCACCATCGAAGTATTAAGCTCGAAAGTAGCGTAGCCGCCTGAACTGGGAGGAGGTAAACCGGGAACAGGTGGACCGGAACTGCGCGAGTACGTTTTGACTGTTCGCATTTCGGTGTTGATCGGGTACGGTCTTATGTCGAGTATATATGATTTGTCGTTTTGAAGTCCGCCGAGCCGGAGTGCGGTTTTTACAGAGGGGGAGAAAAAGAAAACGTCGTTGTCGCCGGTGAGCACGTCGGTCACTTCTATCACGGAGCCTGCGCTGTCTTTCGAAAATGCTTTGACATCGAACACAACTGTTATCGGCTGAACATTCGAGTTCATTACCGATTTATACATTGCGCCGGCGGTGTCGCGGGCGTAAACCGAATATGAAATATTTCTAAGGAACAGTTTGTTATTAGGACCTTTTTCAAAGCGTATTACGTTCTGGTTGATTTCATCGCCGGCATAACCGAAAAATCCGGCGCGTGTGTTGGCGGGGGCCTTCGCTATGCGGTTTACGAGAAGGATATCGCGGTTGAGAATACTGTCGCCAATTTCGAAAAACCATTTCTCTTCGATACGGTGTACCGTTACTAATCCTTTACGGGTGATGGCCCGGTCAGTGATTACTTCTTTATATGGTTTGGGACCTTTCGGAACGGGCGCGGGAGCTGTCAGTTGCACAGTTTTTGACGTATCGCGCTGGGATGGAATGGTTTTTTTATTCTGGGCATTGGAATTCAGGAAGGATAAGATAGAAACCAGGGCCACCAGGTTTCTTAAGGTATGGCTCGTCGGCATGTTACTATAATAATATTAAATACTGGCGTGAAGATAGTGAAAACGGAAAACCTTAACTTTTGCACGCCACATTTGAATATTGTTTATATTGTGTGCCCTTTGAAAAACTTTTGTTAGTAAAATGTTAGAGTAAAAAAGTTTTTCTGTACAATTGTAAGCGTATAACAATTCTACCTATTCAGTTAAAATTTCAAACACTAAAAAAAACACATTATGGCTGAGACAAAACCAACTGCATCAGTTGTTTCCAAGAGTAGCACATCGGTTCAACCTCTCAAAAAAAATAATGCAGTATCATGGGTAGCTCCAGTAGCATGTATTATTGCGGGATATATCATTTGGCGTTTCGTGTTAGGCAATCCCGCCAACTTCACCGATCCAGATCCAGCAGGCGGTTTCTGGCCTCATCACAAAGGTCCTAAAGGCGGAATGGTAAGGATGTACGAAGGTGGAATAATAGTACCAATCCTTATAGCAAGCTTTTTAACTGTTATAGTGTTTGTTATTGAACGTTTTCTGACCATTAGCAAGGCTACAGGCAAAGGCAACATCGCAGAGTTCATCCGCAGGGTACAGTACCATCTCGCAAACAGAAATGTTGACGCTGCAATAGGTGAGTGCGACAAACAAAGGGGAAGTGTTGCAAACGTGATGAAAGCTGGTCTTCGCAAGTACAAGGAAATGATCGGTAACACAGACCTCGATACGGATCAGAAAGTGCTGAACATTCAGAAGGAAGTGGAAGAAGCTACGGCCCTGGAATTGCCGATGCTGGAAAAAAATCTCGTGTTCCTTTCGACCATCGCATCAGTGGCCACACTGTTGGGTCTTCTCGGAACGGTATTGGGTATGATCACATCGTTTGCTGCCCTCGGCGCCGAAGGTGGTGGTAACGCGGCTGCAGAACTGTCAAGAGGTATCTCTGAGGCCCTTTATAACACGGCCCTCGGTATCGGTACATCAGCAGTAGCGATCATCATGTATAACATCTTTACAACCAAAATAGACGGTATTACCTACGGTATAGACGAATCAGGATTTACCCTCACCCAAAGCTTCGCTTCTTTATATAAATAAGCGAAATTTGTTTATGGAAATCGGGTAAAAAAGCATCTTATTCAGAACCTGAAATTTTAAAATATGCCAAAAGTAAAAGTTCCACGAAAGAGTACTGCGGTAGATATGACGGCAATGTGCGACGTGGCTTTTCTTCTGCTATCGTTTTTCATCCTCACCACTAAATTCAAACCCGACGAGGCGCTCGCGGTAACCACTCCCAAGTCGGTTTCCACTACGCCCGCCGAGCAGAAAGACGTGGTAATGATTACGATGGACGATAAAGGAAAAGTGTACTTCAATGTTTCCGACGATGCATCGCCAGAAAAACAAACTATAATCGACGAAGTAGACAAACAGAAAGCGCTGGGCCTTACGGCAGATGAAAAGAAGGGTTTCCTTCGTGCGGGATCTTTCATAGGAGTGCCTTTTTCGCAGATGAAATCCTATCTAAAGCTTCCGGCCGACCAGGTAGCCAAGGTTGATAAACCCGGCATACCCGTGGATAGCGCCAACAACGAGCTGCAGGTGTGGCTGAGAGCTGCGCAAACAGCTTTCAAAGGCAGCAAAATGAACCTGCTCGTTAAAGGCGACAACCAGGCCAAATACCCCGCATTCAAAGGGGTTCTGGACGCGTTGAAAAGGAATGACCTGCTGAAGTTCCAGATGATCACCGACCCGGAAGGCGTACCTCCCGGAACGGCGCTCTACCAGAAGAACAACGCGCCTCGTGGTAGCCAACCAGCGGCGCAATAACATTAAAAACCTGTAAAACCATATTTTATGGCTGAAATGGATACCTCAGGTGGGGGGCACCAGAAAAAAGGACCAGGCGTAAAGAAAAGTAAAAAGCTGTCCACCCGTGTAGACCTTACACCGATGGTGGACCTCGGCTTCCTGCTCATCACCTTCTTCATATTCACTACGACTATGAGTCAGCCTACGGCTATGAAACTGTTCCTGCCAAAGGACACTGAAAAGCCGGAAGAGCAGAACAAGGTGAAAGAGTCGGGCGCATTGTCGATACTCCTCGGTAATAATAACGTGGTGTATTACTACGAAGGAACGCTCGCACCAGACGGATCGAATTTAAAGACAACGAATTATAAGGAGATAAGGAACGTTATCATCGATAAGAAGAAAAATACAAAACCGGAAGATTTTGTAGTGGTGATAAAACCCGGTCCCGATTCGAATTACAAAAACATTGTGGACCTTCTTGATGAAATGACCATCAACGAGGTAAAGAGATACGCCATGGTCGACCTGTTCCCGATCGAACGTCAGATGATGGTGGCTACCGAAACCGGTCAGCCAATGCCAGCAGCTGCGCAACCTGCAGCGGCTCAACCCGCAGCGCGATAGGTTGTGGATTTTTGAAAGAACTGAATCTAAATAAAAACCATTCAAATGGAACCTAACAAGATACTGCAAGCCGATATTCTCGATATCGTATTCGAGGGAAGGAATAAGGAATACGGCGCGTACGAATTGAGAAAAACGTACAACAGGAGGCTCTGGACAGCCCTGATCTGCATGGTCGGTATCTTCGTCCTCTCGTTTATAGGTTATCTTCTTGCAGCAAACCTGGAAAGCAGCGATGACTCAAAAGCGGTAGTAGTACAGGAGGTACAGCTCGAAGAAATCAAACAGGAGCAGGAAGAACCACCGCCTCCTCCGCCTCCGGCGCCCCCTCCTCCTCCACAGGTGGAAATAGCAAAGTTTACACCACCTAAAATTGTGAAGGATGAAGAAGTAAAGGAAGAGGAAAAACCACCAGAAGTGGAAAAACTCGAAGAAGTAAAGATCGGTGCGATTAACCAGGAAGGTATTAAAGATGAGGGTATCGTGGCTCCTCCCATCGACGATGGTAAGGGTGTGGTAGAAGCTCCTAAAAGAGATGAAACCGACTACGACCAGACGTTTACTAAAGTGGAAATTGAAAGCTCTTACCCCGGTGGCGCTGCTGCATGGCAGAGGTACCTGATCAAAACGCTCAGGTATCCGCAGGAAGCGCAGGACAACGAGATCCAGGGAGCTGTGGTGGTTCAGTTTATCGTTGATAAAGCAGGTATGGTGAGTGATGTGGAAGCGATAAGCGGTCCCCAGGAGCTTCGCGATGAAGCGGTGCGGGTTATCAAGAAGAGCGGTAAATGGACGCCAGCGGTGCAGAATGGAAGGCAGGTGAAAAGTTATAAGAAACAACCAATCGTGTTTAGGTTAGAAACACAGTAGGAATTAGAATTAAGGTTAGAAAGTACCATAAGCAATCCTCGCTGAAAGGCGGGGATTTTTTTTGGGAGAGGGGAAAGAGGAGAGGGGAGAGGTGTTAGTTTGAAATTAGCTTCGAAAGCATCGCGTAGCAACTATTGACAAGTTTGCTTAATTTGACGAGTTGTGTGTTATCGTAATAGTTAATCGCGACGCATACATCAAATGCTGAGTCAAGCTCTACCAGGGAACTCCTTGCAATCTCATAGAATCTCTTTCTTTCAGCAGTAGTTCTTCTTGACGCACCTTCTGCAATATTTAACTTGATCGATATGGCCGCTCTTCGGATTTGGCCAACCAGGTTAAATTTCTCATCTGAGGGTAACAATTTGGAAAGTCGATAACATTCTACAACTATTTCACCAGCGTGGATGTAAACTTCAAATCCTGTATGCTTTAAGGCTAAAAACATTCAGCAAATAAAAGCCATGGTTTTGTTCGGAGAAACGTTTTTTGAAACATGTTTTTAAGTAAAAAAACTACTCGCTCTCCCTTTCCCCTCTCCCCTCTCCCGTATCTTCGCTCCATGCACACCTGGGACGACACCATCATCGCCCTCGCGACTCCTCCTGGCATCGGAGCCATTGGCGTAATCCGCATCAGCGGAAAAAATGCTATATCCATAGCCAATAAAATATTCCCCTCTAAGAACCTGGCGGACCAGCTATCTCACACCCTTCACGTCGGAAACATAAAATCAGGCGATAACATCCTCGATGAAGCCGTCGTATCCATCTTCAAAGCTCCCAAATCATACACAGGCGAAGACGTAATAGAAATCTCCTGCCATGGCTCTCCATTCGTACAGCAGCAGGTAATAGAAGCATGCACTGCGGGAGGCGCACGGCTCGCAAAACCCGGCGAATTCACTCAACGCGCATTCTTAAACGGCAAGTTAGACCTGGCTCAGGCCGAAGCGGTGGCAGATTTAATCGCAAGCGAAACGCAGGCATCGCGCGATACCGCATTACACGCAATGAGAGGAGGGTTCTCTAATGTATTGAAAGAATTACGCGAGCAGATGATCAGGTTTTCGGCGCTGATAGAACTCGAGCTCGACTTTTCGCAGGAAGATGTTGAATTCGCCGACCGCTCGCAGTTTTATAAACTTCTGAATAACGTAAAGGAAGTAACCGCAAGGTTGCTGGAATCATTCAAATATGGAAATGTAATCAGGAACGGCGTGCGTGTAGCGATTGTCGGCAAGCCGAATGCTGGCAAGAGTACGTTGTTAAACAATTTACTTAACGAAAACAGGGCAATTGTCAGCGACATCGCGGGCACTACGCGGGATACGATAGAAGAGGTTATAAACATCGATGGTATTTTGTTCAGGTTGATAGATACTGCGGGTTTAAGGGATGAGACGGGAGACATTATTGAGAAGGCCGGTATGGAAAAAACTTTCGAGAAAATAAGGGAAGCGGATGTGGTGATGTATGTGTTTGATGTAAACGAGATGCCGGCGGAAGAACTGGGAACAGTAATGGATGGGTATGCTTCGGCGGGAAGTAAGCTGTTGCTTGTGGGAAACAAAATTGATATCAACGGTGAGGAGTATGCGAAGAATAAATTCGGGTTGTCGAATGCTATATTATTGATATCAGCGCGGGATGAGCCTCATCTTGATGAGTTGAAAAAGAGGTTGGTAAGTTTAGTGTTGCATGGGAAAATAAATACGGAGGATACAGTGGTCACAAACGCGCGGCACTATGAAGCGTTGAAAGCGGTAAATGCATCTATCGATGATATTCTGAAAGGTCTCGACGCTCAACTCCCCGGTGATCTCCTTGCATTAGACATCCGCCGCGCGCTTCATTTCCTTGGAGAAATCACCGGCCAAATCACCACCGAAGATCAGCTCGATTATATTTTCAGTAAGTTTTGTATTGGAAAGTGACGAATGTAATTCGTCATCCCGAGCGCAGCGAGGGATCGGGAATTTTCTGTATATTGCTTTAGTGAACCTCTCCGGTTTGTCGATGTTGCCTTATCCTGTCCTTTGTTAATACCAAACTTGTTACTGGTTTGTTACTGGAAGCTGAGAACCGTTACTCGGTAACATTTTAAGCTGGATTAGTGTCATGACATGTCATGACAGGAAAAAGTGAAAAGCGTATTGATTTCATCTGATCTTCGGCACTTATTAAAAAATAATGGGTTTAATCAGAAAATTGATTTGACCCCGAAAATCCGCATCTAATGGCGTTCTAAAAGAATTTTTTGTTGCTCTTACTTACTTTTGTTGATACATGTTCAGCGACTCCTTGTCAATTAGGATTCTTTCATTTTCTTTATCAGGTTATCCGTTTGTTCTGAAGGTTTCATGACACGAGAATTGAGACTTGTGATAGATTTATCGAGAGTCGGTTTAAAATGATTCTCCGATAAAATATGAGTAGTAACATAAAATTGACAAGGGTGTGTGAATTCTGTCATCAACCTTTTACCGC
>JAEUVS010000118.1 GCA_016786745.1 Chitinophagaceae bacterium | reverse complement strand
ATGATATTCTTGATGATATGATCGGCCGGCAAAGTTTTTTTATCGCTACCCTGGGCGCTGGTACCGGCTTTTTCAATTTCAAAAATTACCAGGCAGAAAATTTTATCACCGAGCGAAAACTTATTTTATCGCCCTCTGTTGGCTTTTTTCACAAAACTGGCCTGGGTATTTCAGCGACAGGCTACGCGGTTTCGCATGATAAGCTGAGTTTTTACCAGGCTTCACTAACCCCTTCTTATGATTACATCAGGCCGCGGCTATTCAGTACGGGAATAGGCTTCACGAAATATTTTACAAAAAACAACCTTCCGTTTTACAGCACCCCGATATGTAATGAAATCTCTGGTTACTTCAGCTATAAAAGATTCCTGGTTCAACCCGCAGTAGCTATTGCATACGGATGGGGAAGCCGCACCGAATACGAAGAGCACAAAACTGAAGTTTTTCTCATGCGACGGTTTCGCAATCCCCGGGTGATCACGGTTCGCAATGAAGAGTCGGTGAGAGATTTATCGATGATTTTCTCGCTTCGACATGACTTCGATTTCCGCGAGGTACTATACACGGGCGATGCTATAACTATAACTCCTGTTATCGTGTATTCGGCAGGTACGCAAAATTTTGGATTGAATACATCATTCTCGAGCACGTCTAAACGATTAAATAATTTTCTGCCAGGCAACCAATTCATCAAAGACAAAACCAACTTCGATTCGCAATCGGTGTCTGCTATTCTGCGGGTCGATTATTCCATCAGCCGTTTTTTTGTCCAATCGCAGTTTCTTGTTGATTACTTCCTGCATACGGCCGACAACCGCCTGAACAACGCGTTTGCCGTTATAGGCGGAGTGTATTTTTAATTCTCTATCTTTAAACATGCCGCTGCAGCGAACAATTACTCTCCGGTATGCTGTCGTTTTCGTGATCGCCAACATCATTGGCTCAGGGGTTTACAGGAAAGTGGCCCCGATGACTGCTGAGTTGAATTCACCATTACTCGTATTGCTATGTTTTCTTGCTGGTGGAATTATTACTTTATTCGGTGCTTTGTGTGTTGCTGAACTCGGCGCGATGATGCCGGAAGCCGGTGGAGAGTTTCGTTATCACTCCCGCATTTATAACAGGTTTTTCGCGTTCACATACGGGTGGGCGAGCTATACCGTAATTAAAACGGGAACAATCGCTTCGCTGGCCTACGTGTTTGCGCAATCGCTTCATCAAATCATCGCTGGACCAGAGCTTCTACCATCTCTTGCCGATATAAATGTTTTTGGTGTATTCTATCCGTTTCAGTCGCTGAATGTGAAGCTTACAGCGATGTCGCTTATCCTTTTGCTGACATTGTTCAACACAATGGGAATTAAAATAGGTGTGCGGTTAAGCGCAACAATTCTTGCGCTTGTATTAAGTGGAATAGCTTTGATAGTTATTGCGGGCATCGCGAGCCCGGTTACTTCTTTCAACAGATTGATCAGTGAATCCGATGCGGCTTTTAGTTTCAGTCCTTTTCTTACAGCGATGCTTTCAGCCTTTTTCGCGTATGAAGGATGGAATAGTATTGCATTTGTTGGCGGTGAAGTAAAAAATCCGCAACGAAATATTCCTGCCAGTCTCGCCATTGGTGTGTTTGCGGTGATCGCTATTTATCTCATCGTGGATGCTGCATATCTTTCGATTCTTTCCACTAATGAGCTTCATGACATATTTGTTTCTCAAAATAAAATTGCCGCGGTAGAAGCGATGAGAAAGCTTTGGGGAGATGGTGGAGCGCTGGCTATCGCCATTCTAATAGTAGTAACTACGTTTGGATGTTTGCACTCAAGTATAGTGAGTAACTCCAGGATTTATTACGCGATGGCTAACCAGGGATTGTTTTTTCGGAAGGCTTCTAATCTTAATTCACGTAGTACGCCGGCGGCTTCGTTG
Source organism: Chitinophagaceae bacterium (assembly GCA_016786745.1). Taxonomy (GTDB): domain Bacteria; phylum Bacteroidota; class Bacteroidia; order Chitinophagales; family Chitinophagaceae; genus Flavitalea. Next base: position 80,742 of record JAEUVS010000118.1, on the reverse strand, counting down.
TGGATGCAGGGAGGGTGGTCGATGTTGCTGGTGATGTCGGGAACTTTTGATCAGCTGACAGATATGCTGATTTTTGCGGCATTTATTTTTTATGGTGCGATGGCATTGGGTGTAATTATCTTACGAGTTCGTGAACCGCAGGAGTCGAGGCCTTATAAGGTTTGGGGGTACCCGGTGGTGCCGGCGGTATTCGTGTTGTTTTCGGTTGCGCTTGTTTTTAATTCTATTATTACGAGGCCCCGTGAGGCCGGTATCGGGTTGACACTGATTGCTCTCGGCGTACCGTTTTATTTTTACTTTAATAGAAAGAAATAATTTTTTCTCCCTTCTTCCCTTTTTCACTCCGCTTTTAAGGATTATTTAATAACGCTGGTATGCAGGCCCGCTCGCATTTCATGAATATTCGTTTATTTTACAGGCACCCTAACTAACCCATTCTGATGAATGACTCCATCTTACCTCTTCCAACGGAAGATATACTTGCGTTGTTTCAATCCACGCCCGACCTGGTGTGTATTGCAGACAAAGAAGGATACTTCCGGAATTTCAATCCTGCTGTTCCTGCAACATTGGGCTATTCAACAGAAGAACTTCTCTCGCGACCCATTATCGATTTCATGCATCCCGACGACCGGGAACGTACCTCAGCACGAAGGGCACGTTTGCTGAAAGGTGAAACGATGCTGAACTTCAGGAACCGCTACATTTCGGGCAAAGGTGAAGTTATCTGGCTCGAATGGACCTCTATTTTTCTCAAGGAGCGGAAACTTGTACTTGCTATTGCAAAAAATATTACTGCGCATAAACAAATAGAACAACAGGTAGAGGAGGAGTTTCTTAAACTGAAACACCAGGCCGTTCATCTGAAAAGTAATCTTGAAAAAGAAAGGAGACATGTTGCCGTTGAATTGCATGAAGACCTTGCACAACTCGCGTCCGCGATAAGAGTGGATATAGACTGGCTAAGTTCAAATATTCAGCAAGGAGATAAAAATGTAGCGACACGTGTTGAGCACGCGCGTGTAACAGCAGATTTACTTGTTAATACGCTTCGCAGACTTTCTTTCTCCATAAGTCCGGCGATGCTCGATGATCTTGGCCTCGATGCCACTCTCCAATGGTTTTGCAGAGAATTTTCAACCACAACCGGTATCGACTGCATGTATGAGAATGCTGTGAGTGAGTCGCTGCTCACTAAAGAGATTAGTCTCGATTTTTTTCGCATCACGCAGGACGTATTGAATAGTATCAGTCAGCATTCACAGGCAACATGCGTTCAGGTCAGCATTAAAAAGACTGGTAAAACCACCGCGCTGTCAATCACCAACGATGATAAAAGTTATCGACTGGATGAAGTACAGCAATCAGGCATCATAAGTATCGAGGAGCGTGTGGCCTCTCTCGGGGGAACATGTGTGATTGATGCGAATAATATCATTGTTGAGGTTCAACTTAGTAATTAGTCTCTCTGTAAAAAATGGAAGCACGGGGATCACCAACTTCCCCGAAGCTTCCATCGTTTGTTCGTTTGAACAAACACTTAACGTCATTTACTTTCATTCAATTCCATACCACAAATTAATAGGATGAATATCAGCGAAATAACTTTCACATTGCAATTTTCATTGCACGCTTTTGATACAATGTAATGACTGTATTCGATACAATAATTACTTCAATTACTTCACACTGGTGTTGCAATCGTATGCAACACGCGAATGCTGGTTCATATCGAGGAACGGTTGCCAGTAAGCGAACTCATCAACTTCAAAGAGCAATGGAAGGCCGGCTTCGTTGTAGTATATTACGTTGTTAATTCCGTTCTTGCTGTAGTCGCGGTGAATAATCTGCCATACCGGGTGGAGACTATACAGGCTCGGACGATTGCTATATTGAAGAGGTTTATGCCATGGATGATCGAAGGGATTTACCTGCCGGTTGCCCTGAAGATCGTAATAGTAGCGGTGAACTTCTGTTTTGAATTCGAAATCATCCTCGATGTCAGGTGGTGAATATATCCACCTTATTTCTTCTTCGATGATGCGGCCCTTTACATCGGTTTTGAACGTTTCCACATATTTTTTTCCCTGGAAATCTGTTGCAGTATCTCTTAACGGAACACGTGATGTTCCTTCATACACATATTTTCTGTGATTGCCGATTAGCAGATCGGGTTCATGGGATATCATTCTGCCAAGCTCGTCATACTCGATATACTCGAATGCTTTTCCATCAGGATACCAGTCGGCCAGGTAAACGATGCGAATTGGGTTTCCTGATGTGTCGTATTGCACGACGGTTCTGTTTAGTGTTTCATATAACTGAGAGGAAAAACTTCTGATCCGGCAGGAGGCCGTCTTTGTCTCGACCGAACTGTTCAGCGAATAGAATTCCATGATCTTTTGACACGAGGAAAAGAACAGCACGATCATACCCAAGATACTGACAACTTTCATAGAACGTTCGCGGTTCATTAGAGGCCGTTTAAAATTAGTTTAATTACTAACGTGCCATCGTAAAAATCCCATCTGTATTTAGAAAATAAGTGTTTCTGCTAAGCGCAAAACCCTTATTTTTGCACCCCGTTTAGCGGGGCGTAGCGTAGCCCGGTTATCGCGCCTGGTTTGGGACCAGGAGGTCGCAAGTTCGAATCTTGCCGCCCCGACAGATTGATTATAAAGCCTTTACTTCGGTGAAGGCTTTTTAGTTTTTTGTCGTAACGACATTGATTATTCCCTTGATTATTTCTTTCCTGCTGATAGAATTCCTTTCACTAAACTTTTCCATTGCGGGTAGTTAAAACCTGCCATCGCAGCCAATCCCACTATCACATCTCTTATCTTGTTAATCATACCCGGCGCTTCGATATTCGGAAGCTCGTTTCTTCCACCAACAGACGCTTCAACCTTTCTTCCCGTTTGCCCGACATAAAAATTACTCGTCGCTTCTTCAGAGAAAAAGTGCTCTGTTTCCTGTTTTTCCTGCGGCGGATCCGAGGGACGCACACGAATCATGATCCATTTAATATGTTCGCGGGGCTTGCGTTCTTCAATCAATTCAATTCTTACCCAATCGAATTTGTCGTCGGCCGATGAAGGCAAATGAATTTTAATATAATCACCTTGCAGCGGCAGCCTGTCTGTTTCGTTACCGTAGGGGTCTGTCAAATAAAACCTTGCGCTGAGCGCTCCTGAGAGTTCGTGCCACCTGTTAATGTCGAGCAGATTTTTTCTGGCCTTCTCATAAATCTCATCTCCTTCTTTCTCCGCGAAGCCCTTCACTGCATAAGAAACATTCGATTTGGCACCATGTTCCTGGGAGGGTATTTGCTCTTTCACTTCCATCAAAACGGCTTCTTTTTCTAATCTTCATACAAAAATTGTGCGCATGGACCGATACCTTTACAGTATGAGTCATCAATATGCGCTGCACCTCGTGTGGACGGGCAACAACGGCGAAGGAACGTCCACATATCGTGCATATGAAAGGAGCTATACCGTTTCAATAAACAATAAAAAAGTCATCGAAGGGTCGTCTGATCCTATGTTTCGTGGCGATCCGACAAAGCATAACCCGGAAGAACTACTGGTAGCCGCATTATCGTCGTGCCATATGCTTTCGTACCTGCATTTATGCGCAACTAATAAAATTGTTCTCACCGCTTATGAGGACCACGCAGTGGGTACAATGGTGGAAGACAAAGAACGTGGAGGTTATTTCACAGAAGTGGTGCTAAATATTACCATTTCAATTACCGATCTCTCAAAAAAAGAACTCGCCGAACACCTGCATCACGATGCAGGCAAACTATGCTTCATCGCGAACTCCGTAAACTTTCCTGTAAGGCACAACGTAACAGTGGTGCCCTCGGTTTCTTAAATACTCCTGCAGAAAAAAAAATATTCAAAATCTCATAATATATTTCTGAAAGTAATATTGATCCTTGCGCCGTGAAATTTCGGAGATTTCGGAATACGGTGCTCCCAAACAATTTGCGATTCACCTTTCATAACCACCAGGCTACCAGGTTGAAGTTCGAGGGAAATGACCGGTTTTTTCTCCTTATAGTTCCTAAGTTGAAAAGTACGTGGAGCGCCAAGGCTTACCGAAGCAATAGTTGGCTGAGGACCAAGTGACTTTTCGTTATCGCGGTGCCAGCCGAGACCATCATTTCCATCTCGATAAAGATTCATAAGCGCACTCGTTGCCGCGGCGCCTGAATATTTTTCGGCAAGGTGTTTAATTTCAAGCAGCGGATGAATCCAGTGATTCGGTTGCATAGTGATGCCTGAATAACTGTACGGCCTGGTAACGTCGCCATACCATGCGGTTAATCGCGGCTGCAAAATTTCCTTTCCGAAAATTTTCACGGGTTCCTGTTTCCACCTGATTTCTGCGAACAACTGGTTAAAATATTCCTCGCTTTTTGCGCGTGAGATAACGTCGGAATAATAATACAGCTCTCCTCCGTAAGGAAGAAGGTTATCAGCCAGCGTTGTCATTTTGTTCCTTAGATGAGCCCGGTTTTGTCTTCGCCTAATCGCGCAGTTTCGCCTTCGTCTAAATCGTCATTTGGTGAGTATGCACTGAATTCAGGATCGGCAGATATATCACGCTCAGCCTGCCTGTGAGCTCTTTCCACTTCTTCGCGGGTCAGGCGTATACGGCCTGATGTGCTTGAACGGGTTTCAGGACTTTGACTTGATTTCTTTTTATCCATAAACCTTAGTTTTAAAGTAGCCACTCTGAAGTTAAAACATAAAATCAGAAGTGTAAAATATAATGACCCATGTTAAGTGATTTCCATGTTAATTGATTTTTTTCATTGATAATTGCGAAAGATTTCTTATAATAGAAGAACAAGGGTGTATCGCTGATATCTTTGCACCAGTGAATCATTTACTTGACAATCCCGTTTTCAACGCGCTTTGCACCGGCGATAAACATCTCGGCTCCGGAAACGATAAAGCAAAATATTTTTTTGAAGAAGTTTCTCCGTTTGTATCCTTTGAAACAGGATACACACACGGCTTCCGCGATCTTTATGAGATGCTTCCTGAAAAAAGAGGAATACTGTATGCGAATCCCAAGAACGTAGATGATTTCGCAAATTGGAGACTCCTTGATAAGATTGAAGGAGTGCAAATGATACATGAATCAGAAAGAGAAAGAGAAACAGAAAGAGAAAGAGTGAATAAAGACACCCGGATTGTTTCGTTGAATAAAGATCATGTGCCTGGAATGATCGGGCTCGCCAAATTAACAAAACCCGGCCCCTTCGGACCACGCACTATCGAGTTCGGCCATTACTTTGGAATATTTGAAAACGGAAAACTAATTGCGATGGCGGGACAGCGAATGCATATCAACAATTACAGTGAAGTAAGCGCCGTGTGCACGCATCCCGATGCACTGGGCAAAGGCTACGCGACACTATTGGTGCAACACCAGTTAAAACTAATTTATGAACAGGGCCAGAGACCATTCCTGCATGTGCGTGCAGACAATGCAAGAGCAATAAAAGTGTACGAGCGCCTCGGATTTTCTATCAGAAGCGGAATGATATTTTATTTACTAAGGAAATAAACGTTACTCCTCGTCCGACCGTTCAGGCTTTTCTTTCGCATTTTCTTTGTCGCCCGGATAAACCACGGGCTCAACCCCACCCTCTTTTAATCCTTCCATTTCTGTTTTTTGCGGATCCGATTTTGAGCCCTTGAGGCGATCATTGTCGTTTTGCTGTCCTACTTTATCATTTTTGTCTGTCATAGTAAAACATTTAAACAAAGCACGTCAAATCGCGTGCCGCGGGTGGGTGACTGTTATGTTTAAACGAAGTTGGTTTGTTAGGCCCTTATTCTCGCGGCTAGAAAAACATTCCCAAACTGGTACCTGAAGAAACCCCTCAAAACGCTGAAACCCGCTCTGGGCTTGAGTTTCAGTTTTGGCATCGCTATTGAAATGATAGTGTAGGTTTTTCATAGGATATTGGATTTAAAACACGGCCTGGGTTTCTACCCGGGCTTCTTTTATTTGAGGTATTTTAGTTGAATGAACAAGGTGATTCTTATTACCGGCGGAAGCCGCGGCATCGGTGCCGCAACAGCGCTATTAGCAGCGAAGAAAGGATATGACGTATGTATTAATTATTTGAGAAATGAAGCTGCGGCCGCCCAGGTTGTTGCTGCTGTAAAAAATGAAGGAAGAAATGCAGTGGCCATTCAGGCGGATGTATCCAACGCCAGCGAAGTAACCAGGCTATTCAAAGAATTCGATAAAGCATTCGGCCGCCTCGACGGCCTCGTAAACAACGCGGGCATCCTCGAAACGCAGATGAAAGTTTTGGAAATGTCGCCCGGTAGACTCGAACGCGTATTCAGCGCAAATGTATTCAGCACTTTTTATTGCAGTATCGAAGCGGTTCGCAGAATGTCTACTCACAACGGAGGCAATGGCGGTTCAATTGTAAATCTTTCATCCGTGGCCAGTCGCACGGGATCGCCGAATGAATATGTTGACTACGCAGCGGCGAAGGGTGCGATTGATACGTTTACGATTGGATTGGCAAAGGAAGTTGCGGTGGAAGGCATCAGGGTGAATGCGGTTCGTCCCGGTTTTATTTATACTGATATTCATGCGAGTGGCGGAGAACCAAACCGTGTTGACAGGGTGAAAGAGATGGTGCCAATGAAAAGAGGAGGTTACCCGGAAGAGGTAGCGGGCGCGATCGTATGGTTGCTATCCGGCGAAGCATCATTCACCTCAGGCGCCTTCATCGACGTGGCCGGTGGACGGTGAGAAAAATGAGTTTGAATTATGACTGAAGAACAATTGCTTCTGAATTTTATTAAGCAACTGCATCCGTTAACAGATGAGGAAGCAAATGCATTTATTTCAGGTTGGAAGCCTGTCACCCTGAAAAGGAAGACGCTCATGACAGCAGCCGGGGAGCGGGAAAGATATTTGTATTTCGTGCTGGAAGGAGTTCAACGCGCATTCTATCTCACCAGCGAGGGCAGGGAAGCAACAATAGTTTTTACATATCCCCCATCCTTCAGCGGTGTTGCCGACAGTCTTCTTACCGCAACGCCATCTGAATATTTTATGGAAACGCTAACGGCAAGCAGGTTCCTGAGAATACCTGCAGAGGAAATGTTCAGGCTCACCAAATTGTACCCTACTATTCAGCAGATGGTCCTCAACACAACCGCCATGATCTTAAAAGGCGTTCTCTACAGGCAAATCGAGTTGCAATGTTTTACCAATGAAGAAAAATTCAGGGCGCTCATGAAAAGAAGTCCTCACATCCTTAATCTCGTACCTCATAAATATATTGCTTCGTACCTGGGAATGGATGCCACCAATTTCAGTAAACTGCTCGGATCGGTTAGAATTTGATCTAAAATTTATCATGGTAAATACCAAGATTAATCATCCCGGGACGCCTGAAGTTTGCATTAAATATTGAATCATGAAACGCTTTGATAGCAGGAAATTACTGGAAGACCTGATGGCAGATACGCGACAACTTTTACTGGTCGCAGGCAAACTTGAACATCTCGATAGCAGCACACTCGAAACGCAACCGCAACCCGGCAGTTGGAGCATTGCCCAGGTTCTTGAGCATCTTAACTTTTATTCAGCGTTCTACCTTTCAGCTATCGAAGAAAAACTTCATCACAACCAAACAAAATACAACCCGCTCTTCAAGCCGGGCTGGTTCGGAGATTATTTTACTAAAATGATGAAGCCGACACATGATAACAGGATAAAATCAAAAATGAAAGCGTTAAAAAGTGCAACGCCCTCCGCGCAAACAGACGGCAGGGCCGCTCTCGCACAGTTTGTGACCGACCAGCATCAGTTGTTAAGCCTGCTACGTATCGCCGGCTCAACTGACCTCGGCAGGATTCGCATTCCTACTTCTATAACACGGTTGATATCACTTAAACTGGGAGATACGTTTCGCTTTTTCATAGCACATGAACAGCGTCATTTTGTGCAGATACAAACAGCTTTGAAGGTAGTTGGTGAACAGGGATTAGCTACTCTGATCTCTTAAACGGGATTGGCTGCGCCGATCCCTTGCGCCTGCGGCGGGCGAGCTCAAAATGAAAAATTGTCCGTTCGCTACGCTCACTCGATTTTCTTGTTTTCCGCGGCTTAGCAAAGCAAGCTTTGCACGCCGCTTCAAACAAAAAATCCCGCTTACGCGGGACAATTTTCATTTCAGCGGAGAGGGAGGGATTCGAACCCTCGGTACAGGTTTAAGCCCGTACAACGGTTTAGCAAACCGGCCCTTTCGGCCACTCAGGCACCTCTCCGGAGGGTGGCAAAAATAGTCAATTTTACTTCAACAAAAAAGCCCCGATCGGGGCTTTCAATATTTTTGACTTTGACTATTAATAGATCGTTCACGCGCCTTCGGCGGTTCGGGATGACGTGCAATGCACGTCACATCGCGGCAAGTTGCACCTTCTGCTGCAGTTCCACCACACTTTCTCTAAACGTACTATCCGTATCCATCAGATCTTTCACCGTTTGGCACGAATGAATAACCGTTGTATGATCCCTTCCACCAAAATGCTCACCTATGGTTTTAAGAGAATTTTTTGTAAACGCCTTCGCAAGGTACATGGTAATCTGCCGCGCCTGCACAATTTCACGCTTGCGTGTTTTCTGCAACAGTTTATCGTACGGCACGTCAAAAAACTCACACACCATTTTCTGAATGGTATCGATTGTTATTTCCTTGCTGCTCGTCTTCACAAAATTTCTCAATACTCTCTTCGCCAGGTCGAGATCTATTTCTCTTTTGTTAAGCGAAGACTGTGCCAGCAACGATATCAACGCGCCTTCCAGCTCCCGCACATTGCTATTAATATTATAGGCGAGATACTTCACTACTTCCTTCGGCATATCCAGCCCGTCGTTCTTCATCTTTCTTTCAAGAATGTCAATCCTCGTGTCGTAGTCGGGTGTTTGCAAATCGGCGCTCAATCCCCACCTGAACCGGCTGAGCAGCCGCTCCTGCACACCTTCAAGGTCCTTCGGACTTTTATCTGAAGTAAGTATCAGTTGTTTGCCGCTTTGATGAAGGTGATTGAAGATCGCGAAGAAAGCATCCTGCGATTTTTCGGCACGGTTGAAAAATTGAACGTCATCTATAATTAATACATCTACCATCTGGTAGAAATGAATGAAGTCGTTGATGGCGTTATTCCTTCCGTGATCCTGGAACTGGTTGATGAATTTCTCGGAGCTTACATACAACACTACTTTGTTCGGGTGGAGCCGCTTTGTTTCGTTACCGATAGCCTGGCCCAGATGCGTTTTGCCAAGGCCCACGCCTCCGTATAATACGAGCGGGTTGAACGAACTGGAGCCCGGTTTCTCCGCTACTGTTTTACCAGCGCGGCGCGCCACCCGGTTGCAGTCGCCTTCAATGAAATTATCGAACGTGTAGATGTGGTTGAGCTGCGGGTCGATCTGCATTTTCTTCAACCCCGGTATCACGAATGGATTCTTGACTGGATTGTGTATGATCAGAGGGAAATCCATTTCATTATTAGAATATGTTTTGTAGCCGTTAGTTGGCATGTCCACGGTAAGGGGCTTACTCTGGTGGTTTCCGCTGTCTACCATGATCCTGTATTCAAGCCTGGCTTCTTTGCCGAGTATCCTGCGGAGCGTCTTCGCAAGTAAATTTACATAATGTTCTTCGAGGTATTCGAAAAAAAACTGGCTTGGAACCTGGATCACCAGGATATTGTTTTTTAACTCAACAGGTCTGATAGGTTCGAACCACGTGGTAAAATGCTGCCATTCAACTATGTCCTTAATAATCTCCAAACAATTGCTCCAAACTTTGTCGAAAGATTTAACCATTTTAGTTCGAAAACTGTTTTATGTTGAGTTAAGAAAATTTGCACAAATGCTGGTCCTCAGGGCGATTATTTTTTGAACACAAAAAAGTAACGCAGGGCAACGAATATCAAAACTTTTTGTTGAATAAAAAATTTTTTATTCATCACTTGTCAGAAAATTTTTTTTGCAGTTTCGAACATAAATTTTGTTTTACTCGTGTAAATATTTTATGCGAAAATATTGTCTCAACTTTAACCGCTACGAAGAATAAATTTAAGAGCCTTGCAGCAACAACTAACAATCAGATTATTACCCTCTGAGGCTGTTTCAGATGAAACAATTAAAGATTATATAAGTAACCACCTATCAATTAAAAAAAATTCGATCACAGGCTTAACTCACATCAAGCGTTCCATAGATGCGAGGGGAAAGCAACCCGCCATACTTCTTCAACTTAATGTTTTTATCAATGAACCCTTCACAGGGAGAGCACGCGCAAATCCGCTCCTGGACTGCGTTTCACGCGATGCAAAAAAAGTTCTCATTGCAGGCGCAGGGCCCGCCGGCCTCTTCGCCGCGATAAAGCTTTTAGAAGCAGGCATCAAGCCTGTCATTTTCGAAAGAGGAAAAAATGTACGCGACCGCCGTCGCGATCTCGCTACTCTTAATAAAGAAGGCATCATCAATCCCGACAGCAATTATTGCTTCGGTGAAGGCGGCGCAGGCACTTACAGCGATGGTAAATTATACACAAGAAGTACGAAGCGTGGCAACGTAAATCGCATACTCGATTTACTCGTTTTTTTCGGAGCCGATGAAAATATTTTATACGAAGCACATCCCCACATCGGTACCAATAAATTGCCACACATCATTACCGAAATGCGAAAAAAAATTATCGATTGCGGTGGCGAATTTTTGTTCGAAAAAAAAGTAACGGACCTTGAAATAAAAAACAACAAACTTACAGGCGTCATCACCTCCGGGCACGACAAATTTGATGGCGAAGCACTAATACTCGCAACAGGCCATTCAGCCCGCGATATTTTTCAGCTGCTGCATCAAAAACATATCCTGATCGAACCAAAACCATTTGCCCTCGGGGTGCGCGTAGAACATCCGCAACAGCTGATCGACTCCATACAATACCATTGCCCCGTACGCGACAATTTCCTGCCACCGGCATCGTACAGCCTGGTACAGCAGGTTGATGGAAAGGGGGTTTTTTCTTTCTGCATGTGCCCGGGAGGTATTATCGCGCCTGCTTCAACAGCGCCCGGCGAACTTGTGGTCAACGGCTGGTCGCCATCGAAACGAAATAACCCGTACGCCAACTCAGGCATTGTTGTATCGGTTGATGAAGAGAACATACGTCCGTTAGTCAAAAAGGGAGGGCCACTTGCCGCAATGGAGTTTCAGCGCGCCGTTGAGAAAAAGGCCTACAATGCAGGAGGAGGTCGATTTGTGGCGCCTGCCCAGCGGCTCGAAGATTTTACAAGGAAACACCATTCATCAACGCTGCCCCGGTGCTCATATCTTCCCGGTATAGAATCTGTCGCACTCCATGAGGTGTTGCCCGGCTATATTTATGATTCATTAAAAGAAGCGTTTCTGCATTTTGATAAAAAGATGAAAGGCTATTTCACCAACGAGGCTGTTGTGGTGGCTACCGAGTCGAGGACTTCTTCGCCGGTGAGAGTACCGCGGAACACGGTTACGCTTGAGCATCCGCAGATAGAAGGTTTGTATCCCTGCGGGGAAGGGGCCGGTTACGCTGGTGGCATTGTCAGTGCCGCGATGGATGGCGAGAGGGTTGCGGAAGCTGTGGCGCAAAAGATTTTGAGAAAATAGATTTTACATTTACCCAATGAACATCCTGGAAGTAGAAAACATCAGAAAATATTTTGCCACTCAGAAAGCAGTAGACGACGTTTCCTTCAACGTTTCGCGCGGAAGCATATTCGGTTTACTCGGACCAAATGGAGCCGGAAAAACGACGCTTATACGCATGATAACAGGTATTTTCTATCCCGATGCCGGCACCATCAATCTGAACGGAAAAAAATTCCACCCCGAACAGGATGTAAAAGAAATCGGCTACATGCCCGAAGAACGCGGCCTTTATAAAAAAATGAAAACAGGCGAACAGGCCGTATACCTTGCCCGGCTGAAAGGCCTGAGCCGCCACGATGCGATACACAAAGCGAAAGAATGGTTTACGAGGCTCGAAATGCAATCGTGGTGGAACCGGAAAGTGGAAGATCTCAGCAAGGGCATGGGGCAAAAGCTGCAGTTCGTAACAACAGTTATGCATGAGCCTTCACTCATCATTCTCGATGAACCATTCAGCGGTCTCGATCCTGTAAACAGCAATCTTATCAAAGAAGAAATTTTCCAGCTTGCGAAAAGAGGGTGCAGCATCATCTTCAGCACTCACCGCATGGAGCAGGTGGAAGAGATATGTGATCATATCATTCTAATGAACCAGGGCAAAAAAATCCTCGACGGCACCGTAAAGGATGTGAAGCAACAGTTTAAAGAAAACCTTTTCGCCATCACCCTCGAAACCATTCCCGACGGACCGGCGCCCGACGCTTTCGAAATCATCTCATCGAAGGAGCAGCGACTCGTGGTAAAAATTAAAGAAGGATACCGCCCCAACGATGTGCTCCTTTACTACCTGCAGAAAGACGTTACGATAACCGGGTTCTATGAATTGCTTCCGTCGATGAATGAAATTTTTATTCGTCTCGTTGAAGGGACACCATTAACCCGGCAGTTTCAAAAATTAACCGCATAATATTTATCATAATATTTATAATATCTTATGAATAAAACATGGCTTATTATAAAGAGAGAATATCTCACCCGGGTAAGGAATAGGACTTTTATCATTTCGACTTTCCTCACGCCCCTGTTTTTTGTGGGATTGATAGCAGCGATCGTATTCATTAGTCCTAAGGATATGGCGAACCAGAAAACCGTTCGCGAAGCTGAGATTGTGAAGGAAAACATGGCGAAAAATGAAAAGTCGGGCGTTGCTTATGGCGTGGGATATGCCTCGTCGTTCCTGATCTACATATCTATATTAATATATGGCACAATGGTGATGCGGGGAGTGTCGGAAGAAAAAACCAATCGCATCGCCGAAATTATCATCTCTTCTGTAAAGCCTTTTCAGTTGATGATGGGGAAGATAATCGGCATCGGCGCGGTTGGGCTCACACAATTTATTATGTGGCTAGTGCTGGTAGTCGTCTTTGTCCTCGTGCTGTTCACCGTGCTGCCGCCAGATGCGCTTGGTGAGGCAGGCAAACAATCGTCGGCGCCCGACACAGCGGCCCTGCAGGCAAGCCTCATGACTATTAACCTGCCGCTTATCTTGTTTTGCTTCCTGTTTTATTTCATATTCGGTTACCTGTTTTATGCTTCGCTATTTGCCGCGGTGGGCAGCGCCGTAAGCGAAGACGCGCAGGACACACAGAGCCTGTTGCTTCCTGTTACGATGCCGGTCATTCTTGCCATTGCCATTATGGTGCAGGTGATCATGAAACCGGTGAGTTCACTGGCTACATGGAGCAGCATGGTACCTTTCTTTTCACCTGTTGTAATGATGGCCCGCATCCCGTTTGGTGTGCCAGGTACCGTTCCGTGGTGGGAGTTAATAGCAAGTATGCTTTTACTGGTAGCCGGATTTCTTTTTATAACATGGCTCAGCGCAAAAATTTACCGCACCGGCATACTGCTGTATGGGAAGAAAACAACGTGGAAAGAAATGTGGAAGTGGACGTTGAAACGCAATTAGCTTTTAGCTTTCAATCATCCTTAGTAGTGGATGAAAAAGGTCTGCGTCTTCTTCTTCACGAAGATTACTAAGGTCGAAGCTTAGCTTTATCTGCATGCCTTCTTTTACTATTACTTTTTCGCGCCTGTACGTTTTATAGCCTTTCTTCTCGAGTTGAATGGTTACTTCACCCGCGGGAAGCTTGGGAATGATGAATTTGCCGGAGGCATCAGTAGTGATGAACTTCACTCCATCTTTCGCGGTTACTGAAACCGTGACACCTTTCACGGGCTTTTTAGAAGATGCGTCGGACACTGAACCGGTGATTACAGGATCTTTCGGAGGTATTCCATCACCACCCTGGCTGGCAAAAACGCAATTTGAAAAAGGAAGAAGTGCGAAACAGAGGATAAAAAATTTCAAACGTGGCATACAAAGCGGTTTCGGGTTAAATTTATAAGTATGACATCTGAATTATTAAAAATGTTACAACAGGGTATGAAAGTACCTGAATTCCTTCAAACAGCCAAGCGCGCCACCGTTAAAACGCCTTAACAATCAGGATTCTCCGAGGTCTATTTCAGTGTTGTCGCCGATGTTAAGACTCCGGCTTTCGCCTTTTATTTCTGTGTCGCTGCCTATGAGCGACTTTGTAAGCACAATATCCGACAAATTGGCAAAGGCCCCGATAATTGAATCTTTTATCACCGAGTAACTGATTCTTACCTTTTCGCCAATGGTAACATTGGGCCCGATGATTGAGTTTCGGATGTCGCACCCCGGGGCCATACTTACAGGGGGAATAATGATAGTATTTTCAAAATGGTGATCGCGGGCGATAACGCCGCCAAATTTCTTCAGCAGCGTTGAGTTCGACTCGAGCAGCGTTTCTTTTTTACCGCAGTCGAACCAGTTCTGCACTTTAAACGACTGGAACTTTGCCCCGCTCCTGATCATACATTCGATAGCATCCGTAATACTAAACTCACCGCGACTTGTCACGAGGTTCCTGATGTTATTCTCGAGACAGTCGAACAACTGGTGACTTTCCTTGATGCGATAAACACCCACGAGCGCCATGTTCGACTTTGGTATCTGAGGCTTTTCTACTACTCTCGAAATAAAATCGTCCTCGCCTATCTCCGCGACGCCGAAATCGCGTGGGTCATCCACTCTTTTAATACCCAAAACAGAAGTAGGCCTTGCGAGCACATCTGCCACGTCGTACTCGCAGATAGTATCACCAAGAACGATGAACACTTCATCGTCGCCAACAATGTTACGTGTAAGCTGAATGGCGTGACCTATGCCTTTGCGTTCGTTCTGGTTTACAAAATGAGCGTTGAGGTCAGGATATTTTTCGTTGACGTAGTCTTTTATTTTATCGCCGAGATAACCAATAATAAAAATGAAATCTGAGATGCCAGCTTCTTTCAACTGGTCCACAATAATGCTTAAGATGGTTTTACCGGCTAACGGGATGAGTGCCTTTGGCTGGGTATAAGTATGCGGACGCAACTTAGTACCAGCACCTGCCACTGGTATGATAGCTTTCATTTCTTTCGTGAAAGTACTGCATTTTTATAACCCTGCTTCATTATTTTTGCGGCCTGATTCATCATATCTAATTCTCTTTATACATGCAAAAGGATACTTTGGTTTTCGGCCTGATCAAAAAAGAACTTGAACGCCAGCGTCGCGGCCTGGAACTGATCGCGTCGGAAAATTTTGTTTCCCTCGACGTAATGCAGTCGATGGGAAATGTAATGACAAACAAATACGCCGAAGGTTATCCCGGACGCAGGTATTACGGTGGATGCGAAGTGGTGGACCAGACCGAGCAGCTTGCGATAGACCGCCTTAAACAAATTTTCAACTGCGAATATGCAAACGTGCAGCCGCATTCAGGGGCGCAGGCAAACGCTTCGGTTTTACTCGCATTATTACAACCCGGCGACAAAATTCTCGGCCTCGACCTGAGTATGGGAGGACACCTCACCCATGGCTCGCCCGTAAATTTTTCGGGCAAGCTGTATCAACCGGTTTTCTATGGCGTGAAGAAAGAAGATGGACTCGTAGACTACGACATGATGGAGAAGGTGGCCGCACAGGAAAAACCAAAAGTGATCATCTGCGGTGCTTCGGCTTACAGCCGCGATTGGGATTACGCACGCATCCGCAAAATCGCAGACAGCATCAATGCCTTTGTGATGTGCGATATGGCCCACCCTGCGGGCCTCATAGCAAAGGGACTACTCCGCTCACCCTTCGACCATTGCCACATAGTTACTTCTACTACACATAAAACACTCCGCGGACCAAGGGGAGGAATCGTTCTGATGAAGAAAGATTTCGAAAATCCGTTCGGACTCAAGGATGTAAAAGGAAATGTGCGGATGATGAGCAACCTGCTCGACATGGCAGTGTTCCCCGGCATACAGGGTGGTCCGCTGCAGCACATCATTGCGTCTAAAGCGATCGCCTTTGGTGAAACGCTGACGGATGAATTTACAACCTATGCCAAACAGGTTATCGCCAACGCCAAAGCCATGAGCGAGAGCCTGGTAAAAAGAGGTTATCATATCGTATCCGGCGGAACCGACAATCACCTTATGCTGATTGACCTGCGCAATAAAGACATCAGCGGTAAAAAAGCTGAAAATGTTTTAGGGAAAGCCGACATCACCGTAAATAAGAACATGGTACCTTACGATGATAAATCTGCTTTTGTAACTTCAGGTATCCGTGTGGGTGTTCCTGCTATTACCACCAGGGGCATGAAGCAGGAACATATGGATAAAGTGGTCGACTACATAGACCGTGCCCTGGTGAATGCTGATGATGAAGGCAAACTGGAAGGAATTGCGAAAGAAGTTAATGCTTTCATGCAAGGTTTTCCGCTGTATCCTGAATTGGGGTAAATTGAAAAATATTTCATTTCATGATTCAAAGAGTACAATCTTTATGGCTTGTCGTCGTGGCCCTTGCTGCGTTTGCCACCTACACGCTCAAGCTTTATGTAGGCACCCCCATTGAAGGCGGTGAAAAGTTTTTATTACTTGCCGACGATTTTTTGCTGGTAATACCAATAATTACACTCGGCATTCTCGCGATTATTTGCCTTTTCCTTTTCAAAAACAGAAAACTTCAGTTCCGGTTATCGTTGCTGGGTATGTTTCTCTCAATCGGGTTTATTTTTCTCGAATATTTTCGTGTTGAAACTTTCAAAACCGAAAAACTTATCCAGTCGGGATCATACCAGTTGGGTGCACTACTTCCGATAGTAATGGTGATTTTTTTCTTTCTGGCTGCTCGTGGAATTTATAAAGATCAGAAGTTGATAAAGAGTATGGACAGGCTCAGGTAAGAAACTTTCCGGTATAACTCTCTTTCACCTTCGAAATATCTTTCGGCTTACCCGCAAAAACCAATTTCCCTCCCTCATCGCCTGCCTCAGGCCCGAGATCTATAAGCCAATCGGCGCTTTTAATCACATCTGTATTGTGTTCAATCACCAGGATGGAGTGTCCCTGCTCAATCAACGCATCAAATGAACCAAGCAATTTTTTTATATCATGAAAGTGAAGACCTGTTGTGGGTTCATCGAAAATAAAAAGTATATGACCCTGTCCTTTTCCTTTACCTAAAAACGATGCAAGTTTCACACGCTGCGCCTCTCCACCAGATAATGTATCAGACGACTGTCCGAGTTTTACATACCCGAGTCCCACACTGCTTAGCGGTTGAATTTTTTTATACAGATCTTTTTCGTCCTTAAAAAATTCAAGGGATTCATCTACGCTCATCTCCAGCACATCATAAATATTCTTTCCCCTGTATTGCACTTCCAGAACCTCTTCCTTGAAACGTTTTCCATGACACACATCGCAGGTAAGGTGCACATCCGCGAGAAACTGCATCTCCACCACCTGTTCTCCTTCTCCTTTACATGCGTCGCACCTGCCACCATCTACATTAAATGAAAAATGTTTTGGTTGAAACCCTCTCATTTTGCTTAACGGCTGACGTGCGAACAGGTCGCGTATTTCGTCGTAAGCTTTTATGTAGGTAACAGGATTACTGCGCGACGATTTGCCGATCGGGTTCTGATCAACCATTTCGATCTGCGAAATAGAATCAATATCACCGGTAACGGCTTTATGCAAGCCAACCTTTTCAGCGGGTTCGCCCTTTATTTTCTTCAGCGCCGGGTACAGTATCTGTTTAACAAGCGTCGTTTTTCCGCTACCACTTACCCCGCTTACCACGCACAGCACATTTAATGGAAATTCTACAGTAATATCCTTTAGGTTATGGAGTCTTGCACCCTCGACGGTGATAGAGCTATTCCATTTCCTGGGAGTGCGTGCTTTCACCACCTCGTATTCGCCACCCAGGTACTTTCCGGTAAGACTACTTTCATTCGCTATGATTTCATCGTAGTTGCCAGCAGCCACAATCTCGCCGCCAAGATGCGAAGCAAGCGGACCCATATCGATGATATAGTCGGCCTCGCGCATCATCATCTCATCATGTTCCACCACCACAACTGTGTTGCCAAGATCCCTGAGTTCCTTCAAAACAGAAATAAGCCGCTGCGTATCGCGTGAATGGAGCCCGATTGACGGTTCATCGAGTATATATAGGGAATTGGTAAGATTGCTTCCCAGCGATCGCGTTAACTGTATGCGCTGGCTTTCCCCGCCACTCAGCGTATTGGCGAGCCGGTTCATGGTGAGGTAGCCGAGCCCAACATCCAGCAGGGTTTTGAGACGAAGGCTTATTTCTATCAATATTCTTTTTGCTACCTGGCGTTCATGCTCGCTAAGCTTGATAGTTTCAAACCATTTTGCCAGTTCCTTCACCGGCATCTCGCACAACTCACCAATATGTTTTCCTCCAACCTTTACATATAACGCTTCTTTCTTTAGCCGGTAACCATTGCATTCGGGGCACAAAGTTCTTCCCCTGTATCTTGATAGCAGCACCCGGTATTGCACCTTATACAGGTTCTGTTCTACTTCTTTAAAAAAGTCGTCGATACCTGAAACCACGGAGTTGCCCTTCCATAATAAATTATACTGGTCCCTGGTAAGGTCCATTATGGCTTTGTGTATCGGAAAGCCATACGATTTTGATGTTTTGATGAAGTTCTCCCGCCATTTACCCAGTTTCTCTCCTTTCCATGGAGCTACTGCGCCTTCGTACACGCTTAACCGTTTGTCGGGTATAACCAGGTCTTCATCAATGCCGAGCACCATGCTGAAGCCTTCGCATGTCGGGCACGCCCCAACGGGATTATTAAATGAAAACAGGTCCGGAACGGGTTCTTCAAACTGGATACCGTCGAGTTCGAACCTGTTGGAGAAATGCAGTTTTTCAGACTCATTTATAAGAAGGTACATTTCACCTTCGCCTTCATAAAAAGCGGTCGTAACAGAGTCGGCTATGCGATGCCGGTCGTCTTCTTCAAAATCCCTTGCCACGAGCCTGTCGATCAGCACGTAGGCATCCTTACCAGGCTTCCAATTCTTTTTGTAGGCCGGCGACTTTTCTTCCAGCAGGTCTTCTATTCTTAATGTTTCACCTGATACATGCAATCGCGAAAAGCCTTTTTGCATCAGGATGTTTAGTTCTTCGGAAACATTGCGGTTTACATGCTGCCTGAAAGGCACTATTACAAGTACCTTATCACCATGTGGCCGGTTGATGATGGCCTCTACAACATCGCTTACATCGTCTTTTTTTACCTGCCGTTTCGAAATGGGCGAAATAGTACGTCCTGTACGCGCGTATAATAACCTGAGGTAATCGTAAATCTCCGTCATGCTACCCACGGTTGAGCGAGGGGTGCGGGTAATTACCTTTTGTTCTATGGCTATTGCGGGGCAAAGACCTTTAATATAATCTACGTCGGGCTTAACCATGCGGGCCATGAACTGCCGCACATATGCGCTGAGACTTTCCGCATAGCGGCGCTGTCCCTCGGCGAATAATGTATCTATGGTGAGAGATGATTTCCCTGAACCGGAAACGCCCGTTACCACTACAAGTTTGTTTCGCGGTATCTCTGCCGTAATATTCTTAAGATTGTGTACCCTGGCGCCCTTGATGATAATTGAATCCTTTACTTCACCGGTGCCGTTACTTCCCTTTGAGATTCGTTTTTTCGTAGAAATGGCCATAGTTGAACCTGCAAAAATATTGCGCCAAAACCAATACTAAGTATAAATATTTACCCCCCCTCAACAATTCCTATAAAAGAAATTCTAAAGTTTGGAATTTTCACGAAAGTGTCTATCTTTAGACGGTAATTTGTCTCATCAAAGCAACTAAAAACAGACAGCCTATAGATTACACTCTTCTACTCAAGAAAAACCAAGCACACTCTTAGAATCCATTAATAAATATCCTATCACCTTCAAAACTGTAGAAGTTTTATGAATTCCTCTTTACGTACGAAAACTGACCATGAACTCATCCAAAATTTTCAGGATGGTGACCTCAATGCCCTTGAAACTCTTGTTCTCCGTCACAAAGACAAAATGTACACTTCGATCCTTTTTCTTGTAAAGGATAAGTATCTCGCGGAAGACATTTTCCAGGACGTTCTCATCAAAATTATCGACACAATCCGTGGCGGCCGCTACACAGAAGAAGGCAAGTTCCTTCCCTGGGCCATGCGCATCGCTCACAACCTTTGTGTTGACCATTTCAGAAAAGTTAAACGCACCCCGACAATCAAAACAAGCGACGACCGCGACATTTTCGAGGTCATTAACTTTACTGAAGAAGGCGCTGATGAGAAAATGATGAAGAGACAGAGTCATGAGAAAGTTCGCCAGATGCTTGACCTTCTTCCGGAAGATCAGCGCGAAGTGATCATTCTCCGCCACTATGCTGACTTAAGCTTCAAAGAAATTGCTTCTCTTACTAACTGCAGCATCAACACTGCGTTGGGCAGGATGCGCTACGGGCTTATCAATCTCAGGAAGATGATGACCCAGAAGAAGATTGCGTTGTAATACTCTTTGAGTTTTTAAATAATTTAAGACCCTCCGTTATGGAGGGTTTTTTTATTGCTGCGTTATGCCTGCGGCGCTTTGGCCTGCGGCCGGCTTGTTCAACGGATTTTTCTAAAAAGAAAAAAATCATTTCACTTTCCCAAACGCATCCAACCCACAATTCAACCACTCCGCAAACTCCTTCGCCGAAGGAGTATACGATTTAGTCTTAGTCAACACAATCTCCGAAGGATGAACAATCGCATACTGCGGCTGCGAAACCTTATTAAAATTCTCAGATTGAAACGTCGCCCACTTATCTCCTACCGTTACTATATTCTTCATCACTCCCTGCTTCGTCTTAAACTGCGTTTGGTCCGACGCGGGCAACAACCTTCTTTCATCAACATATAACGAAACCACCACAAACCGGTTCTTCATCAATCCAATCACCTCTTCATCCGTCCACACATTTTCTTCCATGCGGCGGCAATTCACACACGCCCAGCCTGTAAAGTCAATCAGCAACGGCTTGCCCTCTTTTTTGGCTACTTCAAGCGCCTCCTCATAATCACGCAACGGTTCAACACCGGTTTCGCAGTTAACAGGATTCTCATAAATACTATAGCACAGGGGCGGCGGAAAACCGCTGATCAACTTGAGATTGGCAGCAGGCGTATTTGTTAACCCCGGCACCAGGTAAATAGTTATGGCGGCGAACAACGCGATAAAAACCGAACGCGTCGCGCTTATTTTTTTCAGCGGTGAATCGTGCGGAAAACGGATTTTACCAAAAAGATATAGTAAGGTGAGGATGCCAATAATCACCCACGAGCCGATAAATATTTCCCGTTTAATAATGCCCCACTGCTCCACGAGATCTGCGTTCGACAAAAATTTGATCGCCATCGCCACTTCAAGAAAACCGAGTACCACTTTCACCGATGTGAGCCATCCGCCACTTTTTGGCAGCGATTGCAGCCATCCCGGAAACATTGCGAACAATGCGAAAGGCAAAGCGAGCGCAAATCCAAAACCTGCCAGCCCCGCTGTAAGCGGCCATGCGCCCTCCGCAGCGGTACCTACAAGGAGGGAACCTAAAATCGGCCCGGTACAGGAAAATGAAACGATAGCAAGCGTAAGCGCCATGAAAAAAATTCCACCCACCGTACCCATGCCCGACCTCGCATCGATTTTATTTGCAAATCCTGATGGCAAAACGATATCGAAATATCCAAAGAACGAAATGGCGAATACAACGAAAATCACAAAGAAGATTAGGTTGAGCCAAACGTTCGTTGAAATGTTATTCAGAATTTCCGGTTGCACATTATCTACAAGATGAAAGGGAATACTGAAAAGCGCGTAGATGAGCAGAATGAAAAATCCATATAGCAGCGCGTTGCCGACACCCTTCTTCCTGTCCTGCGTTTTCTTCGTAAAGAACGATACAGTAAGCGGTATCAGCGGAAATACGCACGGAGTGAGCAATGCGATAAAACCACCCAACAACCCAAGCAGAAAAACACCGAACAGGCTCTTGCCCCCGGTATCTTCGTCACCACAATTGTTTACCGGTTTATCGAGGTCGAGACTGGCAATTTTAATGCGCACGGATGATTCCACGCCACCTTCAAGCGGCACCGTAAATGCGTACACGTTTCCGTTATAAAACTCTTCGCCCTTTCCATATGTGTATGTAAGTTTTCCAAGCAATTTAGCCGGAACAGCATCCTTGAAATGTATTGTTGCGGTAAACGTGGCAGGACTTTGATACACCTTTACCTGCTGGTTGTCGAACAACGTGCTGGTAATAGTTTTCGCGTCGCCTGAATCTTTAAAACCTTTTTCGACAGCAATTGAGGAATCGAATTCAACGGTTGTGGAAGGTACGTCGCTGAGCACTTCGTTTGGCCCGTACAGCTCCCAGTTTGCGTTACCCGTTGTGTGAAAATTCAGCTCGTAGGTTTTCGCATCTATTTTTTTACTCGACACCTGCCATTGATATGCTGTGGAGTCCTGTGAAAAGGCAACAACAGAAAAGAAAAAAAGAAAGAAAAGGAGGCAGAACGGTTTCGCGAGTGGATGCATGGGTAAAGAAACAACAAATATTATTAAACGACCGCCTGTGCAACAGCTGAACGCTCTGCTGCGCCGGAAAATAACAAAGCCTTTAATATTACTCTTCCATCCGTATTTCCTAATGCTTCAGAACAAGCACGTTCCGGATGAGGCATCATGCCAAAAACATTCCTGTTTTTGTTGCAAATTCCTGCAATATTTCTTGTTGCGCCGTTGTGATTTGATTCCTTTGTGATATTTCCATCTTTATCACAATACTTATAAATCACCTGGCCGCCTGATTCTAATTCATCGAGCACGTCGTCGTTTGCAAAAAACCTTCCTTCGCCGTGGGCGATAGGTATCATCAATGGAGAATCTGAACCAACACCTTTGAGGTAAACATTTTTACATAAAAACTGCTGATTGACATTTCTCATCAACACGCCCGGAAGCAGGTGTGCTTCGCATAAAATCTGGAAACCGTTACATACGCCAAGAACTTTGCCCCCTTTCTGGGCAAATCCGATCACGCTTTGCATCATTGGGCTGAACCTGGCGATGGCGCCGCAGCGCAGGTAGTCGCCGTAAGAAAAACCACCCGGGAGCACGATGCAGTCGTTCGTGTTGAACATACTGATATCCTTGTCTTTGTGCCACAGCATGATTACTTCCTGGTTAAGGTCGTTTTGCAGGGCCTCCTGCATGTCTCTGTCACAGTTCGAACCGGGAAATACTACGATTCCAAATTTCATCCTTCTGTTTTTTGCAAAGCTACGAATTAACGGGGGAAAGAGGGTTGCGGGTGCCTCCGGCGGTTATAGCCGCAGGCATCCTACCAATACACCATATAAACCGCATACAAAAAAATAATCCAGTGCAGTATCAACGGAAACCATCGCCGGTTGGGATAATAATACGTAGCCGAATGAAAAGCCGCCAGCGGCATCAACCCAAACGACCAATTCACATAATTCACCCCTCCATTCACCAGGATAATAAACATTGAAATTATCAGAAACAACAGCAACAAACTCCACGCCTTCCTTATCTGAATCAGCATTTTGTTAAGATTCGTCTGAACAAAATATCCACCACTTATAAATGGAACAATCAGCAATATGATACTGATCGTAACAAATATTGAAGAAGGCATCGCCGGAAAACCTATATGAACCGAAGGCACCAGGTAATTCCAGTTCCATTCATTCGTAAACAACGGCTCAAGCGCAAGAAAATAATACGGCGTCGTCAACCCCAAAAACCCGGTAAGCCATTCCCTTATCCTGAAAGGTCGCATAATATACAGCGCAAGCGGTATCATCAGCACATAAAACACCGCAGGCTGATACAGCAGCGTTACCACTCCCATCATCACCCCAATATTAAAAATAGACGCAAGCGGCTTATGGGTGTTATACAGCGCAATCATCCTGTAAAACATCAATATCAGGAAAGTGTTGATGATGAGCGGCGCAGAAAAGTGGTTCCACTCAACAAACAGCGACGACAACAGCATGTACGCCATGCCCGGCAGGTAGTTTGGTTTCGGCAGCATTTTCTGATCGGTACAAATCCTGTTGATCAGCATGGTTTGCACAAATAAGAGCAGAAATGCAGCAATGCCAAAGAAAAAGGGCGGCAGCTCAAGCGGATGGAGAATTCGCAGCAACAGGTTATACAAATAGTGATCCTCTTGCTGGCGTAGTGGTGGCGAAGGATTTAAAAGAATCCCGAATTTTAAAACGAGACCATATACGAGCAACAATAAATTATTACCGGGATTTTTCTGTCGGAAAATGCCTACCACCTAGACTGACTTTTAAAAATCAATTTTAGCGAAAATAAGATAGTTCCTGAACTGACATGGCATGATGATGCTTCGGGCGCTCACCTGTTTACCAAACCTCGGCATAAATTCAATGTTCCTGTCAAGATTTCTGAACGTAGGATAACGGGTTACTTTCCCATCTGCGTTAATACTCTGGTCGTTCAACAGTAATGTTCTTCTTTCATACAGATTGAAAAGAAAATGCAGTTCGCCACCTGTGTTCATGATTTGATGCGATATCAACCCATCACTCTGATCATCGAACTGGCTTTTCGGAATAACATTACTCCATTCGAGACTGTCTGATTTATTGAACGACAGGAGAATGATATTTTCTGCGTGATACCGCGTTGCCGTTCCTCCCCACCTGTTCCAGGGAACGCCAAAAGTATTATAGTAATAGGGCGAATAGTAATAAGAATTATACGGCGATGCCCAGGGGTTGTTCCAGCTCATATAATCCCACCTGTTGAAGGCAGTGCCGCCTCTTGTGGATGTGTACATGGATTCCGCCGTCACGAGATAACCACCGTCTTTCCGCACGATTATATTTTTTATGAAGTAGTCGTTGAATGCTATGCGCAGGTTCGCATCCTGGCCTTTCGCCTGTGCGCGCAATTCATCGGAAAATGGCAGCAGCCTTTCTGTAAACACGGTTGAAGTTGACCTGTCCCACGTGATGCTGTACAATCCCTCAATATTTCCGCGACGCTGTTTGTAATAAAGAGCTGAAAAAAGGTATCGTTTGTTGGTATTGTCTATTTTAATTTTCACATCGTCGAGCACACGGTCGCCGGTTTTAAGATCATAGGTCGTAAAACGGTTTTCATCCGGCGCTTTTGTGATAAGGCTCAGGTTGGTGATGTAATCGCCCCCGCCTTTTCGAACAAACTTGCCAAACACCATTCCGCCGTCGTTATCGAGGAGGAAATCGGTGAAGTAATCGTTTCGCTCTTCCATGGGCAGGTTCATCTGGTGCTTGTTCTTCAGGTGAAGTGTTTCATCCAGCAGCAACGTGGTGAAGATGAAATTTTTCTGGTTGCGGCTGTTGATCTTGAAGATCATGATCTGCTTTTTGTCGTCGCTGTAGATCGTGTTATAAATCCTGTTATTTGCTGCCCATCCTATCCTCGTGGTGTCAATTTCCAATGGTTTTGTCTGGTATTTTCCGGAGCTGTCGATCCTGGCTGCCATACAGTAAAGAATGCTTTTCTGCTGAAACTGGTAGATCATCCAGGCGTGGTCGGGGTATGTAATAAAATCAACATTTATCCACCGTTCGTTGGTGGGGTTAAGGTCGACCCTACTCAGCATGCGCATATCGCTGTTGTAAACGGCTATGGCGTGATCGTTGCGATTATTCTTGTAAATGAGGTAGTTGCTTCCAATCTTTCCCAGTATTTCGAAGTTGGTGCGCTTGTTATCTTCGCGCTCCGGTTCGGAATAAGAAATTTTCTGGGCAAGGGCGGTTACACAGGCAAGGATGGCGATAAACAGAACTATCGGTTGTTTAAAACTCATGTGCACTTTTTGCTAAATTGAAGTTATGGTAAATACGGTTGGCAAAGGTCCGCGCGTTTGACATTAAAGGATTTTTAAGATAAATAATTTTTTCACTATACCTTTGATCCTGTGGGCAAAAGCACCAGCAAAGTTAGCGCAGCCGGACTGTTAATAGCGCTTGGCATTATTTACGGTGACATCGGAACTTCTCCTCTCTACGTTTTCAACGCACTTATAGGAAACCATCTCATCAGCGAAGAACTTATTATCGGTGCACTTTCGTGTATTATCTGGACGATAACCCTTCAAACCACCATCAAATACGTTGTGCTTGTGTTAAGGGCCGATAACCGGGGAGAGGGCGGCACATTCGCTTTGTACGCGCTGGTGAGGAGGAGAAAGCGCTGGCTGGTTTTTCCGGCCATGCTGGGAGGAGCGGCCCTGCTGGCCGATGGCATCATCACACCTCCAATTTCCATCACTTCCGCGGTTGAAGGTTTACGCGAACTGCCGGCTTTTCATACTCTCGGGTTGATGGATAATTCGATCGTAATAATCGTTTTAAGCATTCTCCTCGCCTTTTTCTTCCTGCAACAGTTTGGTACCGCATCCATTGGTAAGCTTTTCGGACCGATCATGTTCGTTTGGTTTACCATGCTTGCTGTGCTCGGCGTTTACCATTTGTTCGACGACCCATCGATTTTCAAAGCGATAAATCCTTACTACGCGATCGATTTTGTAACAAATTATCCTGGCGGCTTCTGGCTGCTGGGTGCGGTGTTTCTGTGTACCACCGGGGCGGAAGCGCTTTATTCCGATCTCGGTCATTGCGGTCGCGGTAACATCCGCGTGTCGTGGACGTATGTGAAAACGTGCCTGCTGCTGAACTATTTCGGACAGGGCGCATCGCTTCTTGCACACAACGATGGTAAGGTGATTACTCCTGAACTGAAGGCCCAACTGGGCATTAACGCGTTCTACGACCTGATGCCGCAATGGTTTATTATTCCGGGCGTGGTGATCGCCACAACGGCGGCTATCATCGCGAGCCAGGCGATGATCTCCGGATCGTTTACCCTTATCAGTGAGGCAATGCGACTTAACCTGTGGCCGAGGCTGAGGGTAAGGTATCCTTCCGAAGAAAAAGGGCAGCTGTTTATTCCCGCCATCAATTTAATGCTGTTTCTGGGTTGCGTGGGCGTGGTGCTGTATTTCAAAGAATCTACGAGGATGGAGGCCGCCTATGGCCTGGCGATCATCGTTACAATGATCACCACAACGATATTGTTTTCGAATTTTCTAGTAGCAAAGCGGGTGAACGCGAGCCTGATTTACATATTTCTTATTGGATTTTTTGTAGTGGAATTCGCTTACCTGGCCGCGCTGATGCAGAAGTTCACGCATGGCGGTTATATTACGCTGATTATCGGCGGACTTATGTTCGGCATCATGTATGTATGGTTCAGGAGCAGGCGCATTAAGAACCGCTACGTTGAATTTGTACGCCTGGAGCATTATGTACCACAAATCCAGGAGTTAAGTAACGATAAAACCGTTCCGAAATACGCTACGCATCTTGTATATCTAACGAGCGCCAACAACCCTAAAGAAATTGAGCATAAGATTATTTATTCCATACTGAATAAGAAACCGAAGCGGGCGGATATCTACTGGTTCGTTCACGTGGATACGCTCGATGACCCGTATACTTCAGAGTACAAGGTGGATCATATTATTCCGAATGATATTATCCGCGTTGAGTTCAGGCTTGGTTTCCGCGTGCAGCCGAAGGTGAACCTGATGTTCAGGAAAGTGGTGTACGACCTCGTAGCAAATAAAGAAGTGAATATTACCAGCCGGTATGAGTCGCTTGAAAGAAATAATGTAGTCGGCGATTTTCAGTTCATTGTGCTGGAAAAATACCTGAGCCAGGATAATGAGTTGCCGTTTATCGAGCGGGTGATTATGAAACTATATTTCTGGATTAAGGAGATTAGTTTGTCGGAAGAAAAGGGTTTTGGGTTAGATACTTCTAATGTTACCGTCGAAAAATTCCCGCTGATTGTAGCGCCGGTTTCTGCGCCGGCAATGAAACGAATCTTCGAAGAAGAGGAATAGAAGAAAAAATATTTTTATTTTTTAAAAATAGAAAGAAAAAAATTACTGCGCCGGCTCTTAAAATTTTCTTTTATAAAAAGATGTTTTTGCCTGCGGCTCGCCGTTAAGATGTTTTTCCAAAACTATAAGTTTTATCTTTACATAGATAAAACCTATATGACGATAGTCCAACTCCAATACGCAGTAGCGGTCGACAACCTTCGGCACTTCGCCGACGCTGCGGAACACTGCCACGTTACCCAACCTACGCTAAGCATGCAACTTCATAAACTCGAACAGGAGCTCGGCGTAAAACTATTCGACAGAAGTAAACAACCTGTCATCCCCACAGAAAACGGGAAAGAAGTAATCGCGCAGGCACGGCGCATCCTCGCCGAAGTAGATGAACTGCAAAACATAGTTGACAAAAAACACGGACCCCACACCGGCGAATTAAAAGTAGGCATCATACCTACCCTCGCGCCTTACCTCCTCCCTCTTTTCGTGCAGTCATTCACACAGAAATACCCGCGTGTAAAACTCATCGTACACGAAATGACTACCGAAATCATCATTTCAAGGTTACGTGAAGGGCGCCTCGACGTTGCTATTTTAGTAACCCCTCTTAACGAAAAAGGCATCACCGAACAGGTTCTTTTCTATGAGAAACTCATTGCCTACGTATCGAAGAAAAACAGCTTGTACAAGAAACAATACCTCTTGTCGAAAGATATTGATCCGAGAAAGCTATGGCTATTGGAAGAAGGACATTGTTTCCGGTCGCAGATCATGAACCTGTGCGAATTACAAAAGGCCGGTAAAGAAAACAGCTTTTTTGAATATGAAGCCGGAAGTATTGAAACGTTGAGAAGAATGGTGGAGTTGAATGATGGCATCACTATTTTGCCTGAACTCGCCACGGTAGATTTGCGACCATCGCAATTGCAATTGCTGCGCGAGTTCAGGAAGCCCACGCCTATCAGGGAGGTAAGCCTTGTGGTGCACCGCGATTTTGTAAAGAAAAAGCTGGTGGAGATTTTTAAGGAAGAAATTATTGCGTCGATCCCCGAAAGTATTAAAAGTAATAAGGGAGAGGTTGTGCCGATATGATGGCTATTCTTCCAGTACTACACGGTTTTTTGTAACCTTCAACTTATAGCCCACTCCCACCTTCAACGCCAGGTTTTCTTTCTCGTGCCCAACAGGAAAGCCAAAACAAACAGGAAAATCATACTCACTCACCACATCGCGAATAATCTCCTCAGCCTCCTGCCCGAAAGGTCGATCGGTATCTTTGTTGTCACTGAAATGCCCGACAATCAACCCGCCAAGCTTCTTTAGCTTGCCCGCGCGTTTCAGCTGATGCATCATCCTGTCGATATTATACAGGTACTCGCCCACATCTTCTATAAATAAAATCTTGCCCCGCGTTTTTATATCCGAATCGGTACCCACACAATGCGACAGCAACGCAAGATTTCCACCCACCAGTTCACCCACCACTTCACCCTTCCGGTTGAACGGATGCACATCTGCCGCATATTGAATCTTTTTGCCTTCAAGCGCTTTGTGAAGCGACAACAAGTATTTGTTCCCGGGTTCGGGATCATTAAAAGCGCCGGCCATCGGCGCATGCAAAGCAGCAATGCCGCAATTGGTATAAATGTGATTCAACAAAACAGTCACGTCGCTGAAACCGATCACCCATTTAGGGTTCGCTTTGAATTTTTTGAAATTGATTTTATCAACAATTCTCGTTAACCCGTAACCGCCCCGCCCGCAAAGTATGGCATGCACATCATTGTCATCAAGCATTTGCTGAAGATCGCTGAGACGTTCTTCATCGCTGCCCGAGAAATAATTGGAGGAAGAAGAACGGGTGGTATTGCCCAGGCGCACATTATATCCCCACATTCCCAACGCAGCAATGCAGTTCTGCATTTTTTCAAAATCCATGTAGCCGGCCGGGCACACAATGCCGATGGTATCACCAGGTTTGAGATATGGGGGAATTGTAATCATAATTAAGATGCTTCTTCAACTACGGACGCCTGTGAAGTAATTTTCATCCTGTACTTCACCCCGCATTTCATTGCGAAGTTATTCTTCTGGTGGCCTACAGGAAAGTCGAAACACACGGGAAAATTATAATCAGCAAGTTTATCCAGCACGATATTTTGCAACAAGCTGCCAAACTCTTCCCCGGGATCGTCGGGTTTTATCTTAAACCCTCCCACAATCAATCCTTTCAATCCAATTAATTTCCCCGTTCGCTTGAGGTTCCAGAACATCCTGTCGATACTGTAAAGATATTCACCGGTATCTTCCACGAAGAGGATCTTTCCGTTGGTATACAAATCCGAAGAAGTACCTGAAAGACTTTCTATCGTTTTCAGATTTCCTCCCACCAGGATGCCTTCCGCGGATCCCGATTTATTGTATGGTGAAGGCACAACATCGTATTTCAGGGGAATACCCGACAACGCATCGCGAATAGAAAATATGGTTTGTTTCTGCAGATCGTCGGCCTGGTTCCAGTCGTCCGGAAAACTGTTGCACATTTTTGAATGGATGCTCGCTATACCGAGATTCCGGTTTAGATGCGAATGAAAAACGGTGGCATCACTGAAACCGATGATCCATTTTGGCTTTTCGCGAAACCTGTTAAAATTCAGTTTATCTATTATCCTGATTATCCCATAACCACCGCGCGCACACATGATAGCCGCCAGCGAAGGATCGTTCAGCATAAGCTGCATATCTTTCCGCCGTTCCTCATCCGTGCCGCCAAAACCAAAATTTCTTTTGCCGATAGCCGCACCCACTTTTACCCTGAATCCCCAGCTCATCATTTGCTGAATGGCAGGCTCTATGTCCTTGAGCGTTATATATCCCGCGGGAGATGTGATGCCTATGGTATCACCCGGTTTCAGGTAACGGGGCTTTACGGGGATCAAAGGAACGTCCGATGTGGTTTTTACAGAAGCAACTGAGCTTAAACCAACTATCGAAGTGAGGAAGTTTTTTCTGTTCACGTATATAAAAATAAAAACTTTTTCCTCTCCCTATCTTTGCGGGCATGACGGATTTCAAAAGAATACTGGTTACCGCTGCATTGCCTTATGCAAATGGACCGATCCATATCGGGCATCTTGCGGGCTGCTATATTCCCGCGGATATATATGCACGTTACCAGCGCGCACAAAAGCGCGATATTAAACTGATAGGCGGTAGCGATGAGCACGGCGTTCCGATTCAGATCAGGGCGATGAAAGAAGGGATCACTCCCCAGCAGGTGGTCGACAAGTACCATGCAATGATCAAGGACAGCCTCGAGCAGATGGGTATTTCATTCGACATCTATTCACGCACTTCCAATAAGGTTCATCACGAAACAGCTTCCGCTTTTTTCACGACGCTTTACAATAAAGGTTTGTTTGAAGAAAAGGAAACGGAACAATTTTATGATGAAAAGGCAAAGGTATTTTTAGCCGACAGGTATATTACCGGCACATGCCCTGTTTGCGGTAATCCAAACGCATTCGGCGATCAGTGTGAACGATGCGGTTCATCGTTGAGCCCTGAACAGCTGATCAACCCGCGATCAACATTAAGTGATGCTGTGCCCGTCAAAAGAAAGACAAAGCACTGGTACTTTCCCCTGCAAAATTATGAGCCGTGGTTAAAGGAGTGGGTGCTTGAAGAGCACAAAGACTGGAAGAATAACGTGTACGGACAGTGTAAAAGCTGGCTCGACAACGGTTTGCAACCACGGGCGATGACACGCGACAGCAACTGGGGAATAAAGGTTCCGCTTCCTGATGCTGAAGGAAAGGTGTTATATGTGTGGTTCGACGCTCCTATCGGTTATATCAGCGCCACCAAAGAGCTGACAAACGACTGGGCCGATTACTGGTGTAAAGAAGATACCAGGCTCGTTCATTTTATTGGTAAAGACAATATCGTTTTCCATTGCATCATCTTTCCCGCGATGTTGAAGGCGCATGGCAACTTTGTGCTGCCGGATAATGTTCCCGCAAATGAATTTTTGAATATTGAAGGCGATAAGGTGTCGACAAGCAGAAACTGGGCGGTATGGGTGCATGAATATCTTAAAGATTTTCCGGGCCAGCAGGATGTGCTGCGTTATGTGTTGTGCGCAAACGCTCCCGAGACAAAAGACAATGACTTTACCTGGAAAGATTTCCAGGAAAGAAACAACAGCGAACTCGTGGCGATATTCGGCAACTTCATCAACCGGGCAATGGTGCTGATGCACAAACTTACCAAAGGAAAAGTTCCGCCTCTGCACACCGAATTGCTCGACGACCACGACAATGCGCTGATAAAAGATATCGCGGCCGCAAAAACCAATATCGAAAACCTGTTAGAAAATTTTCGCTTTCGCGACGCATTATTCGAGGTGATAGACCTTTCCCGCAAGGGGAATAAGTATATGCAGGATAAACAGCCATGGATCGTGGCGCGCGAACTTGAGCAGGATCCCGGCAAACAGAAGCTGATAGATAATTGCCTGCACCTGTGCTTGCAATTGAGCGCAAATCTTGCCATATTTATTAACCCGTTCCTTCCCGGCACTGCGAAGAAAATACAGCACATGCTGAAAGTGGTCGACAAAATACTTGATTGGGAAAACGGTGGAAAATTGAAATTGCTGAGTGTTGGT
Organism: Chitinophagaceae bacterium; assembly: GCA_016786745.1. Taxonomy (GTDB): domain Bacteria; phylum Bacteroidota; class Bacteroidia; order Chitinophagales; family Chitinophagaceae; genus Flavitalea. Next base: position 47,908 of record JAEUVS010000118.1, on the reverse strand, counting down.
TATAGTTTGCGGCCACCGGAACTGCTTTTCCGGAAAATTGAAGACGATGAAATTCAGCGCCAGGTAGACAAGTTGAGGTCAGGTGGAAATATGCCTGAGAAAAAAGAGGAAGAAGTGAAATCTGAAGATGTGAAATCTGAAAATTACGCACCTGTGAAACCGGAAATTACATACGATGATTTCGCTAAACTCGACCTGCGTACAGGCGTGATCGTTTCCGCGGAGAAAGTCGAAAAGGCGGATAAGCTGCTGAAGCTCGAGATTGACCTTGGATTCGAAAAACGTACTGTGGTTTCAGGTATCGCGTTACATTATACGCCTGAACAAATCGTGGGAAAGCAGGTGGTGGTCGTGGTGAACCTTGCACCACGAAAAATGAAGGGAATTACCAGCAACGGTATGATTCTTATGGCCGACTCGGGCGGAAGATTGATTTTCGTGAATAGCGAGGAGGATATACCAGGAGGTGCGGGAGTGGCTTGACGTGATGCGTGATGCGTGAACCGTGAAGCGACTTTTCACCGCCTCACGCCTCACGAATTTGAGTTTCAGACAATAAAGCAGTATCTTCTCTCCTATGGCAAAACGCATCATCAAAAAGGTGGCCGTTCTTGGAAGTGGTGTAATGGGTTCGCGTATCGCGTGCCACTTCGCGGGGGTGGGAATTCCCGTGCTGTTACTGGATATGGAAAACAAACTGGCAGCAGATTCACTTGCCGCTGCAATTAAATCCAATCCATCTCCCCTCTATTTTAAAGACGCGCAAAAGTTAATTTCCACCGGCAGCTTTACCGGCAACATGAAGGATGTCGCTGTGTGCGACTGGATCATCGAAGTAGTTGTTGAACGGCTCGACATCAAGCAAAAAATATTTGAAGAAGTAGAGAAATACCGCAAACCGGGGTCGCTGGTTACATCGAACACTTCTGGTATTCCCATACATGTTATGGCTGAAGGTCGTACCGATGATTTTAAAAAACATTTCTGCGGAACGCATTTCTTCAATCCGCCGCGGTATCTCCGGCTTCTTGAAATTATCCCGACCCAATACACCGATCCCTCTGTTGTTGAGTTCCTGATGCATTTCGGTGATCTACACCTCGGGAAAACAACGGTGCTATGCAAGGATACCCCCGCATTTATCGCTAACCGTATCGGTGTGTATGGTATCATGGCCATATTCCAGCTGGTAGAAAAACTGGGCCTGGGTATAGATGAAATAGATGGATTGACGGGACCCATCATCGGCCGTCCAAAATCCGCCACTTTCCGCACAGCAGACGTTGTGGGAATCGATACGCTCGTAAAAGTGGCGATGGGGGTGTATGATAATTGCCCTAACGACGAGGCACGAAACACTTTTGTTATTCTCGCGTGGCTGCAACAGATGGTAGATGATAAACGGCTGGGCGACAAAACAGGCGAAGGCTTTTATAAAAAAACAAAAGGCGCGGGTGGAGAAAAAGAAATTCTTACACTGAACCTCTCCTCCAAACAGTACGAGCCGAAAAAGAAATCAAAGTTCGCCACTATTGAGGCGGCAAAACCTGTTGAAGATTTGAAATCGCGATTAAAGATACTTTTCCAGGGAACAGATAAGGCGGGCGAATTTTACAGGCAGTTTCATTTCGGATTGTTCTCTTATATCTCGCACAGGATTCCCGAAATCAGCGACCATATTTACCAGGTAGACGATGCGATGATGGCTGGCTTTGGCTGGGAAATCGGCGCCTTCGAAAGTTGGGACGCACTGGGCGTTGCAACCACTGCGCAGCAAATGAAAGAAGCCGGGTATGCCGTTGCTCCGTGGGTAAACGAAATGCTGAAGAAGGGTATCTCTTCCTTTTATAAAGTTGAAAACGGTAAGCGGTTGTACTACAACGTTAGTTCAGGTTCATATAAGGTTGTACCGGGCGATGATGTGTTTATCGTGATGAAGAATTTTGAAAACAGCACCGTGTGGAAAAACAACGGATGCAGGCTGTATCACCTGGGCGACGATGTGCTGGGACTTGAATGGTACACAAAAATGGGCACGATAGGTGGCGAAGTGCTGGAAGGCATACAAAAAGGGATTGCTGCTGCTGAAGAAAAATACAGGGGCATTGTGATTGGGAATGAGGGCCAGAATTTCAGCGCCGGTGCGAATGTGGGAATGATTTTCATGTTTGCGGTGGAACAGGAGTACGATGAGCTCGATATGGCCGTGCGTATGTTTCAGCAAACGATGATGCGGGCCAGATATTCTTCTGTACCTGTTGTAGTGGCGCCGCATGGGCTTTCCCTCGGCGGAGCGTGTGAACTGAGCTTGCATTCGGATAAAATTTGCGCGGCCGCTGAAACATATATCGGCCTTGTTGAGTTGGGTGTGGGACTTATTCCCGGTGGCGGTGGCACAAAGGAATTTGTGTTGCGTGCAGCCGATGAAATGCACGCCGATGAACCGGAAACCATTACCCTTAAAAACCGGTTCCTCACCATCGCGACAGCTAAAGTGGCCACATCAGCATTTGAAGGTTATGAGTTGGGAATATTAAGAAAAGGAACCGATGAAATAGTGGTGAACCAGGCGCGTCGTATTGCAGAAGCCAAACGGTCGGTGTTGGAAATATCCGAAAGCGGTTACCAGTTGCCCGTGCAGCGAAAGGATATCCGGGTGTTGGGGCGTTCTGCCCTCGGGGCCCTGTATGCCGGCATCAATGGCATGTGGCGCGCGGGATATGCCACAGATCACGACGCAGTAGTGGCGAAAAAACTCGCGTATGTAATGTGTGGCGGCGACCTCAGCGAACCGTCGCTGGTCAGTGAGCAATATCTTTTGGATCTTGAGCGCGAAGCGTTCCTGAGCCTTTGTGGCGAAAGGAAAACGCTCGAACGGATACAAAGTGTGATTAAAACCGGCAAGCCGGTAAGAAACTAAAAATGGGTGAAGCGGAGTTGAATACTGCAGCCGGCGAGCTGGTGATACGTTCCATATTTTATTTTTATGGAGAAGCGACCACACCGGAACTGGCAACACAGATAGCAGCCGATATTCAAACACACTGGAACGAACCACGGGCACACGTTATCATTAGAAAAAAATCTTACACAGTTCGTTTTGAGATTGCGGGATACTCTGATCCCGCACTTAACCCGGAAAAAGTGTGGTACAACGATAATCCGCGATTGAATTTCTTCAGGCTTGAAACCTTTGCTGCAGGAAATATTTCATTTGTAGATGGCCTCGGGAGCAACACCGGTTATTTTCTCATCGATAACCTGGTGCAAACGTCAACCACTGCGGCTCACGAGTATGGCCATACCATCGGGCTCGGTCATCCGCACATTTTAGATATCCGCGGTAATAAAGAGCCGGGTATTATGTACCCCCGCGGCAACATCTGCGACCCGGAGTTTCAATACTGGCCACATGCCAGGCCGGGTGAACATGGTGGTTTCCTCGATCCGAAATACAGGCGTGTGCTTGCTTCCGATATTGAAGCGTTGAAATTGCACAAGCTCGATTTCGATGAAGGCGGCTTCGCTAAACTTGGAGAGTTTTCGAGTTTATATCATCAGAAGCATGAGGCGTGAGGCGTGAAGCGTGAAGCGTGAGGCGTCAATATTTACTTCGAATTAAATCATTCACAGCAGAATCAACAGTCGGGTGTATCAACGTAAACCCCGAGTCACGCAGCCTGCTCCCATCAACCGTCGTGCTCTTCAACACCTCCACGCTCACTTCTCCAAAAAATATCTTCAGGACAAAGGCCGGCACATGCATCGCGATGAAATTTTTTTTTCGTGCGCGGGCAATTTTCAATGTGAGATCTTTATTTGAAACCGGTTCCCTTGACACCGCATTATAAACTCCATTCAGATTTTTGTTTTCAATAGCGGCCATGTATGCACGCACGACGTCGTCGATATGAATCCAGCTCATTATTTGCCTGCCGCTGCCGAGAATTGCGGCCAATCCAAATTTCATTGGCTTCACAAATTCCGGGAACGCACCACCTTCATTAGCGAAAACAATTCCTGTGCGGAATACCACGAGCCGTTTACTCAGCAGTTCCACCGGTTGTACACTTTCCTCCCACAACCGGCATGTATCGCCTAAAAAATTATTCGCAACGGGATCAGATTCTTTGAATGCGATTTTCTTCACCCCATCCTCGCCGTACCACCCGATTCCTGAAGCCGATACCACGGTTTTTACATTGTTTTCTATTTCGTTTAATGCTTTTACCAACAGGTTGCCGCTGTTCACGCGGCTGTTTATAATTTCCTGCTTGCGTTTTTTCGTCCACCGCTTATCGGCGATGCCAGCGCCCGCGAGATGCACGATATGATCAGCGGATTTTATCGCTTCGGGATCTATATACGATTTGTCAACATCCCATTGTGCGTAGCTGATGCGCTCATCGTGTGATTCGTGCTTTGAGCGTGAAAGAATAATTACCCTGTAACCTGCCGATCGTAATTGGGTTGTCAGCGCCGATCCAATTAATCCTGTGCCGCCTGTAATCAATACCGTTTCCATGATGATGTTATTCTGGCATCAAATTTTAAGATATTCTTTTAACAAAATGTGCTTAACCTTGCGTCTGATTTATAAATAATTATACAACATGAAAAAAATCATATACGTTTCAGGATTAATCGCCTTCATGACCGTTTTTTCAACATCTGTTTTTGCACAAATAAGGAAAATTCCAGCAGAAGTAACCAACGCCTTCACCGAAAAATACCCTGATGCCAAAAGTGTTGAATGGCGCGACAAGCTTTCCGGCTTTACAGCCAGCTTTCAGCTTGACAGCGGCATTTATATCGCTACGTTCAGTAATAAGGGCGAATGGGAATCTACCGAAGAAGGTATCGATGAACAGGAGCTGCCTGATGCCGTTAACGAAGGATTCTCAAAAAGCAAGTACACCGAATGGGAGATGGGCCAGGTTACCCGCATAGAACTGCCCGGCGATGAAGTTCAATACAAGATTGAAGTAAAGAAAGGCGACATTAAAAAAAGGAATCTCTATTTTAGCAGCGAAGGAAGGTTATTGAAAGACAAACTGACGTTATAAATGCATAAATGCTTATTGGTTCCCGCCCTGTTCTTTTCCTGTTTTTCGTTTTCCCAGCAGGGTTACTGGCAGCAGCGTGTGAAGTACACTATGGATGTAAATGTGGATGCTACCACAAACAGATTTACAGGTAAACAGAAGCTGGAATACACCAATAATTCGCCTGACACGCTTCACAAGCTTTTCTATCACCTTTACTGGAACGCGTTTCAGCCGGGCAGCATGATGGATGCAAAAAGCCTTTACCTGGGAACAGTGAAGCTGAATAACCAGCCCGACTGGGATCCGCGGGTAAAAGACAGGATTTCGAAGCTCACGCCCGACGAAATAGGCTATCAGAAAGTAGCCTCGCTTACCATGAACGGAGTTGCGCAGAAAATGAAGGTTCATGAAACCATTATGGAAGTGGAACTGTCGAAGCCCATTGCGCCAAAGGCCACTGTTGCCTTAAACATGGATTTTGAATCGCAGGTGCCAAAGCAAATCAGGCGTTCGGGCAGAGACGCTGCGAACGGTGTCCGTTACAGCATGTCGCAATGGTACCCGAAACTTTGCGAGTACGATCGCGATGGCTGGGATGTTACGCCTTATGTTGAAAGAGAATTCTATGGTGTGTGGGGCGATTTCGACGTAACCATCAGCATAGATAAAAGTTATATTATCGGGGCAACCGGCTACTTGCAGAATCCGCAGGAAATAGGGTATGGATATGAAAAGGCCGGAACAACTGTGGCGAAACCCGCAGGCAGTAAACTGAAATGGCATTTCAAGGCCACTAATGTTCATGATTTTGTTTGGGCGGCGGATCCGGAATTTAAACACGTAATCAAAAAAACGCCCGGCGGACCCGATTTTCATCTGCTGTATAAAACCGGAAGTGAGGAGGCGTGGAAGGAAATTGGTGAAGTTTGTGTTGAAATATATCCGTTCATTGAAAAAAATTTCGGCGCATACCCTTATAGGCACTATTCAATTATACAGGGCGGTGACGGGGGCATGGAATATCCAATGGCAACATTGGTGAGCGGTCCTTCGCTCGGCACCGTATTTCATGAATTGATGCACAGTTGGTACCATGGCGTGTTGGCGAATAACGAGTCTTTATATCCCTGGATGGATGAGGGCTTCGCCGATTGGGCGACTGACAGGGTTCAGTATTACTTCAACGATGTAATCCAACGCAGAAAATTCAGTAACAATCCCGCTTCTTTAAGAATTGTTGACTCTCTCGCGAAAGCATTGCCGAAGTATCATTCAGATGTTTACAATGCGTACTTTTCTTTGTGGAGAGGCGGCGTAGAGGAACCGTTGACCACACAGGCAGACGAATATCAAACAAGAACAGGATATTATCTCGGTGCCTATTCGAAAGGTTCGATGTACCTCGCACAACTTGGGTATATCGCCGGCGATGAAACGCTGATGAAAATCATGCAGGAATACTACCGGCAGTGGAAGTTCAAACATCCGTCGCCAAATGATTTTCTTCGCATAGCTGAGAAAGAGAGCGGACTGCAACTCGATTGGTACAGGGATTACTGGATCAACACCACCAAGCACATTGAATATGCAATCGATAGTTTATGGGAAGAAGGCGGCAAGAGCCTGATTCGCCTGAAACGGAACGGTGAAATGCCGATGCCTGTGGACCTGCAGTTCGACTATAAAGATGGCACAAAGGAAATAGCTTATGTTCCGATGTACCTGATGTTTGGCGAAAAGCCCGTGGAAGATAAATCTATTCCAAGAACAGTGTTCCCGTCATGGAAGTGGACGCATGCGACCTATATCGTTTCGGTGAATAAAAAGTTGAGCGAGATTAAAACTATTGAAATTGATCCTTCGCGAAGGATGGCGGATGTGGAGCGAAGGAATAATAAGATTGATATCCCGTTTTAGGCGTCATCCCGAGCCATTCGGCTTACGCCTCAGGGTAAACTCCGCGAGGGATCGACGGGGAATCAATGCTATACCGGCACATACAAAACATACTTCTCCCTAAAAACCTCTCTATCAAAAATCTCATAAACCTCCATAACACGGGGCTTGCTTCCACTATCTGAAATTTCCTGGGCAAGGTCTCCTCCTTTCAAACATATCAATCCATTAGGCACAACGACGTCCTCTCCCCTCTCCCCTCTCCCCTCTCCTCTTTTTTTGAGCAACGGCTTGCTCCACCGCCACAAATCACCAAGCGAAGCAACCGCCCTCGATACAACAACGTCAAACTTTTTATTTTTGATTTCTTCCACCCGCGTATGATGCGCGGAAACATTCGTAAGCCCTACCGCCTCCGCGACCGCCTGCACAACTTTTATTTTCTTACCGATGCTGTCTGCAAGATAAAATTGCACTTCGGGAAAAAATATCGCTAGGGGAATGCCCGGAAACCCGCCGCCGGTGCCGATATCGAGCACGTTCATGTTCTTTTCGAAATCGAAAATCGCGGCGATACTTAACGAATGAAGAATATGCTTCTCGTATAAACTATCTTCATCCTTCCGCGAAATAACATTGATTTTACTGTTCCAGTTTTTGTATAATTCGTCGAGGGCCACGAATTGCTGCAACTGTTTTGGTGTGAAATCGCCAAAATAATGTGTAATCAGCTCCAGGTTGTTTTTGGCTTTTTCCATAATGCCGGTGCAAACATGAAGTAATAGAAAAACATCCACAGATCGAACAGCCACCACCACGGGAAAAGGTCTTTTTCATCGAGCTTTTCCATTGCCTTGTAGTAGATGAGCGCCTGCGATATCAGCCGCACAACAAACACTGAACAAACCATGCGCCAATCATAAAAAAAGAACGAGGCCACGAAGAGCGGGTAAAACAAAAAATGAGTAAGTGAATATATACCGAGGAAAAATTTATGAACTGGTTTGTAAAACTTGCTCGTTGAATAGTGCCTTCTTTTCTGGCGAAACCAATCGGAAAAGTTTGCCTTCGGCTCCGAAAGTGTAAACGCTTCCTTATCCAGCACCACGCGGGTGTTGTGTTTGTTGGCCACTTTGTTTATGAAGAGATCATCGTCGCCACCGGCAAGATGATTGATAGAAGAAAAGCCTTTGTTCCTGAAGAAGAGCGTTTTTTTATACGAGAGGTTGCGGCCCGCGCCCATGTAAGGCATGCCGGATATAGCGAATGAAAAATATTGAAGCGCCGAATGAAATGTTTCAAACCGTATTAGTTTGTTTAGCACTCCGGGCTTTTTAAAATATCCGCCGTATCCCAGCACCACTTCGGTTCCATCATCATAACCATCCTGCATTTTTGTGAGCCAGAATTCGCTTGACGGTACGCAATCTGCATCCGTGAGCAACACGATTTCATGTTTGGATTCTTTGATGCCGATAGACAGCGGATATTTCTTACCAGGGATACCGATAGCCTCCTGGGTAAGATTTACGATGTGAAGGTCTTTAAACGTTTTTTTGAATTCGTCGAGCAGGTACTTCGTTTCATCCTGGCTGTTATGATTTACGACAATTACTTCGCGTGTTGAAGCATAATTCTGGACAAGAACGCCGGGAAGATTTTTTGCAAGATTTGCCGCTTCATCTCTTGCACAAACGATAACGCTGACGGGATGTTGCTGGGATTGTTTTTTTGATCTGCGCCTGAAGAAAGATACCTGTCTGAATAATAACCAATGGTAGAGAACCTGTATAAAGGTTACTGCACAGAACAAATAGAAAAGCATTCACGAAAATAAGGATTTAGTACCTTCGCTGGTATGGAAGTAAACGATCTTTTAATTGACAACCTGGCAAAACTTTCACACCTGAGTTTTAACGAACAGGAACGAAAAGAGATCAAGGCCGATCTGCAGGAGATGATCACGTTTATTGAAAAACTGAAAGAGGTGAACACCGATGGTGTAGAACCCCTGCTGCACATGAGCGACAACGTGAACGTGCTCCGTGATGACGTGGTACAGGGATCGGTATCCCGCGAAGAAGCCCTCAAAAACGCACCAGATAGTGATGGCACGTTCTTTAAAGTGCCAAAGGTTATCAAGAAATGAGTTCCTACCCTATCATACATCTCGAAAACATCCACAAAAGCTATTTTATGGGCAGGCAGGCCATTAACGTGCTTAAGGGCATTACGCTTGACATCGACAAAAATGAATATGTCGCGCTTATGGGACCGTCGGGATCCGGTAAGAGCACACTCATGAATATCCTCGGTTGCCTCGATTCGCCCACTGCCGGCAGGTATATCCTGAACAACCAGGACGTAAGCAAGATGGAGGACGATGATCTTGCAGAAGTGAGAAATAAAGAAATCGGTTTCGTGTTTCAGCAGTTCAACCTGCTTCCCCGCTTATCTGCACTCGAAAACGTTGCCCTGCCTCTCGTATATGCAGGCATTCCAAAAAAGCAGCGGACCGAACAGGCAATGGAAGTAGTAAAAAAAGTAGGGCTGGAAGACAGAAGTCATCACAAACCAAATGAGCTGTCGGGTGGACAATGCCAGCGCGTTGCCATAGCGAGGGCGCTTGTGAACAATCCCTCTATTATTCTTGCAGATGAACCAACCGGCAACCTCGATAGTAAAACATCTATAGAAATCATGGAGATGTTCAACACGATTCATGAGGGCGGTAACACAGTGGTTCTGGTTACTCACGAAGAAGACATCGCGAACTTTGCTAAGAGAGTAATCAGGTTAAAAGACGGCATCATCGAAAGCGACAAAGTCAGAGACTATGTCCATTAAAATCTATACGAAAACAGGCGACCTCGGACAAACTTCACTAATAGGTGGCACACGGGTGCCCAAAAGTCACATTCGTATTGAAAGTTATGGCACCATTGATGAGCTGAACAGCTTTATCGGTTTTCTGAACGACCAGCTTGAAAATGCATCAACAAAAAATTTTTTGAAAGAAATACAGGACCGGCTTTTTACCATCGGTTCCTCATTGGCCTGTGATCCCGAGAAAGAGCCGAAGATGAAACTGCCTGATCTGAAAGAAGAAGATATTAAACTGGTAGAAGATGAGATAGACGCGATGAATAAAGAACTTCATCCAATGAAATCTTTCATTTTGCCAGGAGGAAGTGTCGCCATATCATCTGCGCATCTCGCGAGATGCGTTTGCCGCAGGGCAGAAAGGAATTGTGTAAACATGCTGGAGCAGCAAATGTTTGTTGATCCGCTGGTGATAAAATACCTTAACCGGTTAAGTGATTATTTGTTTGTGGTAGCGCGTTATACCGCGCATCTGGCTGGAATAAAAGAAATAGAATGGAAAGCGAGGATTAATACTCGTCCTCATTAAAAAAGAAGTCGTCCTGGCTGGGATAGTCAGGCCATATATCTTCGATGCCCTCATAAATCTCCCCCTCATCTTCCAGTTCCTGGAGGTTTTCCACCACTTCGATAGGCGCTCCGCTTCGGATAGAATAGTCTATCAGTTCGTCCTTCGTCGCAGGCCACGGTGCATCTTCGAGATAAGAGGCTAATTCAAGTGTCCAAAACATGGTTGCGGATAATTTGCGCAAAAGTAATAGGAAAGATGAAATATCAAAATAAAGATTTTTAACCTTCGGCGAGGGGTTTTTCACCTGCTGCTGGCGGGGATATGACGCTTTTTACGTGATGTTTCGGCCACCGTTAGTTCATTTTTCCATCTTTCATATGTAGTATCCTGTCGCTCATCTTTGCCAGCTCCTCGTTATGGGTAACAATCAGGAAGGTCTGGTGAAACTGGTTTCTAAGGTCGAAGAAAAGCTGGTGCAGCTCCCTGGCATTCCCGGAGTCGAGGTTACCGGTAGGTTCATCGGCAAATATGATAAGCGGATCATTGATGAGCGCCCTGGCTACGGCTACCCTTTGCTGTTCTCCGCCCGACAACGCGCCGGGCTTGTTATCGAGCCTGTTTGCCAGCCCGAGCGATTCGAGTAATGCCTTGCCGCGTACTTCTACGTCTTTCTTTTTCTTTCCATGTATCCAGCCCGGAATACAAACATTTTCAAGCGCGGAAAATTCAGGGAGCAGGTGATGGAACTGAAAAACAAACCCTATGTTTCCATTTCTGAACTGCGCGAGCTGCCGGTCGTTCAATGAATTTATTTCATGATTGTTTATTGAAATGCTCCCTTTCCCCGGCCTGTCGAGCGTACCGAGAATATGCAGGAGCGTGCTCTTTCCGGATCCTGAAGGTCCCACTATGCTCACGATCTCTCCTTTGTTCAATTCAAGATCCACTCCCTTTAATACTTCCAGTTGCCCGTAACTTTTATGGATATTTTCAGCCCTTAACATAATCATATTTTATTGGGCCGCTTTTTCCATTGCTTCAATCACTTCTACAGTTACGCCGGTCGAAGAAAACCCTCCGTCGTGAAAGAGGTTCTGCATCGTAACCATCTTCGTAAGGTCACTGAAAAGCGTAACGCAGTAATCCGCACATTCGCCTGCGCTCGCATTGCCGAGCGGGCTCATCTTTTCAGCGTAGGTGATAAATCCGTCGAAGCCTTTCACGCCGCTCCCCGCGGTTGTGCGTGTAGGTGATTGCGACACAGTGTTTATTCTTACTTTATTTTTTATACCGTAGTGGTAACCAAAACTGCGCGTAATGCTTTCTAACAGCGCCTTTGCGTCTGCCATTTCACTGTAATCAGGAAACACGCGCTGCGCGGCGATATAGGTGAGCGCCACAACGCTGCCCCATTCGTTAAGTGCGTCGAGTTCCCATGCAGTACGAAGAACGCGGTGTAACGAAATGGCTGAGATATCGAATGTTTTTTGCGTGAACCCGTAGTCGAGTTCTGTATAGGGTTTGCCCTTACGCATGTTCAGGCTCATGCCAACAGAGTGGAGGATAAAATCAATTTTTCCGCCGAAATGTTTCATGGATTCTTCGAAAAGTTTTTTAAGGTCGTCCATGTTTACGACGTCGGCGCCGATTACCGGAGCCTTTACCGCATCCGCGAGTTTGTTGATTTCACCCATGCGGAGGGCTACAGGTGCGTTGGTGAGCACAAGCTGTGCGCCTTCTTCGTGGCAGCGGAGAGCTGTTTTCCAGGCTATTGATTTTTCGTCGAGTGCGCCGAAGATTATTCCTTTTTTTCCTTTTAATAAGTTATATGACATGCGTTTTGCTTGTTTTAGTTTTTTTGTTGCCGGTCTTTTGAATCTTTCCCTTCTTAAGATGCCCGCCGGCGGCGGGTAAAACCTGATCCAGGAATTTTCTTTTTTTTAAAAAAAATAATAAACTTTTTTTAATTCATCATCTCTTTTGCGTTTTCCAGCGCCGCCGCCGTAGGCCGCTCCCCGCTCAACATCTTCGCGATAGCTGTAATCCTTTCATCACCTGTCATCTGCCTGATAGCGGTTCTCACTTTATCGTTCACGATTTCCTTATATACAAAAAGATGCGCATCCGCCTTTCCCGCTATCTGTGGCTGATGCGTTATGGTAATCAACTGCCGGCTACGGGCAAGCGCATGCATAATCACACCTACCTGCCGCGCGGCTTCGCCGGAAATACCCGTATCAATTTCATCGAATATAAGCGTTGGCAAATCCATAGACTCGGCAACGAGCGATTTAATCGACAACATCAACCTGCTCAACTCACCACCGGAAGCCACTTTCCTCACCGGTTCGAAACGGTTGCTTTTATTCGCGTCGAACAAAAATTCTACATCATCTTTACCGGCAACGTCAAAACTTCCCGGCGCAATTTCCACTTTCACCTTTGCATTCGGCATGCCAACCTGCGCAAGCAGCGCATTTACTTTATCCTGCAGCGGTTTGATTTGCCTGTGACGCTTTTCCGATAACCTGGTCGCGAGTTCAGACATCGTTGCAAAACTGCTGTCAACTTCTTTTTGCTTCGCGACCAGTTGGTCGTCGATACTGAGCACCTGCTTCAGCTTTTCGTCGAGTTGCCGTTGAATATCCAGTAGCTGGGCGGTCGTTTGCACGCCGTGTTTCTTCAACAGTTTATATCCTATGGAAATTCTTTCATTCAGTTTTTCTATCCGTGCGGGATCATATACCACTTCATCATTCACACGGGAAATTTCCTCAGCAATATCCTTCACCTCAATCTGCGCGGAATGTAAACGGCCCACGATATCGTTAAGAGCGTGATGATATTTTGCAAACGACTCCAACTGGTGCTGAATGCTTTTGAGCTGATGCACGAGAGGTTGGTCGCCGCCCGACAATGAACTTCCGGCGCCATCAAGCGCCGATTTAATCGCTTCCGAATTACCAAGCACTTTCAATTCAGCGTCCGCATCTTCAAGCTCGTTGTCAACGAAACCCGCTTCATCGAGTTCATCAAACAAAAATTTCTGGTAGTCGTATTCTTTGTTGAAAGAATTCTTTCTTTCATTTAAACTATTCAACTCATCGGTCGAATGCTTCCATTTCAGGAACGCCTCGCTATAACTCTGAAGTAAATCCGATGAACCCGCGAGTGAATCTACCACATCGAGCTGGAAGCGTGAGTCCGACAACGAAAGGGTATCGAATTGCCTGTGCAGATCTACCAGCAAGGTGCTTACCTGCCTGAGGAGCTCAAGGTTTACGGGGATATCATTTACAAACGCGCGGGATTTTCCGTTTGCGCCGATTTCTCTCCTTATTACAATTTCGGGGCTGTCTTCCTCGGCTTCAATATCGTTCTCTCTTAAAAGAGCAAGCAGGCGCTTCCTGTTTTCTGTGGTAAAGGTTCCTTCCACTACACATTTCTTCGCGCGGTTAAGCAGAACCGAAGTATCGGCCCGTTCGCCGAGTATAAGCGACAGGGCGCCCATCAGGATGGATTTACCCGCTCCTGTTTCGCCAGTGATCACATTAAGGCGTGGTGAGAAGTCGATGCTGATCTCTTCGATGATCGCGTAGTTATGGATATACAGATTTTTCAGCATATGCTATATATGCAAATATAGTATGCTGGTTAGTAGTGCGAACTACTTTATGTCGATGGAATCAAAAAGGTCGCGGTCAACGAGGATTCTTCCGCAGTTTTCGCAAACGATAATTTTTTTGCGCTGCTTGATCTCGCTTTGCCTTTGTGGGGGAATTGCGTTGAAGCATCCGCCGCAGGCGTCACGTTCAACGGGAACCACTGCGAGCCCGTTACGGTAGTTGGTGCGGATCCTGTCGTAAGAATTCAACAGGCGCTCTTCTACTTTCTCGCGCGCTTCGCCGGATAATTTGTTGAAATGTCTTTCTTCTTTCTCAGTGGATGCGATAATTTTTTCGAGCTCGCCTTTCTTACCAACAAGAACAGATTCTTTGGCGGAAAGGTTTTTCTTCGCCTTGTCGAGCACCTGAACTTTTTCAGCAATCTCTTCGTTGGCGTCTTTGATATGTTTTTCAGCAAGCTTCATTTCAAGCTGCTGCATTTCTATTTCTTTGTTGATAGCTTCGAACTCCCGGCTGTTCTTTACGTTCTCGCTCTGTTTCTCGTATTTTTTTATCAGTCCTTCGGCCTCCTTGATCAGCTCTTTCTTCTGGTTGATGAATTCCTGGATACCGTTGATTTCTTCCTCGATACGGGTTTGCCTTGCCTGCAGACCTGTGATTTCATCTTCGAGGTCGCTCACTTCCATCGGGAGCTCCCCTTTCAGCACCTGCACCTCATCTATCTTGGATTCTATTTTCTGGAGGGAAACGAGGGACGATAACTTTTCTTCGACAGAGTAATCTTTAACGTTAGCCATATAAGTATGCCTTGTTTTCGGTTATTTTCCTGTGAAATAATGCACCGGGTTGGTGCTTACTCCGGATTTCAGGACGGCAAAGGTAGGAAATTTCTCCCTCAAAAGCTCCACAAAAAGGTCGGTGGTGAACTGTTCGCTTTCATAATGGCCGATGTCGCACAGCAGCATTTTTCCGTCGGCATCAAAAAATTCGTGGTATTTGATATCGCCGGTCACATAAACATCTGCGCCCGACCTTAAAGCTTTGGATATCAGGAAGCTGCCCGCACCCCCGCAGACCGCAACCCTCCTCACCGTTTTACCTGTCAGCCGGGTATGTTTTATAACGTTCCCGTTAAACGTGTCATATAGCTTCTGCAGGAACTCCTTTTCGCTGACCGGGGTGATCTCGCCTATTATGCCCGATCCTGTGCCCTGGTGCTCGTTATCGAGGCTAATGAGGTCGTACGCCACCTCCTCGTAGGGATGTGCGTCCGATAACGCCTGTAAAACGGCCGACCGCCGGTACCCCGGCAGGATAACCTCAAGCTTTATTTCATCTTCATTCTTCCGCTCACCTACCGTTCCACTGTAGGGGTTGCTCCCTTTTCCTGGTTTAAACGTGCCGGTACCGGAATGGGTGAAGCTGCATTCGGTGTAGTCGCTGATATTGCCTGCGCCCGCGGCGAACAGCGCGTCGCGAACTTTGTCGAGATGACCCGCGGGAACGAAGGTGTAAAGTTTCTGAAGAACGGATGGTTTTGGATCAAGCACCTTCCTTTGCGTCAATCCCAGTTTATCTGCGATTTTTCCATTCACTCCTTCGATGACGTTATCGAGATTGGTATGTGAAGCAAACACAGCAATACCGTGTTTTAACGCTGCGATCACCGTTCTTTCCACGTAGCTGCCACCGGATAATTTCTTCAGGCCACGGAAAATCAGCGGGTGGTGCGCCACGATGCAATTGCATTTTTTTTCGACCGCTTCTGTTATAACATCTTCTGTTACATCGAGTGTGCAAAGCACACCGGTGCATTCCCGATTTGGGTCGCCAATAAGCAATCCTGCATTGTCGTAATCTTCCTGCAAAGAAGGGGGCGCGATGAGGTGCAGATAAGATGTTAAATCGGAAATTTTCATGTTATGCAAGATAGAAATTCCATTAAAACCTCTACTTTCGTTTCCCGATGAAATTAATTACGTCATCAACTCGAACTATGCTTTCCGCGATGGAACGTTATTGTTGCTGTATGGCATGCCGCAAGGCATAAACTATTGATTTCACGGGGTCCTCCCTACTCAAATTCAAGCAAACCTTCTTCAGTAATTCTCACTTATTAAATTTAAAGTTATGAGCAATCTTCGCTTCGAGACGCTTCAGCTTCATGCAGGTCAGAAAATTGATCCGACCACAAAATCAAGAGCCGTACCCATCTATCAAACCACATCTTATGGATTCGATAACTCCGAACACGCAGCCAACCTTTTCGGCCTTCGCGAATTTGGAAATATTTATACCCGCATCATGAACCCCACCACCGACGTTTTCGAGCAGCGCATGGCTGCCCTGGAAGGCGGTGTAATGGGTCTCGCAACAGGTTCAGGACAGGCAGCACAATTCCTTGCGCTGAACAACATCCTTAAACCAGGCGACAATTTTATATCCACGACCTTTTTATACGGCGGAACTTACAATCAATTCAAAGTTTCGTTTAAGCGGCTGGGCATCGACGTTAGGTTCGCCAACGGCGACGACGTAGAAAGCTTTGTACCGCATATCGATAAAAATACAAAAGCTATTTACCTCGAAACAATCGGTAACCCGCGTTTAAACATACCCGACTTCGAAAAGTTTGCAGAGCTGGCTAAAGAATACGACCTGCCGCTGATCGTTGACAATACATTCGGAACAGGCGGCTATCTTTTCCGCCCAATCGAATGGGGAGCAAACGTTGTAGTTGAATCTACCACCAAATGGGTGGGCGGTCACGGTACTGCCATCGGCGGTATGATAGTCGACGGTGGAAATTACAACTGGGGCAATGGCAAGTTCCCGCAATTCACAGAACCTTCTGAAGGATACCATGGCCTCAAATTCTGGGAGGTATTCGGCGAAGGAAACCCGCTCGGTCTCCCCAACGTAGCATTCTCAATACGCGCCCGCGTTGAAGGACTTCGCGATTTCGGTACTTCGCAGGGACCATTCAACTCGTTCCTGTTCCTGCAGGGACTTGAAACACTTTCGCTTCGTGTTGAACGTCATTGTCAGAATGCACTCGCACTCGCACAGTGGCTCGAAGAAAGAAAGGACGTGGAATATGTTGAATATCCCGGGTTGAAATCGAATCCTTATCACAACCTGGCAAAGAAATACCTGAAGAATGGCTTCGGGGGTATCCTGAATTTCGCAATCAAAGGCGGAAAAGAAAACGCCGCGAAGTTCATCGACAGTCTTCAACTCGCCAGCCACCTTGCCAACGTAGGAGACGCTAAAACACTGGCTATTCACCCTGCTTCTACCACTCATGAACAATTGAGCGAAGCGGAACAAAAAGCAGCGGGTGTTGTTCCGAATTCTGTACGCATCAGCGTAGGGCTCGAGCATATAGAGGATATCAAAGCTGATTTCGAGCAGGCGTTCGAAAAAGTAGCATCAAAACAATTGGTAGGATAAATGCCTGAAATTTTTAAATACAATGATCCCTTCACCCTTGAAACGGGCGAAGAACTGAATGGATACCATCTCGCATACACCACGTATGGCACATTGAACGCCTCAGGTGATAATGTGGTATGGGTTTTTCACGCACTCACTGCAAACAGTGATCCCGCTGAATGGTGGCCCGGTCTCGTGGGTGAAGGGAAATTATTCGACCCCGCTGAATACTTTATTGTCTGCGTAAACATGCCAGGCAGTTGCTATGGTTCTACCGGTCCACTTGAAATCAATCCCGGTACACGCCAACCGTATTATCATACGTTTCCCTTTTTTACGATAAGGGACATGATACGGTCGTATCAGCCTCTCAGAAAATTCCTGGGAATAGAAAAAATTCACATCGGCATCGGCGGCTCGATGGGCGGCCAGCAATTGCTGGAGTGGGCTATCGAAGAACCGGAATTGTTCCGTCACATTTTTCCCATCGCCACCAACGCGCAGCATTCGCCGTGGGCGATAGCGTTCAATGCGTCGCAGCGGTTTTGCATTGAAACGGACCCCACTTTCAAAGAAAACGATCCTGCGGCGGGACTAAACGGCATGAAAACAGCCAGGAGCGTTGCGCTGTTATCATATCGCAGTTATGATACATATAAGATCGGGCAGGCTGAGGTATCGAATGAAAAAGTTGCGGAGTTCAACAGCGAGTCGTACCAGCGGTACCAGGGTGAAAAACTTGCGGCACGTTTCAATGCCTTCAGTTACTACGCCTTGAGTAAATCAATGGATTCCCATAATGTTGGACGCGGACGAAATTCATCGATGGAAGCCCTCAGAAAAATCAGGGCCAGGACGCTTTCTATAGGAATCAGAAGCGATTTGCTTTTTCCAGTGGAAGAACAGGAGTATCTTGCAGCGCATATCGAAGAAGCGAAATTCAGGGAGATTGATTCATATTACGGTCACGATGGATTTCTGCTTGAATTCGATCAGATTCAAAAACATATTATAGATTTTATCAGTAAGGACCGGCTTGCCTCACAAAAATTAGAAACTACGAATTAGTATGGATGCACACAAACAACTGACGATAGGATTATTTGGATTTGGCGTGGTAGGTGAAGGGTTGTATAAGGTTATGCACCAGACACCGTCCCTGAACGCTTCAATTAAACGGATCTGCATCAAACATCCAGGTAAAAAAAGAAACGCACCGGAAGAACTATTTACCACAGATAAAGACGAATTGCTCAACGACCCCGAAATCAACGTGATCGTTGAAGTGATAGACGATTCGGAAGCTGCCTTCCAGATCGTTTCCAAAGCCATCAGAAACGGAAAAGCAGTAGTGAGCGCCAGCAAAAAAATGCTTGCCGAACATCTTGCAGAGGTGCTCGAAATGCAGCAGACAACAGGCGAACCCTTCCTGTATGAAGCCGCAGCATGCGCATCGATTCCCGTAATCAGGAACCTTGAAGAATATTACGATAACGACCTGCTTCACTCGATGAAAGCCATCGTTAACGGTTCAACAAATTTCATCCTCACCAAGATGTTCGAGGACAAGCTCGACTTCAAACAGGCACTTATCCTTGCGCAGCAGCTCGGGTTTGCTGAAAGCAATCCCAAACTGGATGTTGAAGGGTACGACGCGGTAAACAAATGGACGCTGTTGCTCGCACATGCTTATGGCATCCTGGATAATCCGAATAACATTGTATTTACGGGCATCCACAACATACAGGCCGGCGACGCAGTAGTGGCAAAAGAAAAAAATTATCACATAAAGCTCGTTGCACAGGCACAGAAGCTGCTCAATGGCAAAGTTGCGGCGTTTGTATTGCCCCAGTTTGTGAAAAATGATGATCACCTCGCATTTGTAAGAAATGAATACAATGGGGTTGTGATAGAAAGTGGTTTCGCCGATAAGCAATTCTTCTATGGCAAGGGCGCAGGAAGCTTCCCTACCGCCTCCGCGGTGCTCAGTGATATCTCCGCGTTACGGTACCAGTACCGGTATGAATATAAAAAGTTGTATCACCATCATCCGCATGAGTTGACTCATGATTTCTTCGTGAAAGTTTACATCAGTTTCGACGACCTCAAATATGTTCCTAAAGAGAGTTTTGAATGGGTTGAAGAATGGCACGCGATGGAAGAGAGGAAGTACCTGGTAGGTGTTTTACCTTTCAGGGAGCTTGCGGAAAAAACATGGTGGAGGGAGAATAATAATTCTTTGATACTCTCGCCGGAGCCGGTTATTGAAGATATTGAGATAAGGAAATTAAAGAAGAAAAGCCTCGAACTGGCAGGACTCTTCGATTGGAATTGACCGAAGGGGTCATCCCGAGCGAATGCAACCGCTATTTAAGAGCTATTGAAAAGGGTACCTCTTTCGGAGGAAGACACTCCTTATCATTACAAGCCATAAACTCCACCGTACCAGCTACACTCGTCTTCGCATTACCTTTCACATTCACCACCTGCACAAACTCCACCTTATTATTAAAATATTTCGTTTCCAGGTCGAACACTTCCTCAAAATGTGATTCAAGTTTACCCACTTCTTTCAGGTTCCCGTCAAGAGATGTAAGCGGATTTTTTGTGAAGCTAACCTTCGTAGGCACCGGGCCACCATCGGGCGTAGTGGTCGAATAGATGTGCCACGGATTCTTTACCACGGCAATAAGCTTTACCTCATACTTTTTTTCACCCAGCTTTTTAGATTGAAACGTCCACTGCACAATATCCGATTGTGCAAACGTTGCGGTGCCAACTAACAATGCGCAAATAACGAGTAGTGATCTGATCATAAAAACAAATGTTTTAACGTATTCCATTCGGCCCGTAGAACGCAAAATGAGTATATCTTTTGTATATTAAGAATTAAAATGGTACGAATTAACTATTCATTAGAAGTTATACAGCGTTAGACATATGGCGTACATAGATTACTATAAGGTTTTGGGATTGAACAAAAATGCTACTGAAGAAGAGATAAAAAAAGCATACCGGAAGCTGGCCAGGAAGCACCATCCCGACCTGAATCCCAACGACAAGGAGGCACATATAAGGTTCCAGCAGATAAACGAAGCAAACGAAGTGTTAAGTGACCCCGAAAAAAGAAAAAAATACGACGAATATGGCGAAAACTGGAAACACGCCGAGCAGTTTGAACAGGCCAAACGTCAGCAGGGATTTCAGGGCGGAGGCGGCGGCCCCTCGGGCGGCTATGAATACTCCGGTGAATTTGGCGGCGAACATTTCTCCGACTTTTTTGAATCGCTGTTTGGCAGCAGGGTGGGCGGTCAGCGCAGTGGCAGCCAGGTAAAGTTCCGCGGGCAGGATTATAACGCAGAGCTGCATCTTTCGCTCAGGGACGCCTATCACACCCACCAGCATACGCTGGACGTGAATGGCAGGAAAGTGCGTATAACGGTTCCCGCGGGTATTGCAAACGGCCAGGTCATAAAACTGAAGGGTCATGGTGGACAGGGAGTAAATGGCGGCCCCAACGGTGATATCTACATCACATTCGTAATCGCCGACGATCTTAAATTCAAAAGAGCAGGCAACGACCTGTTTAGTACAGAAGAAATTGATTTGTACACGGCGCTGTTAGGCGGTGAAGTAACGATCCATACGTTTGGAGGCAGCATTAACCTTAAAGTGAAACCGGAAACACAGCAGGGCGCAAAGGTGCGGTTGAAAGGGAAGGGTTTTCCCGTGTATAAAAAAGATGGTGAATTTGGCGACCTGATTGTTACCTACAACGTTAAGCTTCCGGCGAACCTAAGCGAGAAAGAAAAAGAATTATTCGCACAACTGAGGGACCTCAATAAAAAATAACGAGCTATGAACAGAGAACTATTCGCGGTCACTACCTTTTGTTCGGTTCACAACATTGAACAGTCGTTCATTGCCTCTCTCCACGAAGAGGGATTGATCAGTATCACTATCGAAAACGACAACGAATTTATTGAGGAAGATCAGCTGCACGACCTGGAGCTTTACACCCGGTGGCACCGCGAAATGGGGATTAATCCCGCAGGAATAGATGTGGTGCGACACCTTGTACATAAGCTACGCAATGCGCAAAACGAATTGAACTCATTGAAAGACAGGCTTCGGTATTACGAACCGGGCGAAGATTGAGGATGGCACGGCTTTTTACATAACTAAAGTAGCCGGCAACCCGGCTACTAAAAATTGGTTATGAAGGAAGCTATTGTAATTATATTGTTCCTCACATTTATGATCAGCGCGTTTGGTATTACCAGTTAGTTCGCAGGGAAACCTGCAGCGGTTTTAACTTCTTCAAGCTGCTGTGTGTGCCTGTTTGAATGTGCACCGATAAGCAATACCATCTGGTAAGCGTCAAAAGAACCGAACGGCAACTGTATCACATAGTTTCTCAAATCGTCCTGCGTCGAACCGACAAAATCAATAATTCTTTTGCGGCTCTCTTTTATTGATGCGAGCGCCTCGGCTGTTGATTTAAAAGAAGTGTTTTCAGGTTTCATCGCATCCATCGTTTTCACTTTTGTTGCCCTGCTTTCCATAAATCCTACGAGCTGTTCATCTGTTACTTTGATATCAGCGCGTTTTTCCGGGTTTGCCGGTTGCTTTAGTGCCTGTTCAACGGCTCCCCATAGCATTTTTTCCGAAACCGCGATGTGTTTTACACACCCGTCTACCGACCAGCTCGAATCGTTTGCTTTGAAATTTAATTGTGCATCGCTTAATCCTTCGATAGATTTTTCGAGCGTCGACTGCGTGCTGGTGAGGAGATCAAGAGCGCTCTTTCTTTCTTTGTCTGTTATCGGAGTATCGGCGGTGACAAAAGAGAAGAACATGAAAGCCGAGACCACCATAAAAATCTTTCTCATAAAAAATATTTAGCGTTAAGGGAAATTTTGGTAAGGCTAAAGTAGAATGAAAGAACTGATTACAGTT
Organism: Chitinophagaceae bacterium; assembly: GCA_016786745.1. GTDB lineage: Bacteria > Bacteroidota > Bacteroidia > Chitinophagales > Chitinophagaceae > Flavitalea. Next base: position 25,550 of record JAEUVS010000118.1, on the reverse strand, counting down.
GTATTTTTGCGACAAAAAGATGTTTGAAACCAGTGCAATAGATGTAATTAAGGAAAAACTGATTAAGCTCAATGAAAAAGTTGCTGTCGCGGAGAGTGTTACTGCCGGTTTTCTGCAGGCTGCGCTCGCCAGCGCCGACTCAGCCTTGAAGTTTTTTGAGGGAGGGATTACGGCTTACAACATCAATCAGAAGGTTCATCATTTGAATATTGACAGAAAGAAAGGAGAAGAATGTAATTGCGCCTCGGAACAAACTGCCAACGAAATGGCAATGGGTGTTTGCAATTTGTTCGGAACAGATTGGGGAATTTCCATAACGGGTTATGCGACAGCAGTTCCGGAATCCGACTTTAAATTGTTTGCCTATTTTACCATCTGCAAGGGAAACGAAATAAAAATATCGGACCGGATTGATCTCGATAAGAATGAAAAAGCTGAGCAGGCCCAGCTTAAATACGTAAATGAAATCCTCGCAAGATTTAAATCATTGCTCTGAAAAAGATGGCGGGGATACTTCTACCGGCCGTGGAGCTATACTGCTCTCTTCAAGAAGCTTTAGAAAAACTTTCGCGGAATCTTCTTCCTTGTTCACAAGATCGTACAGTGTGATCCGGTCAAGAAGGCGGTCAACAATAAATTGTACCATCTGCCATAACGAACGCGAAGAACAGTCAACCGAGTTCGTGCACAGTTTCATTGCACCTGAGTGCGTGCCGCAAAATTTTACATCGAACAGCGCGCCGCCCAATGCTTTCAGCACATCATTAATAACGATCTGGTTTGCAGGTTGAGCAAGCACATAACCCCCTTTCGATCCTGGAGTGCTGTTGATAAAGCCCTCCATCCTCAATATGCGCGTAAGCTTAGCCACATAATGACTGGTCAGTCCCTCCGCAGTGCTTAATTGGGGAATACTCATTCCCTCCCTGTCGCCACATCCTGCAATGCGGATCAGTATACGCAGACCATATTCTTCCTGTGCGGTAATCTTCATATTCGTTTTATAAAAATCCTAATTCAAGCTGGGCAGTTTCCGACATCATGCTTTTATTCCATGGCGGATCCCAGGTCACGGTAACATACACATCGTTCACGCCCTCAATGTCTCTTACTTTCTGGTCAACCTCAACCGGCAGTGTTTGCGCGGCCGGGCAACTGGGAGCAGTAAGCGTCATTACAATCTGAACGTTGTTAACGGGCATGATGTCTATTTCATAAATCAATCCCAGTTCGTAAATATTCACGGGAATCTCCGGATCGAAAATCGTTTGCAACTTTTCGATCACTTTTGCTTTCAACTCTTCCGCATTCACCATACTCATACACTTTCATGTTTAAGTTTAAAGGCAAGCGCATAATTCTTCATCTGTCTCACCATCGCAAGTAATCCGTTTGACCGGGTTTGCGCCAGGTGCTTCATCATTCCTATCTCACTTAAAAAATCAAGCTTCGTTTCCACAATTTCATCAGGTTTTTGACCCGACAATACTCGGATCAGCATACTGATAAGGCCTTTCACGATGACCGCATCGCTTTCTGCCTTATAATATATCCGCCCGTTTTTATATTCAGCCACCAGCCAAACAGTCGACTGGCAACCACGCACCTTGTTTTCATCTTTCTTAAACTGGCTCTCGAGCGGCGGAAGTTTTTTTCCCAGGTCGATAATGTATTCGTACTTATCGTCCCAGGTATCAAACAGGGAAAATTCTTCAACAATTTCCTGTTCAATTTCTTCTATGCGCTTATGACCGTTTGATGTACTCATGCCAGTTTTTTAATCGCCCGTTGTAATCCGTCTACCAGTATATCTATTTCCTCGATCGTGTTGTACATCGCGAACGACGCACGTGTTGTTCCGGGGATGCAGAAGAAATCCATGAGTGGCTGCGTGCAATGATGTCCCGTTCTCACGGCCACTCCCCTGTTGTCGAGAAGAATTCCAAGATCCTGCGGATGCACTTTCTCTACAACAAACGATACCAGGCTCACCTTGTCTTTCGCGCGTCCATATATTTTTAATCCGGGCACCTGCTGTAGCTGGTTGGTAGCGTAAGCGAGTAATTCGCTTTCGTGCTTCCGGATATTTTCCTTACCTATTTGCGACACAAAATCTATTGCGGCCTTCAAGGCCACAGTATCTGCGATATTCGGTGTACCCGCCTCGTATTTGTAGGGTAGATCGTTATAAATAATCCTTCCGAATTCCACTTCTTTTATCATCTCACCGCCACCCTGGTAAACCGGCATCGTTTCGAGTAGGTTATATTTTCCGTACAACACGCCCACACCCGTAGGACCATACATTTTGTGCGATGAGAAAACAAAGAAATCGCAGTCGAGGTCCTGGACATTTATATCAAGATGCACAGACGACTGTGCACCATCCACAAGAACCACGGCACCTGCAGCGTGCGCTTTTTGTATAATTTTTTTTACAGGATTGATGGTACCCAGCGAGTTGGATGCATGACCTATCGCGACAATTTTCGTTTTGTCTGAAAGCAGTTTCTCATATTCTTCAAAAATCAGTTCACCTGTTTCAGAAACGGGGATAACTTTCAATACTGCATCTTTCTCCTGCGCCAGTATGTACCACGGAACAATATTCGAATGATGTTCCATCGTTGAGATGATGATTTCATCACCCTTCTTAACATTTTGCCTGCCCCATGTCTGCGCAACCAGGTTAATTCCCTCCGTTGTGCCCCGTGTAAATATGATCTGTTCTCTCGATGGCGAATTAATATATTGTGCAGCGGCATCGCGGGTGGCCTCGTATGCTGCGGTAGCTTCTTCGGCCAGTGAGTGAATGCCCCTGTGAATGTTGGCGTTGAAACCGGTGTAATAATTAACGAGGGCATCAATTACAACCTGCGGCTTCTGCGACGACGCGGCGTTATCAAAATACACAAGTGGCTTGCCCTTTACCTCCCTGTTGAGGATGGGAAAATGTTTTCGTACCGAGTAAACATCAAAACTTTCCTGTACTGCTGCTGATGGCATCATGATGTTTCGAATTCTAATCTTTCAAAAATGAGCTTGTCAACATAACTACGGAGGATGGCAGGTTTAACGTGTTCGAGTATATCTATCGCAAACGCATGAACGAGCAGCGACCTTGCTGTATCCTCACTGATACCTCTCGAACGCAGGTAAAACAGTCCTTCCTCATCCAACTGTCCAACCGTACAGCCATGCGAACACTTCACATCGTCGGCGAAGATTTCGAGCTGCGGTTTTGTATTCACACTCGCGCCTTCAGACAACAAAATGTTTTTGTTCGACTGATACGCGTTCGTTTTCTGGGCGTGCGGCTGCACGAATATCTTTCCGTTGAACACCGCAGTAGCATTATCGCTAACGATGCCTTTATAAAGTTCATTGCTAAGGCAGTTCGCCTTCACGTGATCCACCACGGTGTGATTGTCTACATGACTGTTGCCCTGCAGAAAATACAAGCCGTAGAGATGAGCCTCCGCATGTTCCGCCTCGAGCGTAATATTCAGGTTGTTCCTCACCATTCCGCCATTGAGTGAAATAGTTACGGCATGGATATAACTCTTCCCAACCTGCCTGAAATGCGTGGTGCATACCTGGCTCGATTGCTCCTTGTCGTTCTGAATTTTGTAATAGCTGACATTTGCATCTTTCTCCACTACTATTTCCAGCACCTCGTTCGTAAAACTTTCCGACACACCGAGTGTAAAGTGCGTTTCAGCAAACTCTATTTCAGCGCGTTCGCTTACATACACCAGGTTTCTTGGCTGAGCCAGCACATTCGTTTCACGCGCGTCGGTGATATGATAGATGTAAACAGGATGTTCGGCAATTTTTCCGTTTGAAATATGAATAAACACACCCTCGTGTGCAAAAGCGCTGTTCAGCGCATGTATTCCATCTTTCGAATAGCGGTTACTGTTACCGAGATTTTTAGAAACGATTTCGCTGAATTCACCTGCCGACGCTTCTTTAAGCGACTTCACGGTAAGTTCCTTTGATCGCACGTTGGAAAGGGAAGTCGAAAAAATACCGTTTACAAATACAATCTCATTTGCGTTTTCATGGCCCGGTAAACGCATCTGGTCCAACTCCTGCGGAGTGATCGTTGATGTGGGCTTGAAATGCAATTCCTTATTAAATACATTGCCAATACGCGTATACTTCCACTCTTCGTGCCTGGCGGTAGGAATGCCCATCTTATTGAATGCATCGAACGCGTTTTGTTCGAGCGACTTCAATTTGTTGCCGTTGGCAGACTGTAATTCCTGGAACCGTTCTTTAATATTTTCAATAGTATTCATTCCTTAAGCCTCCTGGGCTGCATTTACTTCGTTCTTGATAAAATCGTATCCCCTTTCTTCCAGTTCGAGCGCGAGCTCCTTGGGTCCTGACTTCACGATTTGTCCGTTGTACAACACATGCACAAAATCGGGGACGATATAATCGAGCAGGCGCTGGTAGTGCGTAACCAGGAGTACAGCGTTGTCCTTGTTGCGAAGTTTGTTTACGCCATTTGCTACGATGCGGATCGCGTCGATGTCGAGACCAGAGTCTGTTTCATCCAGGATCGCGAGTTTCGGCTGAAGCATCGCCATCTGGAATATTTCATTTCTTTTCTTCTCTCCTCCTGAAAAACCTTCATTCAGCGAACGGCTCAGCAATGATTGGTCGATATTCATCAGCGCCATCTTTTCCTTCATCATCTTGAGGAATTGTACAGCGTCGAGCGGTTGTTCACCGCGGTATTTCCTGATTTCGTTTACCGCTGTTTTGATGAAATTAGTGGTGGTGAGACCTGCGATTTCAATAGGATATTGAAACGCGAGAAACAGACCTTCTCCGGCTCTCGCTTCAGGAGATAGTTCAAGCAGATTCTTACCGAGAAATTCCACAGAACCTTCGGAAACTTCATAATGTTCCCTTCCTGCGAGTACAGAAGCGAGGGTACTTTTACCTGAGCCGTTAGGACCCATGATTGCGTGCACTTCTCCTGCATTGATCTCGAGATTAAGCCCTTTCAAAATTTTCTTTTCTTCAATTCCTGCGTGCAGGTTTCTTATTGATAACATTATAGAGATTTATAAAATTTACAAATTCAATTCGTGAGGCGTGAATCGACTTAAGCTCTCACGGCTCACGCATCACGATTATCCAACACTGCCCTCAAGGCTGATCGCCAGGAGTTTCTGCGCTTCAACGGCGAACTCCATGGGAAGCTGGTTCATCACCTCTTTGGCAAAACCATTTATGATGAGCGCCACCGCGGTTTCAGTATCTATACCGCGCTGATTGCAATAAAATATCTGATCCTCGCCAATTTTGGAAGTTGTGGCCTCGTGCTCCACAACAGCAGAGTTGTTTTTTACTTCGATATAAGGGAAAGTATGCGCTCCGCATTTGTCGCCCAGCAGCAACGAGTCGCACTGCGAAAAGTTTCTTGCATTGGAGGCGTTCCGGCTCACATGTACCAATCCCCGATAACTGTTGTTGCTCACTCCCGCCGAAATACCTTTCGATACAATCCTGCTCCTCGTATTTTTTCCGAGGTGTATCATCTTGGTACCCGTATCGGCCTGCTGGTGGTTGTTGGTAACCGCAACAGAATAAAATTCCCCTGTTGAGTTGTCTCCTTTTAATATTACACTTGGATATTTCCAGGTGATAGCCGAACCGGTCTCCACCTGTGTCCATGATATCTTCGAATTTACCCCCCTGCAGATTCCGCGCTTCGTAACAAAGTTGTAGATACCACCCTGTCCATCCTTATCGCCGGGATACCAGTTTTGAACTGTTGAATATTTTATTTCCGCGTTGTCGAGCGCCACGAGTTCCACCACAGCGGCGTGCAGCTGATTTTCATCGCGCATCGGCGCCGTACATCCTTCGAGGTAGCTCACATAACTGCCCTCATCGGCTACGATAAGCGTCCTTTCAAACTGACCTGTGTTTTCCGCGTTAATGCGGAAGTAAGTAGAAAGCTCCATCGGGCACCTTACTCCTTTCGGGATATAAACGAATGATCCGTCGCTGAAAACCGCGGAGTTAAGAGCTGCGAAATAATTATCGGTAACAGGCACCACCGTGCTCAAATACTTTTTTACAAGCTCAGGGTGTTCCCTGATCGCTTCACTCATTGAACAGAATATTACGCCGAGCTCGGCAAGCTGGTCTTTGAACGTTGTTCCGATAGAAACGCTGTCAATCACCGCGTCTACGGCAACTCCCGATAATCGTTTTTGCTCTTCTAAAGAAATACCCAGCTTTTCGAAGGTTCTCCGGAGTTCCGGGTCAATTTCATCGAGACTTTTGGGTTTAACTTTTTGTTTGGGAGCAGAGTAATAAATAATGTCCTGGTAATTGATCGGTTCGTACCTGATGTTGGCCCAGTTGGGCTCTTTCATATTTAACCAGTGACGGTATGCTTTCAGTCGCCATTCGAGCATCCATTCAGGTTCTTCTTTTTTGGCTGAAATAAATCGTATGATGTTCTCGTTCAACCCTTTAGGCGCTTCATCGGCTTCTATTTCCGTTACAAATCCATATTTATAATCGCCCTGAACCTGCCGTTCTATTGGATCGAGCTCGTCTTCCATCACCACTTTATCCTGCTGAAAGTCTCCTGTTTTCATGCTGCAAATTTACTACTATTTATACTGAAAAGTAGAAACAGAACTACTCAATATCTAACTTCCCGGTTAATGACGTCCTTAAAGCGAATTTTTGGCCGAAAAGATGTGTACTACGCGTGCTTTGTTCTCGCCATACTATTAAAGTTGGGATTATATCTCCATTTTTTTCAGTTGGAAGGCGACAAATTGTTCCAGGCAATAGGCGGTAAAAATCTTGTGGAAGGAAACGGGCTCACCTTTGAGCAGGTACATGCATGGGATCTTTCGACAAGCGTATTTCAACCTCTCGATCGCTGGCCCCCGGGTTTTAGTCTCCTGCTTGCACCCTTCTATGCATTAACACATAATGTTGAGATAAGCTGCCTCGTCATAGATTTTATCTCCATCGTATTCTTTTTTGTTGTATTGGGAAAGCTGTTACATAAAATAAACCTACCGGTCTTTGTCATAAGCCTGTTATTATTATATAATGGAGCGGTGATGGGCGCCTTTATTTCGAAGCCTACCGATTTCCCTGCAGCGGCACTCATTTTATACACACTGTACCTAACCTTAACTTTTACGGAAAATACAGGGGCCAAACCACTTCGCTTCGGTATCGTATTAGGATTGGTCAACAGTTTGCCCCTGCTCTTGCGTTATATGTACCTGCCTTGTGTGTTTGTAGTACCATTAATTCTAATTTGGGCCGGATATACCAGGAAGGAAAAAAGAATCAGCTCCGGAGGCTTAACTGCCCTGGTTACAACCTGCGTTATAACAATAGCAGTTTTATTTTTTCAAAAGACATACACCGGCCAGGCATCCTATATTTTTTTATCAGGGCGCCGGTTTTATCCCGAAAATTTGCTGGAATTCTATCCATTTATAACTGCGTCCTTTGTTGACATCAACTTTGTGCTCCTGCAACTGGGTAAACTTTCGGGCGCTTCATACATGACTATGTTCGAAAGCGCGAGAATCCTCGATTTCCTTCTTCTTGCGATACTGATGGTGATGTTTTTAAAATTTGTTATCAAAAGGTTTGCTCTTCAGGATAGCTGGGACGTGTTTATCACCGTAACAGGAGTGTTGGGAATTTTAATTTGCGGAACATTGTCGTACTTATCTCTTACGAACGACCCGGCTTCAACGCTTTTTACGGATGGCCTTTCGTGGACGTTTGTAGCTGAGCCGCGTTTCTTTTTGTTGCTGATGATCGTTCTGCCTTTGATTGCAGCGCATTATTTGTTTAAAAGCGGAGACAGCCGATCCACCTCGAGTTTCAAAAAAGCCGGTCGTGGCTTATTTTACTGCCTGGTATTTTTCCAGGTACTGCATACCGGGTACTTTCTCGCAAAACGTTTTTATCCACTTGGGTTAACGGGCGATAATGTTTTGATTACTTCTCCGGTAAAAAGTTACCTCGAACAAAAAATCCAAAAAATGAAAGAAACCGGGGCCGACGTGGTGATGACCAGTAACAATGAAACCGTTTCCAACTGGGCGACGCTCAACGGCGAAAAAGGCATATTGAATATCGAAGAGTTAAATTCGTTCGGCCTTTCTGCCAAAAGGCCAACTGTTTTGTTGGTTCTGATCGAGGATCAGATGTTGCCGCAATACCGGGCTATGCTGGATCAAAAAAATATACGGTTTGAGAAACGGATCGGTAAGCTATCTGTATTTTCCTTGAAAATAGACTAATTTGATATTACCAACGACTTGCTATGCTTATACCAGTAGATAAAAACGCGAACACCGAACTGCTCACTAAACCCGCAAATTCCGGTTACGTCACCACCATTTCACTGACCGCTGCTCTTGCCGGATTTATTTTCGGATTTGATACGGTAGTAATTTCCGGAGCCAATTTGCCCATAAAAGAACTGTGGAACACATCGCCACTCTTTCATGGATTTTTTATCATGTCCATGGCACTGTGGGGAACCGTGATCGGCGCCATTTTCGGCGGCATGCCCACCCAGAAATACGGAAGAAAAAAAGTGCTGGTATGGATCGGCATCCTCTTTACCGTCTCCGCATTAGGCACCGCATTCGCTCCTGATCCATATACATTTTCATTTTTCCGCTTTATCGGAGGATTGGGCATCGGTGTATCATCCGTGGCGGCGCCAACTTACATTTCTGAAATATCAACGGCCGACAATCGCGGTCGACTCGTGGCCCTGTACCAGTTCAATATAGTTTTTGGCGTAAGCATTGCTTTCGTTTCCAATTATCTTCTCGAAGGCGTGGGGGGCGAAAACGACTGGCGATGGATGCTCGGCGTGCTTGCCATACCTTCTCTCATTTATTCAATAATGGTGTTGAGGGTTCCTGAGAGCCCGAGATGGCTCATCACAAAAAAGCGCGATGATGAAACAGCAAAGAAAATCATGTCGCGACTTGGCATTGCTAATGTTGAGAAAGAAGCCGCGGATATCCTTGCGAGCTATAAACATGAAACATCACACGGATCATCAGGAATTTTTAGCAAGAAGTACAGCCGAATCGTTTGGCTCGCTTTTATGGTCGCATTTTTTAACCAGCTTTCAGGGATCAATTTTATTTTATACTACGCGCCGGAAATCCTGGAGCGCGCAGGCCTCGCTTCTAAAGAATCTCTTTTCAATTCAATGGCCATAGGAGTAGTGAATATTATTTTCACATTTATTGGCCTGGCGATGATAGACAGGTTTGGCAGGAAAACGCTCCTTATCATCGGATCAATCGGTTACATCATCGGACTTGCAGGCGTTGCGTGGGCGTTTTATTCACACACCGGTCCCGGATTGCTGATGTTCTTCCTGCTGTTGTTTTGTTCGGCTCATGCAATTGGACAGGGCGCAGTGATCTGGGTATTTATCGCTGAAATATTTCCAAATAAAGTGAGAGCGATCGGGCAATCGTTTGGCGCCAGCACCCACTGGGTATTCGCAGCGTTAATCACGTTGGTTACGCCTATGTTCCTCGATGCCGACAATGGAATTTTTAAAGATAACCCGTGGCCCATTTTCGGATTCTTCGCGTTTATGATGGTGCTGCAGCTGATTTGGGTGTTGACAAAAGTTCCGGAAACAAAAGGTGTTTCACTCGAAGATCTCGAGAAAAAACTCGTTGTATAAATCTCATTAGATAAATATCACCAGCGGGTTGCACCCAATAACTTTTCTCCCAAAGGCGTGAGCCGCGCTACCGCATTTCGCTTTTCGCGTTTTAACGGATCACCGGGAAATGCATATCCTTCCATCGCATCGCGGCTTTGCCAACTGTTAATACGCCATTGACGCAAGGCTTCGTTCTCCTCCTGTGCGGGCATCATCGCTATATACTGCGCAATCCTCACTTTGTTACCGCTCATATTCGGACGAATGCCATGCGGTTCGAGACTATTAAATATGAGCAGGTCGCCCGCTTCGAGTTTCACCTTTACCAATTCAAAGCCGGTTATATCGGGTTTATAGTGATCGCGATCCTCCGGTTGCGTAAGTTTCCATGTATCATAAGTGCGGTATAATTCGGGCACACATTGAAATCCTCCCATATTTTCGTCCGTTTGATCTGCCAACGCAAGAACGCCCTGCACATTCTGCGGTTTAGTTTCGGGATCATAGTCCCAGTGAATAAATCCCCTGTATTCAAAGCCGGGGCGAATAGGAAAATTCAGATTCGCCCGATCAATAGTCACCCATAATTTTTCCGTTCCCCATATGTCAACAAACGCGTCATACACTTTTTGCGTTTGCCGGTTGTCCCACATAAACTGGTGGTTATAAATTTCAACCATGCCGGTATTGTTTAGCTCCTTCATCTGCATTTCAACATTCGGTCGTTTGTACCAGCTTTCAATGTCGTTGGGATCCTTGTCCTCATATTCCCATAAATAATCGGCCAGTCTTTTCGCCCGCTCTTTTGGTACTGCGTTTTTAATAACCACGTACCCGTTGTTGATCCAGAATTTCCAGTCATCTTCACTCAGCACGCGTAGAGGCTTACCATTACTGCGATCATTTAATTTTAACGCGCTCGATTTTGCCGTAGAGGGATTGCCGGGAATCTCCTTATGCGCATTCATGGTTTCGACTTTCATAATTGCATTAGTTGGTAGTGTCGCAATTTAAATTTAAAAGATACATTTTCCGCTGATTCCTCACGCTCGTTCTGCGGAGTTTATCCTGAGGTCGAAGACCGAATGGGCAGAACTCGGTTCGGAATGACGGTCGTCATCCGCAGATCCCTCGCGTTCGCTCGGGATGCATCGTAGAGCGGCCGTCCGTCAGGATCTCTATGGTCATCCCGAACCGACGCGAAGCGTCGCGTGAGGGATCGGCGGGAACCCAAAATTTCAAACTGAGACACTACTGATTGGTTTAACCTCAATAGTAATGTAACACTTATCTTTATATTCTTCAGGGGAGTGATGAAATAAAATACCATGAAATATTTTTACTTTTTGTTCGCCGTTATTTTTATTGCCTGCAATGAAAAACCCCGTGAGCAAAAAACAGAAAGTAATGTTACCCGCGAGCGGCATCGCCCTCTCATTCACTTCACTCCTCCTGCTCACTGGATGAATGACCCGAATGGCCTCGTGAAATTCAATGACGAATACCATCTTTTTTATCAGCATTACCCCGATAATACTGTATGGGGACCGATGCATTGGGGACACGCCACATCAACGGATCTTGTTCACTGGACACATAAACCCATCGCGTTATACCCGGATAGCCTTGGATATATTTTTTCCGGCAGCGCGGTTATTGATACCGGCAATACTGCAGGATTCGGAAAGAACGCGATGATCGCCATCTTTACACATCACGACAGCGCCGGGGAAAAAGCGGGCCGCAAAACTTTTCAAAACCAGGGCATCGCATATAGCACCGACGGAGGCAATACCTGGACTAAATACGAAAAGAACCCCGTGCTGAAAAATCCGGGCATCAGGGATTTCCGCGATCCGAAAGTTAGCTGGCACACTCCATCAAAAAAATGGATCATGACGCTCGCAACTCTCGACCGCATCACATTTTATTCATCCACCGATTTGAAAACATGGACGAAAGAAAGCGAGTTCGGAAAAAATGTTGGTGCACATGGAGGCGTTTGGGAATGTCCCGACTTATTTCCATTGTATTACAACGGCACAGAAGTTTGGGTGTTGATTGTAAGCATCAACCCTGGTGGACCAAACGGCGGTTCCGGTACACAATATTTTACGGGGCAGTTCGACGGGCATGAATTTACTTCGTACGATACTACTGTCAAATGGATTGATTATGGTCCGGACGACTACGCAGGCGTAACATTTTTCAACACAGGAAACAGGAAAATATTTTTAGGATGGATGAGTAACTGGCAGTATGCGAATGTGGTGCCAACAGAAAAATGGCGCAGCGCAATGACAGTGCCGCGCGACCTTGCATTGGAAAAAGTGGGCGACAAATATTATGTTACCTCAGCGCCATCCAAAGAATTAAATAATCTTGAATCGCTGCAGGGTACCATTACCAATAATAAATTTAAACTTAGCGGCGCCGCAGCGTTGCGAATCACCGCCGATACCATAGAAAGCTTTTCAATTATATTGTCGAATGACTCCGCGCAAAAAGTAGTTGTTGGATACGACAAAAATGCAAACCAGTATTACATCGACAGAACGCAGTCGGGTAGGATAAGTTTTGAAAAAGGGTTTGCTTCGCGATCTGTTGCTCCACGTTTATCCACTGCGGGCAAAATGAACATGGCGCTTATTATCGATGTGGCGTCGGTGGAAATGTTCGCCGACAACGGGTTAACCGTAATGACGGGCATATTTTTCCCGGACAAAGATTTTACGGAAGTAACGATTGATACGAACAGCAAAATGGATATAACCTCTCTCAATTTTGGCAATCTGAAACCTGCCTTCTAACCCAATCGTTCCACTTTCAGTTTGAAACTTTTCTTAATACATTACATAATTCACGTGTGTAAATCTTCGCATATACTATACCGTTATAGAAAGTTATTCACATCACTTTTATTATAAGTTTAATTTGAAAATTATTGCATTTCAATTTTATCTGAATTCACCAGCGCCATATATATGATAAATTATGTGTTATCTACCCCGTATTGAGAAAATGAATTCTCAAAACGTTGGCATCATTTTGGTTAAGAATCGGCGTTAAGAAAATTTCTAATACCCGAAAACGTGAGTAAACTATGAAAAAACTAACTGCCTATGTGTTGGGCTGTGCCCTGTTCTTTTCTTCCTGCAAAAAAGATTTTATTTCCGAAGATGCGCAGATCAATGGTGAAGTTGTTGCCAGTAATAACACGTACGACACACAACTCGAAACGGATCTTCCTATTCACACACCCCGAACGATTGAAATAAATTCAAATGTGTCGGGATTTTACGAAACGCTTCCTGCACTTTACAGTAAAACCACGAAAAAATATCCGCTGATTGTTTTTATACATGGCATCGGTGAACTTGGTACAGGTTTGTCGCGATTAAATTGTTGCGGTTTACCTTATCACATTAAAGGAGGTACGTTTCCCGCAAAATTCCTTGTTAACGGAGTCTACTATTCTTTTATCGTCATCTCGCCACAATTCAGGGTTCGCCCGAGTGCCGCGCAGATTCAGTCTGTAGTAGATTATGCAAAATCAAATTATCGTGTTGATGCAACACGTGTGTACGTAACAGGACTTAGTATGGGCGGTGGTTCCACCTGGGACTGGTCAGTGGTATACGGACAAAATGCTGCAGCGATAGGTCCGGTATGCGCAGGTACCAAACCAACGACCACGTTAGCGGCAGATGTGGCCACAAAAAATTTACCGATATGGTCGCTGAATTCAGCGGATGACCAGGTAGTACCCATTCAATGGGCAAAAGATTGGATCAGTTGGATTGATGCAAGAAATACAACCTATGCTTCTAAAACAAAGCTCACTATCTGGACCGGTTTGTCTCACAACGGCACGTGGGGGAAAGCGTTTAACCCGGTAACCACTGTCGACGGATACAACCTGTATCAATGGCTGTTAACCAATACTCGCGGCACTGCAACGAGTTCACCAACACCAACACCAACACCTACACCGTCACCTACCCCGACAACCGGAAACGCGGTACCTACTGCTATTGCAGGCGCTGACCAAAGCATTCCTTTGGCCTGGAATTATATGCCTTTCCTTAATGGAACGAAATCTACGGATTCCGACGGTTGGATAGCCAGTTTCAAATGGACAAAAATCAGTGGCCCCTCATCATACAGTTTTTCCGCACCTAACAGCGGGCAAACAAAAGTAAATGGTCTCGTTGCCGGAACATATGTTTTCAGGTTAACAGTAACCGATAATAAAGGAGCTACCGCTTATGATGATGTAACGGTAACTATGACAAGCACCGAATCGGCACCAACTACATCAAACGGAAACGTGTTACCCAACGCCATTGCAGGGCCCGATCAAAGCATTCCAATGTCGTGGAAATACATGCCCTTCCTGAATGGTACCAGGTCTACCGATTCCGATGGATGGATTGCGAGCTTTAAATGGACAAAAATAAGCGGGCCTTCATCGTACAGTTTCTCTGCTCCTAACAGCGGACAAACAAAAGTTAATGGACTTGTAGCCGGTACATACGTATTTCGGTTAACTGTAAGCGACAACAAAGGCGCGACCAACTACGACGATGTAACTGTAACCATGACGGCGAACTGAGATAACTAATTAAACAGATTTTGGACGTATAACTTTCTATAAATAGGAACAAAACACAAAGACGAACCTTCGTTTCTACGAAGGTTCTTTGTTTTAAGACTTTCTTTCAACCAGGTAATTGTTGCGTCTCGATCTGCCGTCGATGTTGTCAATCGCTGTCGACACCTCTTTATATTGGAGATATATCTTTTTCGCTTCTTCAAACGTCTTTCCCCTGCTGATGCACTCTTCGAGCTTCGCTCTTAATAATTCAGCTTCCTGTATAAAAATATGACGGGCTAAATGGACCTGATCTTCCATGATGAGTAGATTAAGATTAAGAAAGTAAATACCGCATTATTGCTCAAAACATGGAGAGGAACAAAGTGCACCGGCCTTACTCGGTACTGTTGATTTGAAAGCTCAAATCATGAAGTGGCTATAAGTATATTCAATGTAGTCTTATTTTGGGAACGAAGGCAATTAAGTTTTGCACAATTGGATTTAAAGATGGATGACAACTCAACGAGGTATTTCTATCGGTAAATACCCGTTACATGTCATCAACCAACCGTCCCATCAAAGCCTACATCAATGACCTTGATTTTTTAAAGCTCCGCAATGAATTTTCTTATCAAAATTCAATAGCAGTAAGGGGCTCCAAAATTGAGGAAGGTATTTTAGCAATGATTTTTCTTTCTCGTTAAATCACATGTTGTTTTATGCGTGTATAGAAAGACCAATGGTGTTACAGGTCGCACCCCGATTCAGCTCTCATCTCATTAAAAAATTAAATTTCAGAATTAAAAAATAACCTTAACTTAATAGCACAATTTTTCCAACTCGTTTGCCATGGATACAGTCAGAAAACTTCTCCAGGTAAAAGGGAATAATGTAATCTATTCGATCAGCGCGGACAGCTCTGTTTACGAAGCTCTCGAAAAATTAGAAGAAAGGAATCTCGGCTCACTCGTCGTACTGGAAGACAACGGAAAACTGGACGGAATATTCACTGAAAGGGACTACGCTCGCAAAGTGATTCTGAAAGGCCGGTCATCAAGGGAAACCCGCGTTAGAGACATCATGACGGAAGATCCAATTTTCGTAACACCCGATACGAAAATTGATGAATGCATGAAGATCATGTCGGATAAAAATATCCGCCATCTTCCTGTAATGGAAAATGATCAACTGGCAGGTCTTATTTCTATCAGCGACATCGTACGGTACATCATGATGGACAAGGACTACATCATTCAGAATCTGGAACATTTTATCGTTAGTAGTTAAAAGGTAGATCAAACATATCGGTTATGCCCGGAGCTGGAATCTATTGCGTTCCCTTATGGCCATTGCTTTTATATGCTTCTATCGTAGTTGTATTGCTTGCCGTAATACTCACACTATCTTATTTTCTCGGCCAGCATCACTCCGACAGGGCTACAGGAAAGCCGTATGAAGGCGGCATTGAGCAGGCTGGTTCTGCACGCCTCAGGTTTTCCGCGCAATTCTATCTCGTGGCCATGTTATTCGTAATCTTTGATGTGGAAGCGGTGTTCATTATGCTATGGGCACTTGGATTTTACGAGCTCGGATGGGCAGGCTATATCGGCGCATCAATATTTGTTGGACAACTTGTAGTGGTATTAATTTATGAGTGGGGCATCGGCGCGCTTAACATCGGTCCCGATGCGAAAAAGATTCTTAAAGCATATAAACACCGGGCATCCGGCACCTTATGAAGTGGTGGACAACTAAAACCGGAAATTCAACTCAACAACTTTCGGGCACCGGGAGCTTTGAAGACACCATGAGCAAAAACATCATGCTCACCAGCATGCAGGATCTTCTTGCATGGGGAAGAAAAAATTCAATGTGGCCATTTCACTTCGGCTTAAGCTGCTGCTTCGTTGAAATGGCAACAAGCATCACCAGTAAGTACGACGTCGCGCGGTTCGGCGCCGAAGTAATCAGGGGAACTCCCCGAGAAGCAGATGTAATGGTGATCGCCGGAACAGTTTTCATTAAAATGGTACCGATCATAAAGCGATTGCATGAACAGATGATGGAACCTCGTTGGGTAATTTCAATGGGTAGTTGCGCCAATAGCGGCGGTATGTACGATATATATAGTGTAGTACAGGGTGTAGATAAATTCTTACCCGTGGACGTGTACGTGCCTGGTTGCCCTCCCCGCCCCGATGCATTTATGCAGGGCCTGGTATTGATGGCGCAATCAGTAGGAAAAGAAAGGCGTCCGCTTAGCTGGGTGATCGGCGAACAGGGCGTGATCAAACCGACCATGGAGCCAATGAAAAGCCAGAAGAGAGATGAGAGGATGAATATGGTAGACTTTCGCCCGATGGATGAAGTATAACTAAGTATTCTGGTCCTTAATGCACGATAGCAAGTCCATATTATTACATCTCCGGACTACATTCGGTGAAGATGGCGTCTATGAACAGAAAACCATAGACCAAATACCCACAGTATGGGTGTCGAAGAATAACATCATTGCCGTTGCCACTTATCTTAAAACATTCTATCCCCTGCTATACGACCTCTGTGGTGTTGACGAGCGTGACAGATCGCGCAAAAATGGTTTGCCCTCCGCTGATTTTACAGTTGTCTATCATTTCTTTTCATTCGACTTAAATGATTTTATAAGAATAAAAGTTGGACTGCATGGAGAATATCCATCCATTCCTTCGATCACTTCGGTATATGTTAATGCCAACTGGTACGAACGTGAGGCATATGATATGTTCGGCATAACCTTCGAAGGTCATCCTCACCTCACGCGCATTCTGATGCCGCTCACCTGGAAAGGGCACCCGCTTCGTAAAGAACACCCTGCACGCGCAACAGAAATGGGTCCCTATCAATTGTACGATGAGAAGGCAGACATCGAAATGGAAGCACTCCGTTTCAAACCCGAGGAATGGGGCCTGAAAGAACATAGCGACGACGCGGATTTCATGTTTCTTAATATCGGTCCGCAACACCCGGGAACACATGGAGTGCTGCGCATCATTCTTCAGCTCGATGGTGAAGATATTGTTGAAGCGGTTCCGGAAATCGGCTTCCATCACCGTGGCGCCGAAAAAATGGGCGAACGCCAAAGCTGGCACACCTATATACCCTACACCGACAGAATAGACTATCTCGGCGGCGTGATGAATAACCTGGCCTACCTGCTTGCCGTTGAAAAACTGGCGGGCATTGAAATTCCTGACCGCGCAAAAACGATCAGGGTGATGTTGTGCGAACTGTTCCGCATCAACAGTCACCTCGTTTGGTTCGGCACATTCGCGCAGGATCTCGGGCAGCTCTCCCCGGTATTTTACATGTTCACCGACCGCGAAAAAATTTTCGACATCATCGAAGCCGTTTGCGGCGGACGAATGCACCCCAACTGGTTCAGGATCGGTGGAGTGGCGCAGGACCTTCCCAATGGATGGGATAAGCTGGTAAGAGATTTTGTGAACTACTTCCCCAAACAACTGCGGGAATACGATAAGATGGTGATGCGAAACAGTTTGTTTAAGGCGCGCACACGCGGCATCGGCATCTATACGCGTGAAGAAGCGATAGAATGGGGCGTTACCGGCGCCGGGTTAAGAGCGTGCGGGTATGAATGGGATTTCAGGAAGAAACGCCCGTATTCAGGATATGAGAATTTTGATTTTGAAATACCGATAGCGCATAATGGTGACTGTTATGACCGTGCAGTTGTTCGAGTAGAAGAAATGAGGCAGAGCCTGAGGATAGTTGAGCAATGCCTTAACAACATGCCCGAAGGTCTTTACAAAGCCGATCATCCCCTTACTACTCCGCCCATTAAAAAATACACCATGCAGGACATCGAAACGTTGATAACACACTTCCTGAATGTAAGCTGGGGCCCTGTGATACCTCCGGGAGAAGCGATGAGCTGCATCGAAGCCACAAAAGGAGCAAACAGTTATTACCTGGTAAGCGATGGCAACACCGCCTCGTACAGAACAAGAATCCGCACTCCGTCGTTCGCGCATTTGCAAATGGTTCCCTACATCGGCAAAGGTTACACCGTTGCCGACCTGCTTTCGATCCTGGGAAGCGTTGACTATGTGCTGGCAGACATAGACCGGTAAAAAGTTTTTTAATGCTGACGCAATCTGAAATAAAGGAAATTGATCACGAGATTGGATTGGTGCCGTATAAAAAAGCGGCACTGATCGAGTCGCTTAAAATAGTGCAGAAACACCGCGGCTGGATAAGTAACGAAAGTGTAACAGAGATTGCCGACTACCTTGAACTGAGCCCCGCAGAAGTAGACAGTGTGGCCACTTTTTACAACCTCATATTCCGCAAACCTGTAGGCAAACATATGATACTGCTGTGCGACAGCGTATCATGCTATGTGATGGGCTATCAGAAAATTTACAGGGCACTTAACGAAAAGCTGAAAATAAAATTCGGAGAAACAACAACAGACAAAAGGTTCACCCTTCTGCCAAACGTATGCCTCGGTTGCTGCGACCGTGCGCCTGCGCTAATGGTGGATGAAGATCTGTACCGTGATGTAACCATTGAACAACTCGACCAGATACTTGAAAAATACGTTTGAATGGAACGTCCGCTCACGAAAGACATCAAAAGCGATGGCTCATACCTGAACATTAAAGAGTATGAGAAAGCCGGGGGTTATGCCGCACTTCGCAAAGTGATAAAGGGCATGAGCCCGGCAGAAGTGCAGGAAACTGTCAGGGCCAGCAAGCTGAAGGGCCGAGGTGGCGCAGGTTTCAGCACCGGTATGAAATGGAGTTTTGTGCCAATGGGTGAAGATGCTCCCAAAACAAAATATCTCATCTGCAACGCCGACGAAATGGAGCCGGGTACCTTTAAAGACAGGGTGCTGCTCGAAGGAAATCCGCATCAGCTGATTGAAGGAATGATTATCGCGTCATATGCCATCCAGGCGAATATTTCGTATGTTTTTTTAAGATGGGCGTATCGCGAAGCCGCAAGAGTAATTCAAAAAAGTTTGAATGAAGCATACGAAGCAGGATATCTCGGCGAAAAAATTCTTGGTTCCGGCTTTTCGCTTCACATGCATTTGCACACAGGTGTGGGAAGGTATATGTGTGGTGAAGAAACGGCGCTGCTCAACGCACTCGAAGGAAAGCGCGCAACGCCGCGTGCAAAGCCGCCGTTTCCCCAGGTGAGCGGTTTATATGGAAAGCCAACCATTGTAAATAATGTCGAAACACTTTGTTGCGTACCACATATTATTAATAATGGCCCCCAGTGGTTCATCGGGCTAAGCAAAAGTGAAGACAGCGGAACAAAAATATACGGAGTTAGCGGAAAAGTGAACAGACCCGGCGCATGGGAACTGCCGATGGGAGTTACGATGGGTGAGTTGATAGAAGAATATGCCGGAGGAATGAAAAACGGATACAAACTGAAAGGCGCACTACCAGGCGGAGCTTCAACCGATTTCCTGACAACTGAGCACATGAATGTAAAAATGGATTTCAACTCTGTTGCTGCCGCCGGAAGCCGCCTTGGAACAGGAACAATGATAGTGATGGATGATGCAACCTGTCCTGTTGGTTTTGTTCACAACCTTCAGCATTTTTTCGCGCAGGAAAGTTGCGGATGGTGCACGCCGTGCCGGGAGGGTTTACCGTGGGTTGAAAAAATATTATTGTCGCTCGAAAATGGCGGTGGAAAGGAGGAAGATATTGGGTTGTTGGAAATGCATGGGCAGTTGCTTGGACCGGGAAATACGTTTTGTGCGCTTGCGCCCGGCGCGATGGAGCCCCTGCAGAGTGCGATAAAATATTTTAAGGATGATTTTGTGGAGCATATTAAGAAGAGAGGTTGTCCGTATAACTAAAATGCATTCTCCGTCGATCCCTCACTCGCGGCTTCGCCGCTCGGTTCGGGATGACATAAGCGAAACCGCTGTCATCCCGAACCGAGCGAAGCGAGTGTGAGGGATCAGCGGAGAAACAAATAAATGATGCGTAATGCCAAAAATTTTCATCGATAACACCTCTTACGAAGTAAAAGCCGGTAAAAACGTTCTTGAAGCCTGCTTAACCCTCGGTTTCGACCTGCCCTACTTCTGTTGGCATCCCGCAATGGGCAGCGTAGGCGCATGCCGGCAATGCGCAGTAAAAGTTTATAAAGACGAAAACGACACGTCAGGCAAAATTATAATGAGTTGTATGGAAGGCGTGCGCGATGGAATGCACCTTTCGATTGATGATAAAGCAGCTAAAGCATTTCGTGAACAGGTGATAGAATGGTTGATGACAAACCATCCCCATGATTGTCCCGTTTGCGATGAAGGTGGGAGCTGTCACCTGCAGGATATGACAGTGATGACGGGACACGATTACCGCCGGTATGATTATAAAAAACGAACCTACGTTAATCAATACCTGGGACCTTTCATTCACCATGAAATGAACCGCTGCATTCAGTGCTACCGGTGCGTGCGTTTTTATAAAGATTATGCAGGTGGAAAAGATCTCAACGTGTTCGCGGCACATAATCATGTGTACTTCGGCCGCGAAAAAGACGGCACGCTCGAAAGTCCGTTCAGCGGCAATCTCGCCGAAGTTTGTCCGACCGGCGTTTTCACAGACAAAACACTAAGACAACATTACACACGCAAATGGGATCTTACTTCTGCGCCTTCTGTTTGCCAGCATTGCAGTGTTGGTTGCAACACAATTGCCGGTGAAAGATATGGAGGCTTGCGGAACATTGTAAACCGCTACAACGCCGAGGTAAACGGATATTTCCTGTGCGACAGGGGAAGGTTTGGATATGAGTTTGTAAATAGTGAAAACAGGATCACCAAACCACAGGTAATGCACCAGGCTGTTGATGAGAATGCATTAATGCATCACTTGGAGACGGTACTCACCAATCATTCTCTCATAGGTATCGGATCGCCGAGGGCTTCAATGGAAAGCAACTTCGCCCTGCTGGACCTCGTTGGAAAAGAAAATTTTTTCTGTGGAGTGTACAACGAAGAGATGATGCTCGAACGCAGAATTACAGACATACTGGATTCCGGCAAAATACCCGTTGCCTCGCTGAAACAGATTGAAGATGCAGATGCGGTTGTAATACTTGGCGAAGACATCTGGAACACGGCCCCGATGATGGCGCTTGCAGTGCGGCAAAGCGTGATGAAAACCGGTGGACGCGAAGCGACCGAAAAAACACCGATGCCCGAATGGCACGAACTCGCGGTAAAAGAATTACAGCAGAACACTAAAGGGTTTATGGTGAACGTAACGGTCACAGAAACATCGCTCGATGAAATTGCTTCGCTAAATATTAACGCCGCCCCCGACGACATAGCACGGCTTGGATTCGCAATTGCAAACCATATCCATCCATCGCTGGAGCTCAAAAATTTTGAAGAAGCAGTGCTGGCAAAGGCAAAGACAATTGCGGATGAACTTCTAAAGTGTAGCAACCCCGTTATCATCACCGGTACATCATGTTATAATGATCCGGTTTTGAGAGCTGCGTTCGACATTGCGGCTGCATTAAAAGCTGCGGGCAAAGCTCCGGCAATAGCGTTTGTTGTGCCCGAGTGCAACAGTATGGGACTTGCCATGATGCGCGGCCATGCTTTTGACACTGCCGTGCGACGTGTAAACCGCGAGCCAAACGTTACCGCGGTAATTCTCGAACAGGATCTTTATAGAAATCTTCCGGCGGGAATAGTAGATGAATTTTTATCGAAATGCAGAAATATAATCGTTCTGGATTCACTTAACAACGCGACTACAGAAAAAGCGCATGTGCTGATACCTGCGTCAACTTTTGCAGAAGGTGATGGAACGCTGATCAGTTACGAAGGAAGAGCGCAGCGTTACTACCAGGTTTATGTTCCTGACAATAAATATATCCGTGAAAGCTGGAAGTGGTTAAGTCGCATGAAAATGATTATCTCTGGTAAAGCAAATGGTCACGACCCGCATCACGACAGCGTGATCAGTTCGCTCGAAACTGCATTGCGCCAGTTTGCGGGAATTTCCGCAGCTGCTCCTTCATCGGGTTTCAGTATTCATGGCGAGCAGATTCCGCGTGAACCGCATCGGTACAGCGGTCGCACTGCGATGCTTGCAAACAGGAATGTAAGCGAACCAAAACCTGTGGCCGACGGCGATTCGCCACTGTCGTTTACAATGGAAGGATACCAGGGAACGCCGCCATCGTCAGCGATTCCGTTCTTCTGGAAACCAGGCTGGAACTCGCCGCAGGCTGTAAATAAATACCAGCAGGAAATCGGCGGTGACCTGATTGGCGGAAATCCAGGTGTTCGATTATTTGTTAAGTCGTCGGGCAACATGCCTGAGTTTTTTAAAGATTATCCTGAACATTTCCGTGAGCGGCAGAATAAATGGTTGTTGTTACCACAGAGTCATGTTTTCGGTTCTGATGAATTGAGTGTGTATTCGGCAGGAATTGCCGGGCGATCGCCGGAACCCTATATGGGGTTGTCGCCGGTGGATGCGAAGATGCTGGATGTAACGGAAGGATCCCAGGTAACAATAAAATCGGAAAAGGAAGAATATTCTTTTCCCGTTAAAATTGTTGAGAGTTTACGCAACGGAATTGTTCTTGTTTCGAAGGGTTTACCAGGCACGCAGGGAATGAGTTGGGGCAATTGGGTTGAACTAGCGAAATAATTATTGTTTCTCCGCAGATCCCTCGCCCGTTGGGCTCGGGATGACATATCAGTAATACTGTCATCCCGAACCGAGCGAAGCGAGTGTGAGGGATCAACGGAAAACGAAAATAAAATATTAAAAGAAAATGAGTACCGCTCAACATATCTGGACTGTAATTGGTGTTCTTTTCGTCTTGCTAAACATAGCCGCAGGCCTCATATGGGTCGAAAGACGACTACTCGCACTATGGCAGGACCGACTCGGCCCTAACCGCGCCGGACCACTGGGGCTCCTCATCGTTCTGGCCGACACACTAAAATTATTTTTCAAAGAAGATTGGATCCCTCCATTTGCCAGCAAAGCAATTTTTGTAGTGGCGCCCGCGATAGTAGCAGGAACGGTTCTTATAAGTTTTGTAATCATTCCATTTGCTCCGAATATCGTTGTCGCAGATCTCAATATCGGGTTGTTATTCTTCCTGGCGATGTCTTCCATCGGAGTTTACAGTATCGTATTGGGTGGATGGGCATCAAACAATAAATATTCATTATTGGGCGCGCTCAGAGGCGCATCGCAGATGATCGCCTATGAAGTGTTCATGGGCTTATCGCTGATGGGCGTGGTAATGCTGTCAGGATCATTCAACCTCGGGGCAATTGTAGAAGCACAGCGCGATCTCTGGTTTGTGGTTACACAACCGGTGGGCTTTTTAGTTTTCTTCATCGCCGGTGTTGCCGAAACACACCGCCTGCCTTTTGATATTCCTGAGGCGGAAAGTGAACTTATCGCGGGATTTCATGCCGAATATTCCGGGATGAAATTCGGTATGTTCTTTATTGGAGAATACCTTGGCATTACGCTGATCTCCGCGATGACAGTAACGTTGTTTTTCGGCGGATGGCTCGGCCCTTCGTTCCTGCCGCCGCTGGTTTGGTTCATCCTGAAAACATTTTTCTTTATCGGAGTTTTTATACTGTTGCGCGCATCGCTTCCACGTCCGCGTTACGATCAATTGATCGAATACGGCTGGAAAGTTTTGTTGCCATTGGTACTGGCGAACCTTATGATAACCGGGGCGGTTGCGTTGTATTTGAAAGATTCATAATTGTCAAGATCCCTCACACGCCTTCGGCGGTTCGGGATGACAAGAAAAAAAATAACACTATGTTTTCACATTTTCGCACTATGTGGTTAGTCTTCCTGCATCTCTTTCGCAAGAAAGTAACCATTCAATACCCGGAAGAAAAGGTTCAATTACATCCGCGATATAAAGGGAGGATCGTGTTAACAAAAGATCCTGATGGCGGTGAACGCTGTGTGGGCTGCTACCTGTGTTCCGCCGCATGCCCGGTCGATTGCATCGCACTCCAGGCCACGCAGGATGAAAATGGCCGTCGCTATCCTGAATTCTTCAGAATTAACTTTTCGAGATGCATATTCTGCGGTTTCTGCGAAGATGCGTGCCCCACATATGCCATACAACTGATACCTGATTTTGAAATGGGAGAATACAAACGGCAGGACCTCGTATTTGAGAAAGAAGACCTGCTGATCAACAGCCAGGGAAAATATCCAGGTTATAATTTTTACAAGGTGGCGGGAATGGACGCCGGTGTAAAACAAAAAGGACACGGCGCAAACGAAGAACTACCCGTGGATGTTCACAGCCTGTTGCCCTGATAAAAACCAAAACGATGAGCTTACTATTCTATATATCATCTGCAGTTGCGATCGTAGCGACGATTATGGTGATCACGCGTTATCATCCTATTCATGCGTTGCTCTACCTGGTTGTTTCCTTTCTTGCGATAGCGGTTGTATTTCTTTCAATCGGCGCACCTTTCGTTGGGGTGCTTGAAGTAATCATCTACGCAGGCGCTATCATGGTGCTGTTCATTTTTGTGGTGATGATGCTGAACCTCGACAAAGTGACGTCCGAACAGGAAAAAACATGGCTAAAGCCAAATGTGTGGATGGGACCGGCGTTGTTATGTATTGTATTGTTAGGTGAAATGATCTACCTGCTTTTGCAACGCGGTGATAATGTCAGCAACATTGCTGTGGTGGAACCAAAAAGTGTGTCCGTCGCGCTATTTGGTGAATACGTGATTGCCGTGGAGCTCACAGGTTTTTTGCTGATGGCCGGGATCGTGGGCGCTGCTCATATCGGAAAACATAAAAAGAGAAACCTGCACCGCTACCTTACCGAGGAGCCGGAAAGAAACATGCCCGAACCTCAACGTGAGGCTGAAACAATAAATACTTAAACAATGTTACCCTTCGATTCAAATATGGTGCTGATAGTTGCCTCGATACTTTTTGTGTTGGGGCTTATCGGAGTGCTTACAAGGAAGAATATCATATTCATGTTATTAAGCGTAGAGGTGATGCTCAATGCGGCAGGGCTTGCGTTTGTTGCCGCCGGCTCGCGCTGGCAGCAACCTGATGGGCAGGTGATGTTTTTGTTTATTGTGTCGATGGCGGCTGCCGAGGTATCTGTTGGACTGGCGCTTGTACTGCAGGCTTATCATCAGCATAAAACTCT
>JAEUVS010000110.1 GCA_016786745.1 Chitinophagaceae bacterium | reverse complement strand
CTTTCCTTCTTATAGTCGGCACAAATAAATTTAACATCGTGCCCCTTCTTTTTAAGATAGGTATAATAGCGGTGATAGTCTACCAGGTAACCGAATTGGTTAGTTGTTACCAAGAGGATTTTCATGCCTGCTCCAGGATTCTTTTATATTGGTTTGAGTTAGCGTAAAACATGCAGAAAAAGAAAATCACTACGAACCCCTGGTTTCTTAACGCGTCATTATAAAACAACATGATCAGGAAAACAAGCATCAGGAACATTTTAAACTTGTTATTTCTCCTGAAATACTCGTTCACATGAAAAAGGAGCCAGAATAACCCGGCGATGAGCAGCAAGCCACCCTGCATCAGCAGGAAGAACACATAAGGCCGTGTTCCGCTGATAAGAAACTGGATAGACTGCGCAAACTGCGATGATTCTACCACCGTTCCGCCTTTGAATATGCCGTATTCCATGCCAAAGAGGAGAGTGCGGATATTTTCGGCGCACAGGTTCCATCCAAGTATAATCTTCGTGAAACGCGGTATATCATCCGACGAATATATATCGCCCATCAGGTACTCGTTCAGGAAGTCGCCACTGAACATGCCCGCGACTGAATCACCTTCGAACTCCATGCCGCCCGTGTTGCCATAATAGTTGGTGTACACAAACAGGAAAAGTGCGGCCCCGATGATTGCCCCGGCAATATTTTTTAACCGTGGCTTGAAGTGAAGAAACATGATAAGCATCGGCATGAAAATGAATGAAACCTTTGTTTCGTTCAACAGGAGCGGCAGCATGCAGCAATACAGTAAAACGCGCTGCGTATTGTTCCTTACATAATCAGAGGCGAAAAATATCAAACAGATGATTGAAAGCGTAAGTACACCACTACCCTTGTTACCGAATGTTCCTCCCACCCAATCCGATGGACCGTGCTGGTGGTACTGCAGGTAAGCGACCGGGATCTGTGCGACGAGGAAAAACACCGCGAACTTTCTGAATATTTCGATATACTCTTCCGCTATATCCTCGTTGTCGTCGGCGAAAACCTTATGAAAGAAAAGGGAAATGGCGACAAGAATAAGTATCTCCCGCACTCCATTCATCGAATACATGAAACTGTTACTGCTGTACGACAGGTTAACAACAATACATGCAAGAATGAAAAGCACAATCATACTCAGGCGGCCACGCAGGTAGCCGAGGCTGGTTATGCCAAGGAAGATGATCAACCCGTCAAAAGCCACATACATCATCGTTTTACCCCCCGAAAACAGGAATCCGGTAAATGAGGATGCGTATAAAAGAATTATAAACAGCCACCGTTGAAGATTGTTTACTGCGTTCCGCATGCTTACTGTATGAGCTGGTTGATGGCTTTGTTTAAGAAAAATCCGTTTCTCACTTTATTAGAAAGACTTTGAATATTTGATACATATTCGCGGTAACGGCTTTCGGTTACATTTTCGCCGATCTTTTCCAATTCCTCGAATGAAGAGATGGTAAAGCCGATGTTGTTTGCGATTACAAACGGCGCGATGGCCGCCTCCTTCCAAACAATTACCGGTAAACCCAGCGAGAGGTACAACGAAAACTTATGCGGGTTGTTGAAGCGGATGTATTGTCCGTACTGGCCCGTACACGTTTCAATGCTTTCACCCTCCCATATCAATCCGAAATGATATTTCTCAGGCAGGTTGGGCGCGTTGGGGTTGAATATGCCCTTATAGCTAACCATCGACCCGTTCATCCTCTCTTTCTCAAAATGCTGGCCATATACGCTGAGCTGGAAGTTTTCGAGCTTGCCCAGCTTTTTATCGTAGATGTAAGTCGCTTTATCGTATGACAGGTTTCCCGCGTAGAGCACTTTCAGTTTTCCTGAAACACTCGTTTCATTGAAGTCTTTCTCTTCATCAAGGCAATAGTCGAACACCTCGAGGTTCACAACCGGCTTTTTATAACCGTTTTTACGAAGCCAGACGGTCATTGAAGCATTATGTGAAATGAGCCCATCGAACTTGCTGAGAAAGAGCATGTCCGACATCTGTTTTCTTTCAGGAAAACGAAGGTCACCAATGTCGTGGATCACTCCGTACAGTTTGATGCCTTTCAAAAATTTGAATGTGGTAATGGCCCATATTCTTTTCCGGGGCATGCAGGGGTATTCAAGAACAAGATGACTGTTCCTGTCCACGACTTTCGACAATGCTCTCCAAAAGCGGATGATCTGCCCGAGGGTATTGACTTTGGGAAAGTAAAATGAATGGTACCCCTGGTTCTCGAGAATCTCCATCACGTCTACTTTGGCTTTTGTTTTGGCCGTTTTGTCGTCCGGGATTTCTGTGCTCAGAAAGATTTTCTTGTAGGTCATCTGGCGGAGTCAATAAATTTTTTACTGGCGGTTAAGGCTTCGGCGATCACATGGTGCATATCCATATACCGATAGGTGGCCAGCCTTCCGAGGAAGGTGTAACCTGCGAGCTTTTCAACTTCGTCCTGGTATTTTTCCAGAATCTTCATATCGGCCGAAAGTCTTTTGGGATAATAGGGTATATCACTCTCCGTCGTTTCTTTACTGTATTCCCTGAAGTAAACCGTCTTATCATGTGATTCCCATGGCGTAAAGTGTTTGTGTTCGTGAACGCGCGTATAAGGAACCGATTCTTCCGAGTAGTTGATCACGGGATTGCCCTGGTAATCGCCATCCGTCACATGTTTTTCAAAATACACGGTTCTGTAAGAGAGCCGTCCATGCCTGTATTCGAAAAATGAATCGATAGGCCCGGTATAAAAAACATGATCGTACCCGGCTGTATCAAATTTCCTGTCAAATTTAGTGCTGAGCCGCACTTCAATATTCTTATGATCAAGAAGTTTTTCGAAAATCGCAGTATAGCCATCTACCGGAATACCCTGGATGGGATTGTTATAGTAGTTGTCGTTGTAGTTGAAACGCACCGGCAGCCTTTTCAGGATTGAGGCCGGGAGCTCCGATGGCTCGCAGCCCCATTGCTTTTTTGTGTAACCGTAAAAGAAGGCCCTGTAAAGATCCCTGCCAATAAATTTCATGGCCTGCTCCTCGAAGTTCCTGGGCTCACCGATAGATTTATCGCTGAGACCCTCTACAAATTCCCTGGCCTCTTTCGGATTCAAAGTTTTACCATAAAACTGGTTGATTGTGTGAAGGTTAATCGGCATTGAATAAACCTGTCCTTTATATACAATCTTAACCCTGTTTACAAATGGTTCGAACTTTCCGAATTTTTGGATGTAGTCCCATACTTCGAGATTATCCGTATTGAAAATGTGGGGGCCGTATGTGTGTACCATTACGCCTGTTTCGCTATCGCGTTTCGTGTGACAGTTGCCACCGATATGATCCCTTTCATCAATTACCACCACCCTGCAATCGAGTTGATTCACCAGCCTTTCTGCTATAACGGCGCCCGAGAAGCCAGCGCCTACAATTAAATAGTTCTTCATATTGGATTTTTACCTGTTGATCTTTTGTTTAACGGAAAGAATGATCGGCCTGAGATATTTTTTTAATTGTGAAGGCGAAAAATATTTTTTTTCGATGATATTGATGCCGTTTCTCGATAGCACCACATACATGCAGGTGACGATGAAAATTTCAGTGAGCACCCACGAAATTGCCGTTCCCACAAAACCAAATTTCGACACAAACAGGAAATTGAGCAAAATGCTCGTAACCGCTCCAACGGCGGTTATCCGGAAAAATACCTTATCCATTTTCAGGTTAATCATCGTTTGTATACCGAAAAGGTTGCTCCAGCCTACTACTACAGGTACAAACGCCAAAATCCTGAACACCATTATGGAGGGTTCAAATTTGTGGCCATAAATAGTCAAAATCACGAGCGGACTAAAAATCCAAAGCACCAGCGCTGCGCTGAACGTGAGAATTGTTACCACTGGAAACATCTGCCTGACCATGTCGAGGCCCTTCTCACGGCTTTGCCCAAACGCCGACCCGATAAAGGGAAACATAGCCTGCGAAAGCGGTATAGAAATAAGTGATTGTATAATGAGGATAAGCCGGTAGCCGGCAGAATAATATCCAACCTGTGTTTCAGACTGCAAAAAACCAAGCAGTACCACGTTCGTGGTGGTGTACAGGTTGATCACCACCATCGAAAAAAAGATGATTCTTTCGCTCCATAAAAGTTGAAGCACCGGCTGCAGCCTGCTGAGCGCTAACCGGATGTCGTAGCGCCGTATGGCGTACACAAAAGAATATACTCCTACCAATATCTGGGCGATACTTATTGCGAGCGGCTGCCAGATATAATCATTTCTCTCCCTGATGATGGCGAGGATGATGACCGTGAAGATGACCTTGGTGACGAGGTTGAAAATCGCCACGCGCGACAGCTCCTGCATTCCCTGGTACAACCAGTTTGGCGTAATTACCCAGGCGAAGCACAGCAAAAAGCTAAAAATCGCTACCTCTTTTTCGTCCCGCAGTTGTGGAACGGTAAACAGGGCGATAAGGAACAGTATGAGGGATATGCTGAACAGGAGTGTCTTAGCCAGTACCACCTGGTTAAAAATCCTGTTCCGTTCTTCTTTGTTGTTGCGGTTGGCCGCTATTGCACGGGTTGCCGAGAGGTCGAACCCGAAATTAATGAGGAGGGTGAAATAGGTAACGAACGAACTGGCGAAGCTGAGAACGCCGAATTTATCGGGACCGATTATACGGGATACAATCGGAACGGTGATAAAAGGAAAAACATAGTTACACACCTGGACGATTCCAAGTGAAAATACGTTTTTGACCAGGCTCTTCTTTGATCCCTGATGAAGGCCTGCGTCAACAGCCAATCCTGTAAAATTTAATGCTGATCACTGTTACGGAATAGAAAGCCGGGGCTAATTCGAAAGCTTGATATTATCGTTATGCGTCAGATCGAATTGCCTTACGAGTTTCACTTTTTCGATATGGGTTTTGTCTACCTCGGCAACAAGCGTAAATCCGAGAGAAGGCAAAAGTACTTTAACAGTTTTATGTTTTACTTCAACTACGTTTCCTTCCATGAACAGAAGAGGTCCATGTGTTACCCTTACAGTGTCGTTGAGATTTACTTCAGCTTTTTCGAGTTGTACGTTTTCGTAGTCGTGGAGGAATCTCTTGATAACGTCTATTTCATTGTCACGGATGATAGCGGGTTTGCCGAGCCAGTAAACGAAGTTGATAACGCCGTCGGTCTGCCTGATTTCCGTTTGCCTGCTTTCGGGAATGCATACAAATACATAGGACCGGAACAGTGGCTCCAAAACGATCTTTTTGCGGTCGCTCCATTGCTTTTGAACCCTGTTTAATGGGCAATAGTTAACTATCTTCTTTTTTGTAAGAAGATCAGCCACTTTTTTCTCCCACCGCGGCTTCGTGTACAATGCATACCATGTAGCTTTCTCAATGTTCATAGCAGGTGACAATTAACTTTCTTTCTTCAGTTTTTCTCTTTTTTTAAAAGGCTGCGCCCCCTCACTCACATCATGAGTTTAAGGGTTCGATCCTTTTAATATATACTTCTCTACGAACCAGAGCTTTGCTCTATCTGTTCCCTTTACCTATACGCTTTTCCAAATAACTTGCTCTTCCTGGCGCCGCTCTTCGTGTCTACATCGTCATAGCCAACTCCATATCCATAACCATACCCATTTCCATAACCTCCTTTCCCGATACCTCTTGCCTTAACACCGTTGAAAATAAGCGCGAGGTTTTTTAAGCCTCTCACACGGTTATTTTCATCCAGCAACTGCAGGTAAATGCGCGGGGTATAAGCATGACGCACTACATACAGGGTGGCGTCGCAGAATTGCGACAACAGGTATGCATCGGTAACAGGGCTCACGGGTGCGGTATCTATTACGATAAAATCAAATGCGTTTTCGAGGTAAACCAGTAACTCCTGTATCCTTCCGTTAAGGATAAGCTCAGAAGGATTCGGTGGAATCGGGCCGGCAGAAATGATGAACAGGTTCGGGTTCACTTCTGTGCGCCTGATGATTTCATCTGCTTCCTTCTCACCTATCAGGTAGTTGCTGATACCATTTACTGATGACTGCATACCAAATATCTCACTCAACTTGGGCTTTCTAAGGTCCACTTCGAGGAGAACGACTTTCTTATCGGTGAGCGCAAGGCTGATGGCGAGGTTAGCCGCCACAAAGCTCTTTCCTTCACCAGGTATGCTTGAGGTGATCAAAATCTTTTTCTTCTTCGAGCTGATGCCGAGATAGCTCAGCGAAGTACGTATCTGCCTGAACTGTTCCGCGATGAAGTTTTTCCTGTCATGAGATATCACGATGGGCTGTCCGCTTGCATCGTGAATCACTTCACCGATAACCGGAACACTCGTATAATTTTCTATTTCGCTGCGGAAAAGTATTGTCCTGTTGAAACCTTCTTTAAGTGCGATGATCAGTACTGCGATACCAAGTCCCGACATTACCGATACGAGGTATGCAAAAAGAATGTTCGGGCTTACCGGCTCAGAGCTTGCTTCTGCTTCATCCACGATCCTGCTGTCGGACACAGACGCTTTCAAACTCAATTCTGTTTCTGCCTTCTTTTGCAGCAGCGCCTGGTACTGGGCGGCTTTCACTTCCCTGTCGCGGCTGATAAAAGTCAGCTGTCTTTCCTGTTCAGGCATTGCCCTCAGGAGTGAGCTGTATTTACTGCCGCTTGAAGCAAGTGTTGACCGGCTGGCAGTGAGATTTCTTTTCTGGCTGGCAATGTTATCGAGAATGCTGGGACGCAAACCTTCTATCTGCTGGCGGAGCTGTACGGCCATCGGGTTGTTTTCACCGGTGGTGGTAATCAGTTTCTGGTACTGCGCTTCGGCATCATATAGTTTTGTAAGAAGACCCGACAGAAGCGGATCGTTAAGACCAAGAGTTGAAGGTACAATACCGGCCCCCTGTCCTTTTGAACGAACGTATGATTCTACTTCTTTCAGTGCCGAAAGCTGAACGTCAATATCACTTAGTTTGGCATCGCTTGTACCCGACGCAGCGAGATATTGCTGGCCCTGTACGCCGATGTCAACTACATCCTGTACTGTTTTGAAAGTTTGTATCGCCCTGTCAATTGAATCCAGCTCTGCTTTTGTTGCAGAAAGATTCTGTTCAACAAATTTGAGTGTATTCAGTGCAAGCTCGTTCTTGTCGCTCACCGCAGCCATTGTGTACTGGCGGATGAGTTCGTTAAGAATAAGCTTTCCGCGCACAGGCACGGGATCTTTTACTTTCAGGTCGAGCACTGTTGCCTGCTTGTTTGGAGCGGCCACAGAGAGTTGTTCATCGAGATAGTCAATTACATATTTTGGTTCGATGAGCTGGAAGAACATCGACTTTGTAGTGTGCCATTTTTCGTAATACGGATTCTCAGTAAACTTCCATGGAGAACCATATTCAGTTTGCACCCACTGGTTGAGTGGAAACTGTTTGCCGTTTACGGTAACGATTTGTTTATTCTTATCGTAGCTGAAAAAGATCCTGCTTACAGAAACGAGTGAGTCCATATTGCTCACTTCCAGTTCAACAGGTGATTTCGTAAACGCGGGAACGATATTTATTTTTCCTTCTTCATAAACAGGGGCATAGAGTTTAAGATTCTTTACCACATTTTTAAGAAGTGCGCGTGAGCGGATCATTTCAATTTCGTTTTCAACGATCTTGTTTGTTCCGAACACGTTTATCTGTTCCAGCATTTTAGATTCTGCTGTACCTTTCTTTTCATCTTTTATGAGTATGGATGCTTTCGCCTGGTAAACAGGAATTGCGTAGCGTATATAAACGTAGGCAGTTGCGACACCCAGCACCAGCATTACAACAAATAGCGGCCAGTACGGCAGGTACCTGAACAGGAGCTGCTGTACGATGTTGCCGTCTTGTTGAATACCACTCTTCTTTGTAACCTTTATGCTCATATTCTTTTTGTGTTGTTAGTTTATCACCCTTGTCAGAATGATAGCTATAAACGACAGGCCGCTTAAAATGGTTGGCAGCAGTTGCTGCGACCGGCTCGATGAAGCTGCCTTCGCGTTGTTCGGTTCCACATACACCACATCATTCGATTTCAGGTAATAATAAGGCGATGAAAGTATTTCGCTCGAGTTCAGGTTGAGGCGTTTTACTACTTTCCCTCCTTTCTCTTCTCTTATCAGGAGAACGTTATCTTTTTTACCGTAGAT
This sequence comes from Chitinophagaceae bacterium, assembly GCA_016786745.1. Taxonomy (GTDB): domain Bacteria; phylum Bacteroidota; class Bacteroidia; order Chitinophagales; family Chitinophagaceae; genus Flavitalea. Next base: position 10,629 of record JAEUVS010000110.1, on the reverse strand, counting down.
TGTTATATCGCCGGCAAGACCTATCGCTTCAAGTATTGATATTTTTTCGTTTGGAACTGTTACTACTGTGGGGCGCGTTACTTCACCAAGAACTGTTACGCGGTAGTTAAGCAACCTGATCGTTACGATCGGATCGATTAATAATTTGCTGTCGGTAAGCCGTTGTGTGATGTCTTCTTTAAGTTTCTGCTTTGTAAGTCCTGATGCAGTAATTTTTCCGAGCGCCGGGAATTCTATGAAGCCATCCTGGCTTATCAGATATCCTGAAGATGGAGCAATATTTCCCGCAGCGGCAGTCGTTTGGTTAGCAGCCATGTTTGGAGCGTTGAACATTACAGTCGCATCAGGATTTGGACTTGTAACAGATATACTTAGGATATCACCTTTTGCAAGAACCGGCTCCAGATTTGCGATCGAGTTGGGAATCACACCTTCAGCCAGATCGGGAAAATATTTTAGAGGTTTCGAATCAACGCAAGCGCCAAATATTAACGATAAACCTAATACAAGGAGTACTACAAACTTTTTCCGGGCATTAACTAAACCTGTTTTCATAGACGCTTTAACTGATAATATATCTTTATTTTAATCAAGCTGAGTCGGCGGTTTTTCAACCAAAAGAAAGTAGGAACTATACTACTAAATCAGTTGCAGGATATGGTACTTCAGGAACTGCGAAAGTAATTCTTAAATGCGGCAAATCAAAATTTTAGGTTCCTCTAAATCAGCATTCATCCTTACATTTCACCTCCTTGTTGCACCACTGTTACAAATCTTGCACCAATCCCAACTTTCCAGGTTAAGTTATGTATAACTCTCTAACCCTCTTATTATTGTATAAGACGGTAAATTATTACTGATAATTAATTGCGGGTTATGGATAAATCTTTCTACAAACCGGCAAAGCCCGAACTGAAGGTGTTTGAACGGTGGTTGGCCCTGCCACTAAAAGAGCCTGATAGGAATCAGAATTTAGGAATCAGAATTATATATCAATTTATCAAGATTAATAACGAAGTCCAAAAATATTTTTGCCCGCTACTGTATACTATTTAGAAAGGCGCCGATTTCCCCTGACCCGAGCGTTTTGTCTACCTCCAACTCGTTCATGGCGTGCTGCGGCATAAAACTTACCAGGGCCGATTTCGGGTTCTGGACCACACACATACCGCCTGCTTTTTTAATCGCCTTTAAACCTGCCACTCCGTCGGCATTACCCCCCGAAAGCAACACCCCGATCACCTTTTTGCCAAAAACGGCAGCCGCACACTCGAAAGTTACATCAATACTCGGCCTGCTGAAGTTCACCTTCTCGGAATAATCAAGCGAAAACGTTCCATCCGGCTCGATCAGCAAATGATAGTCGGCCGGCGCTATATACACATGGGCTGGCATGATCCGTTCCTTCTCCTCGGCCTCTTTAACCGTTACATGGCTCTTCGTGTTGAGCATTTCCGGAAGCGCGGAATGAAGCGATTCCTTCCGGTGGATGACAAGCACCGTCGCAATCCTGGTATTGGTAAGCTCCCGGAATGCCTGTAATATCACCTCGAGGCTGCCCGCTGAACCGCCCATTGCCACCACGCGGAAATCGCCGTTTACTGTAGCTTTCGCCATATTTTTTCTTTAGGGTCGAGTTGCTCGTATCTACTGCTGATCGACGCGAACTTAATCTGCTCCTTCGATCCAAGTGCAAGGTAGCCACGTGGCTCCAGGCTGGCGTCAAAAAGTTCAAGCACCTTATCCTGGAGCGGCTTGTTAAAATATATCAACACGTTTCTGCATATGATCAACTGAAATTCGTTGAACGACCTGTCCGAAACAAGGTTGTGTGTCGACACAATCATCTTGCTTCTGAGTTCATCATCAAATTTCGCGAGATCATATTTCGCCGTGTAATATGAAGAAAAATCTTCCTTTCCCCCACTGAGAATATAATTTTCTGAAAACAACTTCAGGCTTCGCAACGGATATATTCCCTTCATTACCTGGTCGAGCACGTCGGGGTTGATGTCTGTGGCATACATCAGCGATTTCTCCATGATACCCACTTCTTTCAGCATAATCGCCATCGAATACACCTCCTCTCCTGTTGAACAGCCCGCATGCCATATTCGCACAAAAGGATATGTAGCGAGCACCGGCAGCACCTGTGTGCGAAGCAGTTTATAGAAGCCCGGATCACGGAACATTTCTGTAACGTTCACAGTGATTTCCTGGACAAAACGCCTGATGTAATTTTTTTCGGTGAGAACCGTTTTCCGAAATTCTTCGAATGATTTGAAGTGATCCAGAATAAAGAGGCGGCTGATTCTTCTTTTTACCGACGCCGTTGAATAGCTCGTAAAGTCGTACCCGTAACGCTCCACAATTTCGTTAAGCAGTAACGCGAGCTCATCGTCGCCAATGTCTTCAGGTGCCAAAGTCTTTCATTTTAGATGTCAGTTTTTATCGTACAGCCATACCCTGAGGAGCGACATCAACTGATCTTTATCTATCGGTTTCGTAATATAATCCGATGCTCCCGCGCTGATGCACTTCTGCCTGTCTTCCGCCATCGCTTTCGCTGTAACGGCAATAATCGGCAGTTTGCTCATGCCTGGCATTGTACGGATGGCGCGCATCGCCTCATAGCCATCCATCTCGGGCATCATCATATCCATCAGCACAATATCAACCGACGGATCGCTGTTCAGTTGCTGCAAAGCTTCTTTACCATCGGTAGCAGATACAACATTCATACCCGCACTTTCGAGCACCTTGCTGAGTGAGAAAATATTCCTCACATCATCGTCGGCGATCAGCACTTTTTTATCTTTCAACACTTCTGTCAACCTGCCCAGGTCGTGCAGTTTTTGCGAACTGCTTCGCCCCTGTGAAAGGTGCAGGAACAGCGACACCTCATCGAGAATGCGCTGGTACGAATGCGCTGTTTTGATGATGATGGAATTCGCATATTGCTTCATGCGACCTTCTTCCAGCTTCGACAAACTTTTACCTGTAAATATGATTACAGGAAGAAACTCCAGCCCTGGAGTTGTTTTTATTTTTTCGAGCGATTCGTACAACCGATCTCTCTCGGCGCTCATATCAAAAATTACGCAACCTGAATCTTTCCGAAGCAGCGTCTCAATACTTTCGTTCGTGCCCGATTTTATTTCGCTATCGATATTGAAGTTTTCAAGAAAATAAAACAGGGCGCTCGCATGCATCCTGTTTTCTTCCACAATCAATACTTTCCTGGGTTCTTTCGTTAACACACGCTCTATGCGTTGAAGCACCTGCGTCATTTTCGCCGACGTATCATCTTCCGTAATCAGCACTCCCCTGTCATCGAGGTTCTTGCCGGCCTGCAGTCCTGAAGTTTGAAGCGTTTCAACGGTTTCAGCTTCAACAGACCTGTTCCTGTCTTTTCGTGTAACCGGAACCGTGAGATGAAATTCACTTCCCTTCCCCGGTTCACTCTCCAATTCTATTTTACCTCCGAGAAGCTTTGCCAGTTGTTTACTGATAGATAATCCCAAACCGGTTCCGCCATACTGCCGGCGTGTGGATCCGTCGGCCTGCTGGAACGCATCGAATATCAGCGCCTGCTTTTCTGCAGGTATGCCGATACCAGTATCCTTCACAGTAAACACAAGCGCATTGCCACCAGTTGAAGTCTTTTTTACGAACAGGTCAACCTGTCCCTTCGAAGTGAATTTTATCGCGTTTGAAATAAGATTTTTGAGTACCTGTTCGAGCCGCAGCTTATCTGTTTCAATGTGCGCCGGCACATCTTTATCAATTGAAATATTAAAGCGGATGCCTTTCTCATGCGCCACAGGATGGAACAGTGCGTTCAGGTCGTTGGTAATTTCTCTCAGCGCAATATCCTGGTATTCCATCGTCATCTTACCAGCTTCGATCTTCGACAGGTCGAGGATTTCATCTATAAGTGTCAGCAGACCCTGTCCCGATTTTTCTATCACGCGCGCATATTCAATCTGCTCTTCGTCCAGGTTCTGACGTTTGTTGTCCGACATCAATCGTGCGAGCAGCAATATAGAATTGAGTGGCGTGCGAAGTTCGTGCGACATATTCGCCAGGAATTCGGATTTATACCTCGCATTTATTTCCAGCTCGCGCGCCTTATTTTGAATTTCGATGTTACGCTCCTCGATCATCTGGTTCTTCTCTTCGAGCATCGTGGTTCTTTCTTCAAGCTCCGTGTTCGTTTGCATCAATTCTTCCTGCTGCACCTTCAATTCCTCTTCCGACACCTGCAAACGTTGCGATTTTGCCTTAAGCGCTTCATTGATGTTTTCGAGTTCAGAATGCTGCATCTGCAGTTCCTCCGCCTGCGACTGCGTTTCCTCGAGCAACTCCTGCAACCGGCGCCTGTTCTGGCTTGTATTGATGGTAACACCCGCGAGCGAAGAAACGGTGTTCAGAAATTGTATTTCGTTATTTGAATAAGCCGACAGTTTCCCGAGCTCCACGACACCCTTCACTGAGTCTTCGTGCATAATCGGAACCGCTACGATGTTTGCCGGGGTAAGCGCTCCCGAAGAATACATTACGTCGAGCTGTCCCCGTTTTACATTTTCGAGCAATATCATTTTTCTGTCAGCTGCCGCCTGGCCCACGAGGCCTTCGCGAATTGTTACCGTTTTTTTCACCACTCCGTTGGCGGCGTAAGTGCTGACCAGTTCCATCTCGTCGTTGTTCGTTGAAAGGTAAAAGGCGCCTACGTTGCTGTTGGTATAACTAACGAGATAGTTCAATATATTTTCGGCGAGATGATTGATTTCAATTTCGCCGACCATGTTTTTATTCAGACCTGCCGTGCCCGCCTGCATCCATTCCTTATCAGATAATAGTCCGAATGAATAGTCGAGCGATTCAGCCATTTTATTGAGAGTGCCGGCAAGGTTTCCCAGTAAATCTTTTCCCTCATCACCAATTCTTACCTTATAGTCGCCCTGCGATATTTTCTGTGCGAGGTCGCGGAGAATGGAGAGGCGCCGGCTGAGTTCATAATCCTTGTGTTCAAGTTCCTCTTGCAGTTGAGTGCGTTTGCGGTAGTCGGCGATGATACGGCCATAGAAGAAAACGGTAATAGCGATGGCCATCAGCGCGGCGATCACTATAATTACAGGCGTATAAGTAATTAGCAGGTCAAGTCTTGCTGAACGCTGCGTGTACAGGGTCTTTTCCAGTTGCTCCATGCGGCGAATCAGCGTTCGTGTTTCGTCCATATATTCTTTCCCGCGTAGGAGTTGCGAATTGTTTAGCAGTTTTCCTTCCTTCCTGGTGTCTACACCTAGTTTGAGAATAGAAACACGCTGGTTTACGAGGTATTCGAGCCGTGTAAGATTCTGTTGCTGTGCGTGGTTGTCGGCAGTAAGGGCCTTGACGCTGGCAATGGCTCCAGGGAGTTCTTTTGAATTATTTTCGAATGCGTCAAGAAAAGAGCTTTCGCCGGTCAACAGGTATCCGCGCTGGCTCGATTCCGATTCCATCAGCGCCGAGTTCACTACTTCAAGCTGGGCGATGACCTTATTGGTATGGTCAACCCATTCGGCAGTGTCTATAAGGTTGCGAATACTAATGTAAGAAGCGATTGAAGTGAGGAGGAGTAACAGCAATGAAAATCCGAAACCGATTATAACATTGCGTTTAAAGGTGTTTGGCATTTACAGGAAAGATTTAAATAGCGCTTAATTCTTTTTCTGCAACAGGCTTATTTTGAAGAATAGGTAATACAAACGTGAAGTTGGTACCTTCTCCTTCCCTGCTGTTTACGGTAATAATCCCATTGTGTTTCTCTACAATCTTCTTTACAATCGCCAGGCCTATGCCGGTACCCTCGAAAGCTTCACGCGAATGAAGACGCTGGAACATCGTAAATATCTTCTCTTTGTAAATTTCATTGAAGCCAATGCCGTTATCGGATATGGATATGCGGGCATAGTTTCCATTTTCCGAGTCTGCGCTGTCAATATCGAGCTGCTCTGTTCGTCTTACGGTGATAGTAATTTCAGGCGCCACACCAGGCTTTGAAAATTTGATCGCGTTGCTGAGCATGTTCTGGAATAACTGCCTTATCTGGCCGGGAATAACGTCCATTTCAGGAAATTTATCAAAGTAGATCGACGCGTTTTTTTCAGCGATGAGGATTTCAAGATCCGACATCAGTTCATCGAGTATTGTATTAATGTTGGTGCGTTTGAAAAGTCCTTCACCCGACAGCCGCGAATAATTTAAAAGGTCGTTGATGAGCCTCGACATGCGCTGCGAAGAAGCGATAATCTTCTGCATATACTGGTCGGCCTCGTCGTTGCCATTGAGAAAGCTGCGCCTGACTTTATCGCTGTATATCTGGATTTTCCGGAGCGGCTCCTTCAGGTCGTGCGAGGCGACGGATGCGTATTGCTGCAGGTCGTCGTTGCTTATTTCGAGTTGTTTGTTGATCTTGAAAAGTTCTTCGGTTCGTTCTTCCACTCTTTTTTCAAGACTGTGATTGAGATCGGATAAGTCTTTCTCCGCTTTCTTCCTGAATTCTATCTCTTCTTTGAGAATGTTCTGCATTTCGTTTAGGGCTCGCCGTTGTTCGGATAACCTGTAAAACGTTTTCACTTTCAGGAGGAGAACATCGGGATCGAAAGGTTTTGTGACATAATCTATTCCTCCGGAATCGTATCCTTTCGTGATGAAGGTTTTATTGATTTTCACCGCGGAAAGAAAAATAATCGGAATGTCTTTCGATTTCCCATATCCTGAAATAGCCTCAGCCACTTCGAACCCGTCCATCACGGGCATCTGTACATCGAGAATTATAAGCGCGTAAAAATTTTTGAGAATTTTTTTAAGGGCTTCCTCTCCGGAAAGGGCGGTGTCAACTTTAAAGTCGTGTAGTTGTAGAAGCTTCTGTAGTGAAAAAAGGTTTTCCTGCTTATCGTCAACTATCAGAATCATATCCGAAAATAGTGAAAAGCCGTCTAATAGGAGACGGAAGAAGGGAGAAGGGAGAGGAATTTTGGAGATGAAAACCCGTCGTCATTTTATGACGAGTTTCTGCATCAGCCGCCTCTGATTACAGGTGTACAGCACCTGGTAAACGCCGGGCGGAAGGCCTTTAACGGGAATCTTTGTTTGGGTGGCGCCGACCTCAGGAACATACTTCGATACCTGGCTGCCATTGACACTGAAAATAAAGATGGCATCAGCAGCATTTGCCGTAGGATGAGTGAGATTTACGACGTCCGTTGCGGGATTGGGAAATACGGAAAGATCGGTGACAACCGGTGCGGGCAATGTTCTTGATAATCTTTGGCGCGCACGCATGCTCAGCACAGCCTGTACGGTGATGGTTGCAGAATTATAGGCGACGAAGGCGATGTCGCTTGTGCCACTTAATGTGATCTTGAAGTAAGCAACGTTCGAAATATTCGAGGCGTTAATTCCGAAAGTGGTGAAATCGGCGGCCCACAGCCTGATGTCGCGTTGTGTTTGGGTATATCCTGACGAGAGTATCGTTGCACCTGTTGCTTCGTAGAAATCGGCCATCCATTGGCCAACCGGCGAAATGGTATTCAGCACTACGTTTAGCGGTGAACCGACCCTTGTACCGTTTATATCTGTAAACTCATAAGAATCGTATGATGTGGATGGGTCAGCGATCTGTGTTACAAGAATGTCGGGTATGCCGTCGCCGATTTTTGCCGCCTGGATGTTGCTCACGGAAAGGAACATCGTTCCCGCAGGAAGGTTTGCCACGCAGGTGCCCATATCGAGGCCATTTATACCGTCGTTCAGGTATGGTCCGAGCGTGCGCGCCGGCGCGGGGCCTGCGCCATTTGCTACTCCATCCACAAGCGCACCGAGGCCGATTTTTGTGTTTCCATTCGCGGCTCCCCCGATCGTTGTCATAGGAAGCGCGTTGTAAAGTCCCGGTGTGAAAGCGAGACCATTCGAACTGAGCAAAGCGTCGTTTACTCCTGTGGAATACCTGGTGCCGTTATAAGAAAATGAAATCAGTTCGTGGTGATTGTCGGGTTTAACCGGGCTTATGTTCCCGTGACCCGTTCTCCAGTATCCATTGTAGTTAGTAACAATTTCTGTAACCGCCTGTCCATTTGCAATTGCGGAGATAAAAGCAAATAAAATCATCATCGCCGTACGGAACATACGGTTTGCTGATAAGACTTTAAAATGGCTTTTACGGTACATAGGGTAATGGACTGCTGGAATGAAACAGTAAATAAAAAATGAAGATCAGTGGAGAGATTTCAGCACTTTCGCTGCAGTGGCATTTCCGTTTGAAAGAGCCGCTTCAACGGTTCCTGAAAATGGGCCATCGTATAAGGCTTCGCCTGCAAAAAATACTGTTCCGGCGAGCGGTTCATTGAGAATTTTCCTGGCTGCTGCCGACTCCGGCGTCGAAAAGCTGTAAGCTCCCAGGGATTCTTCATTTTTACTCCAGTTGAAAACGTAGGAGGATGCCATTATATTTCGTAGAAATGAAGGAGTTACGTCGAAAATGTTAGATAAAGAAATCACGCCGATCTCAAGAAGTTCATCATCAGTATGTTGACTAAGCCGGGCCGCAGCAGGACCTCCCACCCATCCCGTAATTAAATTATTTTTTAATGGATATTGGGTCCACCACGTGGGAATTGTCTCAGTGCTGAAAATGAAACCTGTTCCGTTTTCCCAAAGATTTTGCTTTAGGTCAAGAATAACTTTGACAACAGTTCCGAAACCAATATTGCAGGCGGCTTTTATGTGATCGTCGGCGGGCGGGGTTAAGTTGATGGCCGCTTTGCCCGAGATATCCCTGAGTACACTCACGGGAACAGTAATGATCGATTTATTTGCAGAAAATTTTTCACCGTCGGATGTGTAAATCGTCACTTCGTTCTTTTGCCAGTCGACCTGTTTCACTGTTTTTCCTGTGAGTAGCAGGCAGCCTGCCTTTTCGCATTTTTCGTACAAATAATTTATTAACGATGTGTAGCCTGTTGTGATCCGCATTTGATCACCTTCGTTTGACCATTCCCGGTAGAGCGACTGCACACTCACCTCATCAACGCCTGCTACATCAAAACCCTGCACAAAAGCCCCGACGTGCCGGCGCAGGGACGCGTACTTGTCACCCGGAAAATTTTTCTGTAAAAAATCCTGCATGGTCATGTCGTTTCTCTGCCCCTTCATCTTCTCCACCAATTCGTCCCATCCTTCTATCATGTCTTTCTCCTCAGTCCACTCCTTCCCTTCTTTCCTTAACATTTTCCCATTGAGCTTCACGGTTTTTAATCCTGCTTCCTTTAAAAGGCGGGATGTAACGGGTGTATCGCCGTGTACGAATTCTGCACCGGCCTCTATGAGAGTATCATTTCCTGCGCCTTGTGTTGTTCTTATTCGCCCTCCAATAAATTCGCGGGTTTCAAGAATAGTAACGTTGCATTTTTGCGCTATTTCCGATGCTGCCACCAGGCCTGCGGCGCCCGCGCCGACAATAATAACGTGTGGCCTTTCCATGTGTCATACTGTTTTTCGTTGAAAACTATACAGGAGGTAATAGAGGGCGGGTAAAATAAAAATGCTGCCGATGAGGAGTGCCGCACCGAGGTAAAAAATCGTTTGTTCATGACCGGCATGTTCAAGTAATGACAATGACTTTTCATCTTTCAGCAACACAATATTGGGATAATGTTTTACAGTTACAGCTAACAATATCATCGTTACCTGGAACCCGGCGAGAATGCGGATCGGGTTTGTTTTACGACGTTTTAAAAACTGCGCCTGCACAAAAAGAGAAGCTGTCGCCGCGCAAATGGCAATAAGACTTACGGGGTTACCGAAAATCCAGTTGAAGATGGGCACCGATTCGAAATAACCTGCAATAAATACAAGTGTTCCCGCAACAAACGCGGCCATTGCAGACAATCTCGCTTTCTTAATGAACCGCGATCTTTCAGTAGGATCGGTTGTTTCGCCGATGATGTAAATCGCAGCAAGATATCCGCATATCGCTACCGTAAACAATCCTGTTGTCAGCGAAAAAAAATTTAACCAGCTGAAGATGTATGCATCGGCAAATGTTGTCGCTTCCGTATCGATTCTACCTGATACTGCGCTGCCCGCGATTATCCCGAGAAACAGCGGCGTGATAAAACTGGAATAAACAAATATTTTATTGTACACTTTCTGCATATCGTCTATCACTGCATCGTAATGTCTGAATGCAAATGCAGTGCCGCGCGCGATGATCCCGAGCAGCATTATAGCGAGGGGAATATGCAGGTGAACAGACATAGTAGTATAGATCAATGGAAAGCCAACAAAGAGAATAACGATGGCGATGATGAGCCACATGTGGTTCGCTTCCCATACCGGCCCGATGGCATGATACATCGCCTGCCTCGTTTTTCTCCTGTTTTTGGGAGATGTAAACAGTTCTATAATACCTGCCCCGAAATCGGCGCCGCCGAGCAGGATATAGAGAAGAATGGAAGCCCACAGGTATATCATCACTACATACAACATCAGTGTTCGTTTTCGTTTTGATTATTCACGTCATAAATCTCAGGCACCATTTTTATCTGCCTTTGAAGAAGGAACGTTACGATGAGCGCGAGCGAC
>JAEUVS010000046.1 GCA_016786745.1 Chitinophagaceae bacterium | reverse complement strand
AACACATATACACCATAACATTCCACATCGGGAGTGGCTTTTGTAACAAGCAAGCCGAGATGATGTTGGGTGATAATATCCAAAACAAACCAATGCTTCACTAACGTGATGTTCGGATACTCGCCGAGTTCATCGAGCAACGCGCGTTCTATCTCCTTTCCAGTAACATCTTTGTGATGCAGTATCCTGAATTCGCTGTGCCCGCCTTCTTTTCCAAGCTTGTAATCGCCATCACTTTCCCTGTCGAACCTGGCTCCCCAGTTGATGATTTCCCTGATCCTGTCCACTCCTTCCTTCACAACTATTTCCACCACCTTCGGATTGCAAAGTCCATCACCTGCTATCAGCGTATCTTCTATATGCTTTTCAAAGCTGTCGTTTTCAAAATCCATCACTCCGGCGATGCCGCCCTGGGCATATTTGGTATTTGTTTCATCAGCCTGCGCCTTTGTTACAATGAGCACCTTTTTATCGGGAAACTCTTTCGCAATTTTCAGCGCGAACGTGATGCCCGCGATGCCGGATCCTATTACAAGAAAATCCGTTTCCATCAATAATCTATTGTATATGCAAATTTTTCCGGGGTCTCAAACATCTTCATCAGATCGTACCGCATCGTCACGGTTTTTTTATCGTCCGACAGCCTTATCATTTCGTTGTCGGTTTTTTTAACCGGACGCGGTAAACGGATGGTGGTGGTATAAAGAATCTCAAATCCTCCACCCATCATCTGCCGGGCCTGCTCGAGCTCGGGTTTTGCCATTACAGAATCGTATTTAGCCCTGTTCAGTTTTCGTTCAATTTTCCCATTCGAAATGGTTACGTCAAACACATTGTTTACCTGGTCAAGCGATTGGTCGTCCATCGCTGCACCACTTTGCCGTGCGCTGTCATTCTTCGCAAAAACCTGCTTGAACACTTCCGACAATCCTCCCGTACCGGAACCAGACATCAATGCCTGGAGATCGGTCAAATTTTTAAATGGAAAATTTACGTCGGCAGTAAAAATGCTTTGTTTGAGATCTACCTTCATTTTCATTGTTCCATCCTCAAAAAGTCTTTTCTGCTCAGGTGTTACATCCTTTGCAGTATCCAACACCGTTTTTAGAGAGATCACTGTGTCAATAACGCGGTCGAGGCCGCTTTTCTGAATTTCTTCTTCGCTTGCCATCGACTGCATCATCTGCAACAGCGCGCTCATATCCATTTTCGTAACATACGTACCTGTGCCGTTGTCGTTGATAGTAATTTCTTCATTTATCTCATAACATCCTGCGAATAACGCTACAAATACCACCACTACGCAGGTCCAGAACTTTTTCATTTTGTTGAGAATTTTTATCGAAAGTAAGTCTCTTTTTATTTTCTATGATTTTAACTCTACGGGCTGCAGCGCCGCCTTGCGTGCAGGGAACCAGGAAGCGAGGAACGCTATCAGCATTACCGTTACCATTACCAGCACAAAATCGCTGAACCGCAACTCAACCGGGTAATGATCGATAAGGAATGTTCCGCCTTCTATCCTGATTAATTTGTATTGTACCTGCGCCCAGCAGATAACAACCGCCAGTACCAGCCCTGCCAGTGCGCCCATGCTCGCAAGCAGCAATCCTTCAGACAGGAATATTTTACGGATACGCTGATTATCTGCTCCTAACGCTTTTAATATTTGTATGTCTTTCTGCTTTTCAAGTACCAGCATAGTGAGAGCGCCTATCATTGTGAACGCCGCGACGATCATCATCAGTGTGAGTATGCCATAGATGGCCCATTTCTCGAGGTTCATCACACTGTATAAACTTTTATTCTGTTCATAACGAGATTCAATGACATACTCAGCGCCGAAAATTTTTTTGAGCTCATTTTTCGTTTGATCCACCCTTCCGTTATCCCGCAATGCTATCTCAATGCTGCCATATTCATCGGGCGCCATCGAAAGCATTTTCTTCATGAAACCGATATTGGTAATCGCATACTTATTATCTATATCCTGCTGAATAAAAAAAGTTCCTGACGTGGCAACGTTCTCGGCGGAAAAAGCCTGGTAGGGATCCACCACATCAATGTTCACGCCACGTTTAAAAAGATATGCAGTTACCGGGTACAGGTTTCTGTCGGAGATAAGTGACAGCGCGTTTTCAATTCCGCTCCCGAGCACAACAAATGCTTCATCACTTGTGCCAAGATCAAACTGGCCCCTGATCATTTTCTGTGGCACCGCTGTTACATCTTTATAGTTTTCATCAACACCTTTCAGGTAAACGATCGTTTGTATTTCACCGTTTTGCAATAATGTTTTTTCCTCAACGATTTTAGAGATGGCTTTAATATTTACTATCGCCCTCATCTTGGAAAACTGCAATGGAGTTACCGTAATCGATTTTCCTTCTTTCGGCACAATTCTGAGGTCGGCATAAAATGTAGAGTAGAGAGATTTAACCAGGCCTTCAAAACCGTTGAACACACTGAGGAGAATAATGAATGCAGCTGTAATTAGCACAATTGCCACCACGCTTACCCAGGAGATAATGTTAATGGCATTGGTGGATTTTTTTGCTTTGAAGTAACGCCAGGCAAAGAGAAGGTTCATTCGTCCCCTTTATTTTCATTAATTTTTTTGAACAGTTCTTCCATTTTAAAAACATGTTCCAGGGTATCGTCGAGGAAAAACTGGAGAACGGGCATTCTTCTCAGCTGCTTGCCCACTTTAGCCGCAAGTTCTTTCTTTATTTCCCACGATCTTTCCTGGATTTTTTTCAAAACGGCTGCCTGATCTTTCACCTGGAACAAACTGAGGTATACCCGGGCTTCAAGGAGGTCGGGTGTAACTTTAACAGAACTTAAAGATACCATGCCGCCATCTATCATATTCAGTCCGAGCCTCTGAAATATATGGCTGATTTCTTCAAACAGCAACCCACCAATCTGCTTCTGCCTTTTACCTTCCTGCATCACACGAAGATACGGAACTCCTATCTTTGCCACGCATGAAGCGTTTCTCTACGATTCTCAAATACCTGAAAGACCAGAAGGGAGGTATTGCACTGTATGTTTTGTTCAATCTGCTTTCGGTTGTATTCTCACTTTTCTCTCTTGCGATGCTAGGGCCTTTTCTGCAGCTGCTATTTTACAAAGAGAAGTTAATGGATGCTGAACCGGCCTTTACTTTTTCTGCAAGCGGCATGCTCGAGTATTTCAAATATTACCTGAGCACACTGATACGTGAACATAATGAAGTATATGCCCTGGGTGCAATTTGTATAATCGTAATCATCTCTATATTTTTTAAGAACTGTTTTATCTATCTCTCCTACCGGGTGCTTGCCCCACTGCGCAATCGCGTAATGCAAAGGCTACGCTCCGACCTCTTTTCAAAGATACTGGACCTGCCGGTCGGCTATTTCACCGAGCAGAGAAAGGGAGATATCAGCAGCCGAATGAGCAACGATGCGAACGAAATAGAATGGAGCATCATCAGCACGCTGGAAGGATTGATTAAAGAGCCGCTTACCATCATTATTATTCTTTCGGTATTGATATTTCTTAGCCCGCAGCTCTCGTTGTTCCTGTTGATACTTCTTCCGATTACCGGTTTTATTATCGGAAGAGTGAGCCGTTCGCTAAGAAAACAATCAGGACATGCGCAGGAAGAGATGGGCACGTTGATGTCGATACTCGATGAAACACTCGGGGGACTACGGGTAATCAAAGCGTTCAACGCAGAAAAATTATTAAGAAAGAAATTCTTCACCAGCAATCAAACGCTTACTCACCTGCGAAACCGCATGATCTTCAGAAAAGATCTTGCCTCACCCTTATCCGAATTCATGGGAATACTGGTACTGTGTTGCGTGTTATATTTTGGAGGAAGGCTTGTGCTTGCAGGAAGCGCCATCCGGCCCGATACGTTTATCACGTACATCGTGTTTTTCACCCAGATCATCAACCCGGCAAAATCACTTTCAACCGCGTTTTACAATGCACAACGCGGCAGCTCTGCAATCAAACGTATTGAAGATATTCTACATGCACCGGTGATGGTGAATGAAGTGGAGAAACCACTCCAGCTCGAAAAATTTCAGCAGGGCATTGAATTCCGAAACGTATCATTCTACTACGACGATACACCCATTTTAGAGGACCTTAACCTCGTTATTCCCAAAGGAAAAACAATTGCACTGGTGGGCTCATCCGGAGCCGGCAAATCAACATTGGCGGATCTTGTTCCGCGTTTTCATGACGTAACTTCAGGTGAACTGCTGATTGATGGCGTTAACATCAACCAGTATTCTCTTGAGTCGCTCAGGAATAACATGGGCATCGTTACGCAGGAGCCCATTCTTTTTAATGATAGCATCCGCGAAAATATCAGGCTGAGCAAACCTTCGGCGAGCCAGGATGATGTGGAGAATGCGGCCCGCATCGCCAACGCGCATGACTTTATCGTGAATAAAGAAGAAGGGTACAACACAAATATCGGCGACAGGGGAACTAAACTTTCGGGCGGAGAAAGACAACGGTTGACAATCGCGCGCGCGATCCTCAAAAATCCGCCTATATTAATCCTCGATGAAGCAACCTCATCTCTCGACACGGAAAGCGAACGGCTCGTGCAGGACGCGATCAACAAAATGATGCAAAACCGCACAAGCATCGTGATCGCCCACCGGTTAAGTACCATCAGGCACGCTGATGAAATTATCGTGCTCCAAAA
This sequence comes from Chitinophagaceae bacterium, assembly GCA_016786745.1. Taxonomy (GTDB): domain Bacteria; phylum Bacteroidota; class Bacteroidia; order Chitinophagales; family Chitinophagaceae; genus Flavitalea. Next base: position 7,608 of record JAEUVS010000046.1, on the reverse strand, counting down.
AGGAAGGATCGTAGAACGCGGCACCCACGAAGAATTATTAACGGTAAATGGCACGTACAGAAGGTTGGTAGAGATGCAGGAAGTGAAGTAGTTTTAACCCGAATTATTTTATCATACCACATGAATAAGATCGCGAGCATTACACTCCTTTTTGTGCTGCCGCTTTTTGCAGCCGCCCAAAAGAAAACATTCACTTTCAACCAGATTTTCAGAGGAGAATATCCATCTATTTTTAAACAGCTTCCCGAGGTTGACGGTTGGGCCGACGATGATCATTACATTGAACTTCGTGATGATGGACGCGGCAACAACAGCTACCTGTCTGTTGATGCATTGACCGGGAAAGCTGTTCCTCATGTAAACCCGGATATAAAAGATGAAGAAGCTCCGCAGATCGAAGGTGCGCAAAACATTACAGTTTCGCCCGATGGGAAGTTTGCCGCTTACACGCGCGCAAACAATCTCTACATCACAGAACTTGCCAGCAACAAAGAAACCGCTTTAACAACAGATGGCAGTGAAACTATCCTTAATGGTTATGCGTCGTGGATTTATTATGAAGAGATTTTGGGAAGAAGCTCTCATTACAAAGCATTCTGGTGGTCGCCCGATAGCAAGAGCATCGCTTATATGCGTTTCGACGAAAAAGATGTTCCTGTTTTCCCGATTTATTTCGCTGATGGGCAACATGGCTATTTGGAAACAGAAAGATACCCGAAGGCTGGCGACAAAAACCCGGAAGTGAAAATCGCTATTGTTTCAATCGCCGATAAGAACACGGTGTGGATGGACTTCGATGAGCACCGCGATCAATATTTCGGAACACCACAATGGAGCCCTGCAAATAATTTGTTGGTACAATGGATGAACCGCAGCCAGGATTCTCTTATTGTTTATAAGATGAAGAAAACTGACGGTTCGAAGACTCCAGTGTACACTGAACATCAACCCACCTGGATAAGTCTCGACGATGACCAGCGATTTAAATTTCTTTCAGCCGGCAAAGGAGTAATCATCAAATCGGATAAAGATGGCTGGGAGAATCTATACCTGTACGACGACAACGGTAAAGAAATAAGCAAAATAACCCAGGGAAATTTTTGGGGCACAGAGATTTTGAAAACAGATGAAAAAAATAAGCTCGTGTATTTTATAGCACGGCAAACACACTCCGGCAGATTCGATGTATTTAAAGCATCGTTCGACGGAAAAAAGATCATACGGTTAACAAACGGCAACTATTGTTATGATGCGGTTAATGTATCGCCAAAGGGAAAATATTTTACGGCTATCTATTCAAATGTTTCCACACCACCGGCACTCGGTTTGTTCGATGCAAAAGGAAAGTTGGTGAGAGAAATTGGCAATTCAAAAACTGCCGAACTCGATGAATATGCACTTCCCGTAACAAAATATGTAACAGTAAAGTCGTCGGATGGAAATTTTGATTTACCGATGATCATTACCTACCCGGTTAATTTCGATTCAACGAAAAAATACCCGGTGTGGATTTCTGTTTACGGCGGACCAAACGCAGGCACCGTGTACGACCGATGGAAAGCTGCCGGCGGGCTAACACAGTGGTGGGCGCAGGAAGGAATGATCCAGGTGATGATGGACAACCGCAGTTCCGGGCATTTCGGGAAAAAAGGCATCAACTACATTTTTAAACAGATGGGAAAGTGGGAGATAGAAGATTATATGACGTGTGCGAAATGGTTGAAGTCGCAGCGGTGGGTAGATAATAACAAAGTTGGAATTACGGGTGGAAGCTTTGGAGGATATGTTACGTGTATGGCGCTTACATATGGAGCGGATGTGTTTACGCATGGTATTTCGAACTACCCGGTTACCGACTGGCAATTATATGATACGCATTACACGGAAAGATTTATGAGGACGCCGAGGGAGAATCCTGAAGGGTATGAAAGTACTTCTGTGCTTACCTATGTAAAAAAGTACAGGGGTGGGTTGCGGTTGGTGCATGGTTCTACTGATGACAATGTGCACATGCAGAATAGTATTCAGTTGGTAGATGCGCTGCAGGATGCGGATAAGAGTTTTGAGTTGATGATTTATCCTAACCAGAGGCATGGGATAGGAAGCTCCAAGGCGCGGCATAATTTGAAGGAGACTTGCAGGTTTATTTACAGGTATATGTTGGGCAAGGAATTGCCGAAGGAATTTAATTAATTCGTGAGGCGTGAAGCGTGAGGCGAAAAAATCTCACGCATCACGGATCACGCTTCACGCTATTTGTTCATCATCTGCTTCGCCTCTATGCTCAGCGTAGCGTGAGGCACGGCGCGTAGGCGGGCCTTATCAATAAGCTTCCCGGTCACACGGCAAATACCGTACGTCCTGTTCTCGATACGCATAATCGCTTTCTCAAGATGGTCGATATAGTTAATCTGGCGACTGGCCATCTGCGCAAGCTGTTCTCTTTCCATACTCATACTACCATCCTCCATAGTCATATACCTGTTCTCGTTCTCATCTCCTCCCATCTCATCCTTACGGGTAATAAGTCCCTGGAGATAGGTCAGCTCTTTCTTAGCCTGGTCGAGTTTCTTTTGAATAAGCTCACGAAACTCCTGCAGTTCAGTATCGCTATATCTTAAAGTAGGACCCTGAACAGCGGTTTCCGGCTGATCGAGTACGGATTTAGTGAACTCCGGTTCGTATTTCCTCACTGTCTTTGTCTTAATATCTGGAATTACAACTTTAACGGGTTTTGCGGGCGGCGCAGGTTTCTTGGGCGGCGGAATATTAATAAGTTCCGGTTTCTTCGCTTCGACTTTCTTCGCCTCAGGCTTCTTTTCCTCTTTTTTCGGCATCACTGGATGTTTAACTTCTAATTTTTTAATGGGTGTTTTATGTACGGGTTTACCATGGGCTGCCTTTACAGGAGCTTTCGATACAGGTTTAACCACTACTTTTTTGGCTGGTTTGTCGGTGGATTTTTTAGGTATCGGTTTAGCAGCTTTCTTCGGTGCAGCTTTCGTTTTTGAATGGGATGCGGGTTTCGCAGCCGGTTTTTTAGCAGGGGCTGCCTTTTTTACAGGGGTGCTTTTCTTAGCAGGCTTAGCTGCCTTTTTTTTGGTTGCCATACTATCAGGCTTTTTTTGAAACAAACACTTTCACCGGAATATCATTTACTTCAACTTCCGTTCCTTCAGCGAGTTCTGAAACCATTTCAAGTTGATCGGCTAAAATTTCGGCGCAAATATAGTTATTAAATCGGGCGATGGAGTCTTTCAACTCTCCATGTTCCGACAGTTTTACCACGATTCTGTCTGTCAGTTCAAATCCGCTGTCCTTCCTGATCTTCTGGACCCTGTTAACCAGTTCTCTAGCGTTTCCTTCACTCACTAAAATTGGGGTAACATTTACATCCAGAGCCACCGTGAGAGAATCCTTATTAGCCACCATCCAGCCTGGAATGTCCTCGCTGGAAATCTCTACCTCCTGTATCTGTAATATTACAGGTTCGCTATCAATTAACAATGAAATAAAACCTTCTTTTTCAAGCCTGCTGATATCTTCCTGCGACATACCCCCGATAGCCGCCGCAACTGCCTTCATTTTAGCCCCGAGTTTCTTTCCCAAAGCCACATAATTGGGCTTGATCTTCTTCCTGATGAACGTGTTATCGCTATCGAGATATTCAATTTCCTTTACATTCACTTCCGTCTTTATCAACTCTTCCACCAACCCAATCTGCTTTTTCATATCAGCATTGTTAACCGGGATCAACATACGCTGAAGAGGCTGCCGAACTTTGATATTAACCTTTTTTCGAAGCGACAGCACCAGGGAAGAGATATCCTGCGCCAACTGCATTCTTTCCTCCAGCGACCCGTCAATTGCCGTTTCGTCGGGCCCAGGGAATAAAATATGATGAACCGATTCTACATTATGTCTTCCTGACACCACATTAAGATTCTGGAAAATACTGTCGCTGAAGAATGGTGCAATCGGCGCCATCAGCCTTGTTACGGATTCGAGACATTCATATAATGTCTGGTATGCACAAATTTTATCATGCTCGTATTCGCCTTTCCAGAACCGGCGACGGCAAAGCCGAACATACCAGTTACTCAACTGCTCATCAACAAAGTCCTCTATCGCGCGACCCGCCTGCGTAGGCTCGTAGTCGTCCATGTATTCCGTAACCGTTTTTATGAGCGAATTAAGTGTTGAAAGGATCCAGCGGTCTATTTCGGGGCGCTCGTTGAGCGGGATATATTTTTCTTCGAAATTGAAGCCATCAACATTTGCATACAGTGCGAAGAACTGGTACGTGTTATATAATGTACCAAAAAACTTCCGCTGCACTTCCCTGATCCCCTCAAGATCGAATTTCATGCTTTCCCACGGTGACGCATTTGTTATCAGGTACCACCGTGTAGCATCTGCGCCGAACTCCTCTATCGTTCTAAACGGATCAATCACGTTGCCGACGCGCTTGCTCATCTTATTTCCATTCTTGTCGAGTACCAAGCCGTTAGACACACAATTTTTAAACGCTACAGAACCAAACAGTAAAGTAGAGATAGCATGAAGCGTATAAAACCAGCCCCGGGTTTGGTCGACACCTTCGCAAATAAAGTCTGCCGGATAATTCGAGTCGAATGGCGCGTTGAAAGGTTTCTCGTCGCCGGCTTCGACTTTTGCGCGGTCGAGGCCCCACTGAGCATATGGCATCGAACCACTGTCGAACCACACATCAATCAGGTCCGGTACGCGTTTCATCGGCACGCCACTTTCACTTACCAAAACAATTTCATCAACATACGGCTTATGCAAATCGAGAATGCCTTCGTGCAGGTAGTCTTTATTTGCATCGCCACCGAGCACTTCAACAGCCTTCCTTATTTCTTCATTTAGTTCACGGATCGACCCGATACATTTCTCTTCGCTGCCATCAGCGGTTCTCCAAACAGGTAACGGCGTTCCCCAAAATCGCGACCGGCTTAGATTCCAGTCTACCATATTTTCAAGCCAGTTACCAAATCGTCCTTCGCCCGTTGACCTTGGTTTCCAGTTGATGGTCTCATTTAGCGCGACCATCTTCTCTTTTACTGCGGTTGTACGGATAAACCATGCGTCGAGCGGATAATATAGTACCGGCTTATCTGTTCTCCAGCAATGCGGGTAATTGTGTTCGTATTTTTCAATCCTGAACGCCCTGTTTTCTTTTTTCAGTTTTACACTGATATCGACGTTTACGTCAGTATAATTTTTATCGTCTGTATAATTTTTTACGTACCTGTTGCTGAACTCTCCAACACCGTCAACAAATTTTCCCTGCCTGTCTACCAGTGTGAGAATTCCGATATCATACTTCTTTCCTACTTTAAAGTCATCCGCACCAAATGCAGGCGCCGTGTGCACAATGCCTGTTCCATCTTCCGTCGTTACAAAGTCGCCGAGCATGATGCGAAACGGATTGCCACCGGATTTTTCAGGAGAGTTGGCCTCGAAAGGAAGCAACTGTTCATACTTCAGCTCTTCAAGCTGCGCGCCTTTGAAAGTGAAGAGTACTTTCCAGGGAATAATTTTATCTCCTTCTTTATAAGAAGAAAAATCGCCGTTGTTTCCTTCATCTTTAAAAAATGCCGCGATGAGATCTTTGGCAAGAACAACGTTGATAGGAAGATGTGTGTAAGGGTTGAAAGTTTTTACTAAAACATACTCGATATTCGGACCAACCGCGAGGCCGAGATTGGATGGAAGCGTCCACGGTGTGGTGGTCCATGCGAGGTAAAAGACCTCTGCGTTTTTATCTTCGAGTTGTTTGAAAAGAAAATCAGATTTTTTATTCTTCAGCGCTTTGAACATCGCCACCACCGATGTGTCTTTCACCATTTTGTAGGTGCCGGGCTGGTTGAGCTCGTGCGAGCTGAGCCCGGTACCGGCAGCGGGTGAATACGGCTGAATGCTTACGCTTTCATACAACAGGCCCTTCTTATATAACTCCTTCAGTATCCACCAAAGCGTTTCAATATAGTTGTTTTCAAATGTGACATAGGGGTTCTTTAAATCGACCCAATAACCCATTTTCACCGTGAGATCATCCCACTTGTCCTTGTACCTGAGGACCGCTTCGCGGCACTTTTGGTTATATTCTTCTACAGAAATTTTTTTTCCAATATCTTCTTTGGTGATTCCCAGCTCTTTTTCCACGCCCAGTTCTACCGGAAGGCCGTGCGTATCCCAACCACCTTTTCGTTTCACCTGGTAACCACGCATCGTTTTATAGCGGCAAACGAGATCCTTTAGGGTGCGGGAAATAACGTGGTGAATGCCGGGCAGACCATTAGCACTCGGCGGGCCCTCGTAGAAGACAAATGGTTTGTTAGCATCGCGGAGAGAAACACTTTTCTCAAACGCTTGTATATCATTCCATTTGGCCAGCACTTCCTGCTCTATCGCCGGTAAATTCAGCTTCGAAAATTCTCTGTATCTGCCTGCCATACCGTAAGGTGGGAATTTCTATAATAAAAAAAGTGTGCAAAATTACCGAATAATAGTGAATGTATCGCAGCCGGATGTCGTCAAAAAAAACGAAAGCACCAGTTCTTAATTCCGAATCTATAATGAAATTTTAAAGTTCGCAGAAAGCATCTACGTGCTTACCCCTATATTCGGACGAATTGGTACTTTTGGCATAGTTTATGGGCACTAAAAACAGAAGAAAGATTGATTTGTGAGATGAAAAACGACAACTTATACTTTACTTTATTGAACGATAGTTCTAATATTTTTTTTCTACGGTTTAGGGTTTAGGGGTTAATAAGGGGAGTATTCCTACTCCCCTTTCCTTTTATCACCGTTTTGATCCAATTTTCTACATTCACTGATCCAATTTTCCGCTATTCCGATTCACTCCTACGAAGGCTTTTGATCCCCCGCTTTTAAACTGGACCTTATTTCCTGTGTTTTTTACACCACCCGTTTTTAGTTCTGATATTCCTGTGGAAAAAGGACCAGGTAAAAACTATCAATATCCGGAAAACCAAAGTTAGTGGCCAAGTCCGGAAAAACTGTTCTCTTAATAGAGCCCTCCTTTCGGAGGGCTTTTATTTTCTGAGGCGTTTGTAAATCCTGATCGCCAGCATGAGGACAATTGCGAACAGTATCAATCCAACAACACCTCTTACCCAACTCATACTTTCTTTCACCACTGCAAGCATCACAATGGCTACCAGGAAAATAGTCGCGACTTCGTTCCAGATGCGCAGCTGCTGCGAAGAATACCGGAACAACCCTTTCATTTGATGGAGATATATAATATGGAGAGAAAAATGGTAGATGAATAATCCGACTACGAAACACAATTTCACCATCAGCCAAACGGGTAACACTCCGAGCAAATACCACATCCATCCACCGAATATCGCCGTTAAAATAGCAGATGGCCACGTGATTCCTAACCACAATCTTCTTATCATCACCCTGAATTGCGATCTCAAAATTTCGCGGGCCACCGGGTCCCTGCTACCCGCCTCGGTATTATATATAAATAGCCGGACGATATAAAACAGGCCGCTGAACCAGGTAACGACGAAAATGACGTGAAGTGCCTTTATGTAGTTATACATA
>JAEUVS010000142.1 GCA_016786745.1 Chitinophagaceae bacterium | reverse complement strand
GGCGGAGCAAATCAGGTTGTATAAAGACGCGTGGAAAAAAGCGGGACATACTCGCGAGCCGAGGATTTCGGTGAGTCGTTCAATATTTGCTTTGATCAATGAACAGGACAGGTTACTTTTCGGACAGCAGGCAAAAAGTACCGATCAGATCGGCTTTATTGAAAGCGACAGGCGTGCGATTTTTGGAAAAAGTTATGCTGCGCCACCCGACCAGCTCATAAAAGAACTGGCGAAAGACGAAGCTATCCAGGAAGCGGATACACTTCTTTTAACAATCCCGAATACATTAGGGGTAGAGTACAACGTACACGTATTGTCTTCTATTTTGAAGCATGTTGCACCGGGATTGGGTTGGAGGTAATTTGTTAGATCTGCACCGACATTTTTCCTTCATTACCCGGCAAATCTGAGTTAATTGGTTCCGGACTTACAAGAATGCAATTGTTTCTGGCTTCCGCAATAAAAAATCAGAAAAATATTCGCAAAGAGGTATTGTTCTGACAGTTTGTGTAACCGCCACACATTACATATCTAAATGTAAGCACTTAGAAAATAACCCGTGAAAACACCCGATATAAATACCGTTTTTTAACGGTGCCTCAAAAAAACTAAATCTTCCGATTCTTCGGGTTCAATGTTCAAACAGTTTGATAAAATTAAAATCAACTGCTGGTCTCAAAATCTCCAATGAAAAAGTGAAATTTTTTGAAGTTCCTGAAATTTATATTTCACTCTTTCATAATTCCACTTTTATTTAATTAAAGATGATGAACTGCTGTAAGTGTTTGCATTTATAACATCAAAATATAATTTTCCATGTTTGGAAATCATTTTCGAATTCTGATAAATTCGCAGCAGTTGGCTTATCATGTTAGCCATCTCTACCGAACTTTCTGTACTCCCTGAATTCGTAATTCCAATTCCGACCGAACTATAAACTGCAAACCTAAACTGCTGAATGAGTCGCCTTGTCCTCATGATTTTGCCTGCTTTATGCTGCGTGCACTTGATCGCTATCGCGCAGGATACGCCGACTGTCCATCACTCCGCAATTTCCTCCAGGTATTTCGAACAGGTTTCGGCGAAAACTGAAAGTCTGCAGGAAAAGCTCGACAATAAAACTGCAAGAGTTCTCTTACGATTTCGGAAACAACAAAACAGGTTGAAGAAAAAGTTGTACAAGATTGATTCGCTCGCAGCGAAAAGTATATTCGGCGCTGCAGAGGACAAATTCAGGAATTTCGAAAATAACCTTGAACAGCCTCAGACACCTGGCCAATACATTCCCTTTCTCGATACACTTAAAACATCTTTTAAGTTTCTTAACGCCAACAAAGGTTATGTTAACCAGGTGAAAGATATTGATGGCAAACTCAGAAAAGGGCTTTCCGGCATTACTGGACTCGAAGATAAATTTCAAAAAGCCGAAGAGGTCAGGAGTTTCTTAAAAAGCCAAAAAGAATTTTTAAAAGAACAAGTGAGCCGGTTCGGTTTTGCAAAAGAGCTAAGGAACCTCAATAAAGAAGTTTACTACTACAGCCAGCAGGTTAAAGAATATAAAGAGCTAATCAAAGACAAAAAGAAAATTGAACGCAAAGCAGTTGAACTCCTCGCCAAAACAAAACTCTTCCAGGATTTCATGAAGAGAAACAGTATGCTGGCAAGCTTATTTCGCATGCCGGTTGACGATCCAAACGATCCCACCTACCTGCAGAGTTTGTCGGGGCTTCAAACAAGAGTACAGGTAAATCAGTTAATACAACAACAGGTGGCCGCAGGCGGGCCAAACGCATTGCAGGAAGTGAAGAACAACATACTGGAGGCGCAGAATCAATTACAGCAATTAAAAGAGAAAATGATGCAAGCCGGTGGCAACGGAAGCAGCGATGATGAATTACCAGATTTTAGACCGAACGGTCAGAAGACAAAAACGTTTCTGCAGCGCCTTGAAGTGGGTACAAATATGCAATCGCAAAAGAGTAATGCATTTTTTCCCGTAACGAGCGATATAGGATTATCGGCGGGATACAAACTAACCGATAAAAGTGTAATCGGTGTTGGCGCTTCATATAAAATTGGCTGGGGTAAAAGTTTTCGTCAAATATCGATAACACACCAGGGGGCTGGCTTGAGAAGTTTCCTGGACTATAATCTTAAAAAAACTTTCTGGATAAGTGGTGGGTTTGAGATGAATTATAAATCGGCTTTCAATAAAGTTGAAGAATTGAAAAACTTAAATGCATGGCAGCAGAGTGGGTTAATCGGTATAAGCAAAAAAATGTCTGTTAATATGAAAATTATGAAAAGCACCAAGGCGCAGTTACTGTGGGATTTCCTGAGTTACCGGCAAGTGCCGAGGACACAACCAATTGTTTTTAGAATCGGATATTCTTTCACCTCAAGTAATTGATAATACCAAAAGTAATTCTCGAAATGAAACCTGTATTTTACTTTATCACATTATTGCTGTTATTCTCCACGGCAACAGTATCAGGTCAGATGGGTCCGCTGGTTCCACAGCTAAAATTGCCGCAAATTGCGCCAGCTTCACCGGATGCCGCTGCCATTGAAAGGTTCGGCAACTTTCCGGTCACTTACTCAACCGGTGTCCCAAATATCAGTATTCCATTATGGACAATACAATGTGGTTCTTTGAGCTGGCCGCTTGCACTTTCATACCATGCAAGCGGAATCAAGGTGGACCAAAGCGCGTCGATGGTGGGTCTTGGTTGGAACCTGGATGGTCCGGCTGTAATTACACGAATTATAAATGGCCGTCCAGACGAAGAGACTATACCTGTTGAGCCGCCGGATTTCGAAAATGTAACAGATAACGACTACGATTATTTATACAAGGTTAACAAGGGACTTTCTGATGGAGAACTCGACCTTTTTAATTTCTCGTTCAATGGCAGAAGTGGCAAATTCGTTATCCCTCACAATGACGCGGTAAATGTGTTGCAGATCCCTCAATCAAACTTAAAGATTACTCATGATGCCTCGTTGAACGTCTTCACGATCAAGGATGAAATGGGAATCGTTTATACTTTCGATCAGAAGGAAATAACGACAATCACCAGTGCCGGTCCGTCAACAGTTGTCAACACCACGTCGTGGTACTTGAGCAAAGTTGAGCTGCCGGATAAAAATAACACGATCGAGTTTACCTACGAAGGCGCAGGACCAGCTGCGGACACGTATTTCACTTATACGCAGGTACTCGGCAATAAGTATCAGCAAAGTGTCGGAGGAGGTCAACCCGACCTGGTCCCTATTTCTCAAAACATTTCACCAAGTAGCTCCGGAGTAAGCATCAATTTATTAAAACTTACCGGGATCACATTTCCTAATGGATCGATTGTGTTGAATTATGACTTAAATCCACGCGAGGATCTCGGTGGAGGAAATAATGTCTATAACAAACTTAAATCAATTGTTATCAATGAGAAAACTGAGGGGTTCGATACCGTTGTGCTTGTAGCACCTGTTAAGACTTTTCATTTTAACCAATCGTATTTTAATTACAGACCTACTGGTTGGGCGGATGTGGCGGCTACTTACCGATTAAGGCTTGATAATGTAGTAGAGACCGGCTCACTGATTGGCCCGGATTTTAAAGAGTATACTTTTCAATATAATCTAGCAGCTAATATGTCGCCTCGAGGCAGTAACGGGCAGGACAATTGGGGATTTAACAACGGGATCACAAGCAACCAGTCGTTGATGCAAAGTGAAAATGTTACTTTTTATGACGGCACAACGACAATTTCCACTACAGTGGGAGATGCGGATCGTAGTGTCAATGCCGCGCAAATGAAAGCCTGGATGCTCACTTCGATAACTTATCCCACTGGCGGCAAAACAGAGTTCGATTATGAGCCACATCAGTATGCTACAGATTTAACTCTTTCCTCTCCGATAAATTTTGGTGTAAGCGTTATTGGCAATCAGGCGCAGCCCCTGGAGCAGACATCAACGTTTACCTATACCGGTAACATAGTTCCCGGTACGACGCGGCTGAGTTTCAGCATGTCAAGAATAGATTTTACAGGCGTTACCCAGCGTTCTGTGGTTGTCTTAAGAGACCTGACTCTTAGCCAGGATGTGTTTCTTCTTTCACAGGATCGTCCATTAGAACGGATTACGTATGATCAGCCCATTAACCTGATAGGTGGCCATCAATATCAATTGAAAGCCACTCTTTATTATTCCGGTGCGCCTCAGTCACTACTCGATGCATCTATTGGCGTCCGCTGGTCAGAATCGTCGACCGCTCCTGACATCCGTTCCGGTGGTGGGTTACGGATTAAGCAGATGTTGCATTATTCAAACAACAGTACAGTAGTAGGGAAAGAGATATTTGTGTATGATACCGCTGTAACCCTAACGCCTTTCAATCTCATTAATCAGCGGTATAAAGATGTCAACTATCGCTTAGGTATTGCATCTGGCCTGGGTTGCGCTTACTGGCCATCGCCCGTATGCAGGGTATATAATTCTCAGTCTGTGTATGCCTTAAGTAATGCACTGGGTAGCCCCATGCTGTACCGTCGTGTAGAAAAGATTAATGTCGATCCTGCAACAGGAACTCCAAGTGGGAAAAGTGAATTTGTGTACGACGTGTTTCAAGATCAAACTATTCCGGTCGGTGGACCACTAGCTTTAGGCGCCCAATGGTCTAACGGATTTCTAACTTCCGAAACACATTATAAGTATAGCGCCGGTAATTATGTGATGGTTCAAAAGAAAGAAAACCAGTATAACTATTATAATTCCGGCTACACGCGCAGCCTGCGCGTCGAACCGAAAGTGATCATCGAATTCTGCTCAAAACAAGAGTCGGCCTCAACTGTGGATGAAGATCTAAGATATTATACTGTACATGTGCCTACAGGTTCAAAAAGGCTGTCCAGGCAAATTGTCACTGATGTTGACGAATTCCAACATAATCTTGTGACGACGACAATCAATTATTATGGCAGCCCTGACTATGACTATCCAACCGCCGTTGTAGTAGTTGATGGCAAAAACAATAGAGATTCCGTCACATATAAACGGTCGCCCGATCTCGCTCAAACGGGCAATGTATATAACAAGATGGAACTACAAAACATGTTGCAGCCTGTAATTGAGCAGGTGACTTTCAAAAATGCCGTGAAATTAAATACGCTCAAAAATAATTACCGCGATTGGTTTGGGAACAGTAAGGTAATTGCTCTTGATACCGTGCAAGCGTCACTCTATACCAATCCTTTGGAAACAAGGTTACGGTACTATGGTTATGACACCTACGGCAATCTGCTTTCCATGAGCAAAGACAAAGACAACATGTCAAGTTTCATCTGGGCATACAACAAAACGCGGCCAATTGCACAAGTAGTCAATGCAAGCAGCAGCTCAATCGCCTACACATCGTTTGAAACTAGTGAAACCGGAGGCTGGTCAGGGATTGTAGGAGCGGGACTCACCCTTTCCGGAAGCATTACCGGCTTGCGTGCTTTCACGAAAAATAGCTTTAATATTTCAAAATCCGGTTTAAGCAATACCACGAGTTATACAATTTCTTACTGGAGTAAAAATGGCGCTTATTCAGTCAACTCGACTACAGGAACTGCTGGCCGGACGGTAAATGGCTGGACATTCTATTCACATACAGTTACTCCGACTACTGGAACAATCAGTGTTACAGGAAGCGGTTCGATAGATGAGTTGAGACTTTTCCCATCAGGTGTTGGCCAGATGACCACTTACACTTATAATCCGCTCACTGGTGTAACCAGTATGTCCGACGTCAATAATCGTATAACCTATTATGAATATGACGAATTGCAACGACCAATATTAATCCGCGATCAGGATCGAAACATCCTTAAAAAGTTTGCTTATAACTACTTTAATGCTTCGGAATATCTCAATATCCATTACAATACATTGCAACCGGTCTCCAGGTATAAAACGGGTTGTACGGGTTGTCAGATTGGGTCTTATGTAACTTATACTGTGCCTGCAAACACCTATCTATCCACACAAGGTCCCACTCAGGCCAATGCCCGGGCACTCGACGAAGCATATGCCAATGCACAAACTTATGCAGACATTATGGGCACATGTTCAGCCCCAGGTTCATCGGTAATGACGGGAAATAACCAGGTAACGAATAATGCGTTTTCTGTCAAGTTTCACAACAATTGTACTGGAACAGATTATACACGCACTTTAAATCCGAATGCGAATATCACACTGAGTCCGGCCATTCCTGTTGGAACTTATACTGTCACCATTACAAAAATGTTCGGACCCGGCAGTTATACTTACAAAGTAAATGGTCAATTGCTTTTCACGAGCTCGGATCCGGTCTTCTCAAACGTTACGGTATTATCATCCGGAAATCAGGGAGTAATTATTCAACTATAAGCTAATCTGCAACAATTATGAGATACATTTTTTATATCGCACTGCTGTACTCTTTTCCACTGATGAGTCAAACCAGTATCTACGATTTGAAAGTTCAGACTGCATACGGTGGTGAACTTAGGCTGCAACATTTGAAAGGCCGCAAAATATTAATTGCGGTAGTGAGTGTTGAAAATTTAAACAGGAAAGGTGGACTGGAACTTTGGGATTCAATAACGACGGCGAATCCGAACGTTGCCTGCATTCTCATACCTGCAAGTGATATGGACACGGTATCAAATGACAGTGCCGCCATGGTAAGTGTAAGAACAAAAACTTCGAAAAAGTTAATTCTATCCGACGTAGGATCAGTTAGAAAAGACCGAGGAGAAAAGCAACATCCGTTAATGCGATGGCTCACCGACGTTAGTCAGAACGAGTACTTTAACTCTGATGTAACTACAGATCAGCAGCTATATGTTATAAGTGAATCCGGAATATTGTATGCTATAATGGAGAAGGGCGTTCGAATGGCTGTAGTAAATGAGGTATTGAAATCTGCGGATGTAAAACCATCGCCCTTCGGACGACTGAAGCGTTAACCAAATCAAACAAAATCAACCGCTACGCCAATGCGCCACTTTATAGCCCCTGGATGCCTTTATATCCTGTTCCTTCTGGGTTCATCGATTACCGCAAACGCACAGACACCGCGAGGGATACCCGGAAATTATTCCTCCACAACAACATCACGTAGCTATGTCCGCACCTGGACGGCTACAGCTCCCGAGTCGGTGCCAATTACTTTCATCACCCGTTCACTGAGTGATGTTAAACAGTCGACACAGTATCTCGACGGATTAGGGAGGCCCTTTCAAACCATTGCAAAACAGGGATCACTTGTCACAGGTGGCACTGCAGTAGATATGATCGACATGGTGGAATACAATCCGTTTGGGTTGGAACAGTTTAAATATATGCCAACACCTTCAACCGCAGTAGACGCTACGAAAAACGATGGCAACTTTAAATTGAATCCATTTTCGCAGCAGGCAACCTTTTATAACCAGGCTAGCGCAACATCACCTCTTTACCAACAAGGGGAGACTTTTTTCTACGGGCAAACAGTATATGAACCATCGCCATTGAACCGACCGTTGGAAACGTTCGCACCAGGAAACAGTTGGTCCGGAACATCCGGTAACACACCCGAAAGCAACCGCCGATCGGTGAAAATGAAATACTGGCATAATACAGATGGCGATAGTGTGCGCGTATGGAATGTAACGGTTGGAGCAGTGGGCAGTTTTAGTAGTTATGCGACCAGTACAAGATATCCGGTGGGCACGCTATCTAAGAATGTGGTAGTTGACGAACAAAATAAACAGGTTATTGAGTTCAAGGACCAGTCAGGTAATATAATTCTGAAAAAAGTTCAGTTGACTGCAACATCAGACGATGGTACCGGATCGGGACATGCAGGCTGGTTGTGTACATACTATTTATACGATGACCTGAATAATTTGCGATGCGTAATTCAACCACGCGGAGTTGAACTGATCGCTTCTTTAAGCTGGGCCTTAACCGATGCAACGATCCTGGCCGAGCAATGTTTCCGCTATGAATACGATGAGCGTAACCGGATGATCGTGAAAAAAGTTCCCGGCGCCGCTGAAGTGTATATGGTTTACGATGCACGCGATCGTTTAGTGATGACCCAGGACGGTAATAGCCGCGCGACAAATGTGTGGCAGGTTACCCTGTATGATTCAAAAAACCGGCCCGAAATGACCGGTCAGCTGGTGAACACGTGGAACGGAAATACTTTCGCGCAACATCGTACGGCAGCAGCGGGTAGTACTGCATATCCGTTTACAAAATCAAACCTTCCATCAGCAACCTACTGGAAAGAGTGGACATCCACTTTTTATGATAACTACGCGTGGATATCCGGCGCCTCACCACTAACGTCAACTTATAACACGTCTTACAATACTCACCTTCTTTCTGCTACCGGCTCGTTTCCTTACGCACAAACAAACGTGCAGTCTACACAGGTGGAAGGAATGGTAACCGGCACAAAAACCAAGGTGTTCAACACCACCCAGTACCTGTACAGCGTGATGATTTACGATCAGAAAGGCAGGGTGATACAGGTTCAAAGTCATAACCACACTTCAACTACCGCCGTAGATATCACCACCACACAATATAACTGGGCGGGACAACCGCTCGTGGTTGTCAACAAACAGGAAAAAGGTGGCACATCGCCGCAAACAACGGTATTGGTAACGTTAAACACGTATGACGACCTGGGCAGGCCGACTAAAATTGAAAAGAAGTTGAGCAACACGCTCGTTAACTCCAATGCGATGTCGTCTTATGTCACTATTTGCACAATGGAATACGATGCATTAGGACGGGTAAAGAAGAAACTTATCGGCAGCAAGAAAGACCCCGCCACCGGTAGTTATTATAATCCGCGTCAGCCTCTGCAGGAACTTGTGCATGATTATAATGTTCGCGGATGGATGCTGGGTGTTAACCGCGATTATCTCACAACAGCCGGGCAAACATCCGACGGGAAATTATTTGGTTTTGAATTGGGGTATGATAAGCTGACCAATAAAACCGGTGAAAATTTTAATGCAGCGCAATGGAATGGAAATATTTCAGGGATGGTATGGAAGAGCGATGGCGATGATACCCGCAGAAAATATGATTTTACTTACGATGCCGCCAACAGGATACTGCGTGCAGATTTTGAACAACAGAACCCCGATAACAACTGGAACAACTCCATCGTGAACTTTAATATGAAGATGGGAGATGGCGTTGATGCCTCGTCTGCTTATGATGCCAACGGAAATATCAAGCGGCTGCAGCAATGGGGTTTAAAACTCGCTTCGTCCGGGCAGATTGACGACCTGACCTACAACTATGAAGACAAGAGCAATAAGCTGCTCAATGTTATGGATGCATTCGATGACCC
>JAEUVS010000139.1 GCA_016786745.1 Chitinophagaceae bacterium | reverse complement strand
ATACCGCCTGCAGGAATGGCATCTTTTACTGATACCACGATCTTGTCACCTATTTTAGCATAATCCTGTCCGCTGTTTCCAAGCACGCGAATGCACAATACCTCCTTCGCACCACTGTTATCAGCTACATTTAATCTGCTTTCTTGCTGAATCATTTTATTTTGCTTTGTGCCGCAGCTTCAGGGGCTGTCAGCAATTAAAAACATACATTTTACAGAATCACACTACTTAGCTTTCTCTACCACTTCCACCAGTCTCCAGCGTTTCAGCTTGCTCAAAGGGCGGGTTTCCATAATACGTACGGTATCGCCAATTGTGCATTCGTTCTTCTCATCATGAGCGTGGAACTTCGTTGTCTTCTTTACGAACTTTCCATAGATCGGGTGTTTTACTTTTCTTTCAACAGCCACAGTAATGGTTTTATCCATCTTGTTGCTGGTTACCAGCCCGATCCTGGTTTTACGCAAATTTCTTTCAACCATTGTTACTTATTTTGACAGGTTAGCACCTAAAGCTTTTTTCTTCAATTCTGTTTTCAAGCGAGCCACGTCCCTGCGAAGAGAGCGGATGCTCATCGGATTTTCCAGAGGAGAAATGGCATGCGCGAACTCAAGCTTTTTCAACCGGAGCTCGTCTTCCTGGATCCTCGCTTTGAGGTCGTCTTCATTCATTTCATTCAACCCTCTAACAAAATCAATTCTCTTTGACATCGTTCAGTGTTTTATAATTTATGCCCTGTAATCTCTGCGGACAACAAATTTTGTTTTGATCGGCAACTTCTGCGCTGCAAGTCCCAATGCCTCTTTCGCCACGCTTTCAGGTACACCATCGCATTCGAACAGAATACGTCCTGGTTCTACCACTGCTGCCCAGAACTCAGGGTTACCTTTACCCTTACCCATTCTCACTTCCTGTGGCTTGCGGGTGATAGGCTTGTCGGGAAATATCCTGATCCAAACATTACCTTCCCTTTTCATGCTACGGGTAAGCGCCTGCCTTGCTGCTTCAATCTGCCTGTTGGTCATCCATACAGGTTCAAGCGCCTTGAGAGCGAATGAGCCAAAAGATATCGTGGCTCCCCTCTTCGCAACCTGGCGTATGCGACCCTTCTGCGCTTTTCTGTGTTTGGTTCTTTTAGGCTGTAACATATAAAACGTAAATAGTTATTAGTTTTTTAATATCGGGCAACTCTCTCCGCTGATCCCTCACACTCGCGCCTGCGGCGCTCGGTTCGGGATGACAGCTTGCTGTCATCTGCGTCCACCATCTCTGCGCTGTCCACCACCTCTTCTGTCGTCTCTCCTGTCTCCGCCTCTCCTGTCGTCTCTTCTATCAGGTCTACCTTCTCCTCTTCCGCCTCTTGCTTCACCACCTTCCGCTTTGCCACCAACGAGGTTCGGGTTCAAATCTCTCTTGCCGAGCACTTCACCTTTACAAATCCACACCTTGATACCAATTTTTCCGTAAACAGTCAACGCGAAAACATTCGCATAGTCGATATCCATACGGAGGGTATGCAATGGCGTACGGCCCTGTTTAATTTCTTCGGTACGTGCTATTTCAGCTCCACCTAAACGGCCGCTTACTTTTATCTTGATTCCTTCAGCGCCCATCCTGAGTGAAGAAGCGATAGCCATCTTAATCGCACGTTTGTAGTTGATACGATTCTCAATCTGGCGGGCAATAGTGTCGCCAACGATCATCGCGTCAAGTTCCGGGCGGCGGATTTCAAGGATGTTAATCTGCACGTCGTCTTTTCCTGTCAGCTTCTTCAATTCTTCCTTGATACGGTCAACTTCTCCACCACCTTTACCAATGATGATACCCGGTTTAGAGGTATGAATGGTAACGATAAGCTTGTTCAGCGTGCGTTCGATAACGATCTTGGAAATACCGCCCTTGTTGATACGGGCATTGAGGTAAGTCCTGATCCTGTTGTCTTCGATCAGCTTGCTTGAAAAATCTTTCCTGTTACCATACCAGTTGGATTCCCAACCACGGATGATCCCTAACCTGGCACCAATTGGATTTGTTTTCTGACCCATATTATGGTTTAAATATTTTTTTTCAATTATTGTTTTACGTCTACGGCCAATGTCACGTGATTGCTTCTCTTACGCAGGCGGTATGCTCTTCCCTGCGGCGCAGGAAGCATTCTCTTCAACGTTCTCGCACCATCCACATAGATTGTTTTCACAACAAGACCGGCATCCTCAGCTTTCGATCCCTCATTTTTCTGTTCCCAGTTGCTGATGGCGCTTCTCAGTAATTTGAAAAGCGGTGTAGCAGAATGCTGCGGATGATGTTCAAGCAAAGCCAGTGCTTTATATACATCCATTCCACGGATCACATCTGCCAGCAGGCGCATCCTGCGGGGTGATGTGGGATAATTTCTGAGTTTCGCTATTGCTTCCATGTTTTATAAATTATTATGCTACTACTTTCTTGCTTGAGTGACCTTTGAAGTTCCTTGTCGGCGCGAATTCACCCAGTTTATGACCCACCATGAATTCGGTAACATATACAGGGATAAATTTGTTTCCATTGTGCACCGCGAATGTGTGACCCACAAAGTCGGGTGTAATGGTTGAACGGCGACTCCAGGTCTTGATCACTCCCTTCTTCGCTTTTCCTTCATTCACTGCCAGAACTTTTGATTCGAGCGCGGTAGCTACATAAGGACCTTTTTTAATTGAACGAGCCATATCTTGGTTTACTTTTTCGGTTTGTTTTTTTATGCTGTTCCCTCACACTCGCTTCGCTCGGTTCGGGATGACATTGCTTTCGTTGCTGTTCCCTCACACGCCTTCGGCGGGTTCGGGATGACGTTTACTGGGCCAGCTTCTTTCCTTTCTTCGTCTGGATAATCAGTTTATCAGAACCCTTGTGAGGTTTGCGTGTCTTAAGACCTTTTGCATATTTGCCGGTCCTCGAACGCGGATGACCTCCCGAAGCTTTACCTTCACCACCACCCATCGGGTGATCTACAGGGTTCATCGCAACACCACGGTTACGCGGCCTGATACCTTTCCACCTGTTACGTCCTGCCTTACCAGCCATTTCCAGACTGTGATCACTGTTACTTACCACGCCAACGGTAGCGTAGCAATTGATCAGCACTTTTCTCAATTCACCCGACGGCATTTTCAACACAGCGTATTTTTCTTCTTTGTTGGTAAGCTGCGCGGATGCACCTGCGCTGCGAACCAGCTTGCCTCCCTGGCCGGGCTGCATTTCAATATTGTGAATGTTGGTACCGAGCGGCATGTTCTTCATCTGGAGCGCATTTCCAATCTCAGGTGCAACAGCATCACCCGATACTACGGTAGCCCCTACCTGTAAACCCTGCGGAGCAATGATGTATCTTTTCTCACCGTCTGCATAATTCAGCAAAGCGATAAATGCAGTGCGGTTCGGATCGTATTCAATTGAAGCAACCGTTGCAGGTATCTCCTTTTTGTTTCTTCTGAAATCAACAATGCGGTACATGTTCTTGTTTCCACCTCCCCTGTAGCGCATCGCTCTTCTTCCCTGGATATTTCTTCCGCCTGTTGACGACTTCTTTTCGAGAAGTGATTTCTCAGGAGTATCGCTTGTGACCTCCGCATATGCGTTACCGATTCTCCATCGGGTGCCTGCAGTGACCGGTTTAAATTTCTTAAGTGCCATTGTATTAAATATTTGAATACAGATCAATTGTTTCGCCTTCCGCCACTTTCACGTAAGCTTTTTTATACGCAGGCTTTCTGCCCGATATAAATCCTGCTTTTGTGAATTTCGATTTCGATTTTGCCGGAACCACAACAGTGTTTACTTCAGTAACTGTTACACCGTAAAAATCTTCCACCGCTTTTTTCACTTCCAGCTTGTTAGCCCTGCGATCAACACGAAACGCATACGTTTTGCTGGTATCAGACAGCTTGTTGCTTTTTTCTGTGACGATCGGTTTAACTAATACATCAGAGAGCTTCATCTCTTAATAGTTTATCAATGATTAATTTGAACTCACTTCTTTTACATCTTCCACAATCGACTTCACCGCGCTTTCTGTCAGTACAACAACATTTGAATTCACGATGTCGTAAGTGTTCATGTCGTTGAACTGGTAACCTCTCACATTCGGAAGGTTACGGAACGAAAGGATGAAATTGTCTTCTTTGCCACTTACCAGGAACAACACTTTCTTGTTGTCGGCCTTCAGGCTTTTCAGCATGCCGGCAACTTCTTTCGTTTTCGGTGTTTCAAGTTTTACATCTTCCACCACAACGAGATTGTTCTCTTTTACTTTGGTAGAGAGTGCAGAAACTTTTGCAAGTCCTTTCACTTTATAGTTCAGCTTGAAATCGTAATCGCGGGGTTTAGGTCCGAAGATGGTACCACCACCTTTGAACAAAGGGTTGCGGATATTTCCTTTACGCGAACCACCTGTTCCTTTCTGACGGTGCAGCTTCTTGCTGGAACCTTTTACTTCGAGACGGGTTTTCACTTTCGCTGTTCCCTGTCTCTGCGCCGCGAGAAATTGCTTTACCGCGAGCCAGATCACATGGTTGTTTGGTTCCACCGCGAAGATCTCATCAGGCAGGTCTACCGAGCGGCCTGTCTTTTCACCTTTTGTATTTATTATATCTACTTGCATCTTGCTTCAGGTTAAAAATGATTACTTCTGAATGAGTACGATTGAACCGTTATGACCGGGAACCGAACCATTTACCAGTATATAGTTTTTCTCAGGGAAAATTTTGATCACCTTAAGTCCCTTGATCTTCACGCGGTCCGTTCCCATACGTCCCGCCATGCGCATTCCTTTAAATACTCTCGACGCGTCGGAAGAGTTACCAATTGATCCGGGAGCCCTCTGGCGGTCGTGCTGGCCGTGAGATTGTTCACCCACACCGTGAAAGCCGTGGCGTTTTACCACACCCTGGAATCCTTTACCTTTTGATGTGCCCACTATGTCAACTTTTTCTCCTTCAGAGAAAATGTCAACAGTAATAGCGTCTCCTAAATTTTTTTCGATGGAATAATCGCGGAATTCCTTTACAAATTTCTTTGCTGCTGTGTTCGCTTTTGCGAAGTGCTTGTTGAGCGCCGAGTTGGAGTGTTTTTCTTTCCTGTCGCCGAATGCGATCTGTGTAGCGTTGTACCCGTCAGTAGACTGGGTTTTTACCTGGGTCACTGTGCAGGGACCCGCTTCAATGATGGTGCAGGGTGTCTGCTTGCCATCGGGGGTGAAGACACTGGTCATCCCGATTTTCTTACCGATAATACCTTTCATTCGTTTCAGTTTGTGCCTTCTCAGGTTGAAGGGACAGTGATGGGAATACCATCTCCTTCAATCCCCGTTTGCCGCCGACCTTTTCCTTTGTTCATCAAACCTGATGGTGGAAGTACCGGCAGTAAACTAACCCGGAACGGCTAGTTCATATTTTTTTATAAATCACTCCAGCGCTGCTTATTGCCCTGCGGCCTTCGCAGATGGAAAAAGAACTTCTATGCTTTGATCTCAACGTCCACACCACTTGGCAGATCGAGCTTGCTCAACGCGTCTACAGTGCGTGACGAAGAAGTGTAAATGTCCAGCAGCCTCTTGTGAGTAGCCAGTTGAAACTGCTCACGGCTTTTCTTGTTCACGTGCGGTGAGCGCAGAACAGTAAATATTTTCTTGCGTGTAGGTAATGGAATTGGCCCCGTTACCACCGCGCCAGTGCTGCGCACCGTTTTAACGATCTTCTCTGCAGATTTATCTACAAGATTGTGATCGTATGATTGTAATTTGATCCTGATTCTCTGGGACATATGCCTTCTCCCATTTTTTCGAATGGGGATGCGAAGGTACGGGAGTTTGGGAAACTGACAAAGAATTCAAAGGTAAATTTTCGTAGAAACCCTCATAAACGCCAGCTAATAATAAAAGCAAGCCCTTTACTAAAAGCTTGCTTTCGTTATTAGTTGTTTTTTTATTTTTTGAGAGAGAAGGAAAACTCTAATCCGCTTTCACTTTCCCCCGCACTTTCGCCACAACCTCTTCCGCAATATTATTCGGAGCAGGAGCATAGTGCGAGAATTCCATAGTAGAAGTCGCACGGCCGGAACTCAGTGAACGAAGCTGCGTAACATAACCGAACATTTCGCTCAGCGGCACTTTGGCCTTAATTACCTGGGCGCCAGCACGGCTGTCCATGCCTTCCAGCATACCACGGCGACGGTTAAGGTCGCCTGTTACATCACCCATGTACTGGTCGGGGGTAATTACTTCCACTTTCATGATCGGCTCGAGCAGCACCGGCTGCGCCTTGCGGCCAGCTTCACGGAAACCTGCCCTTGCACAAAGTTCGAACGACATACCATCGGAGTCAACCGCGTGGAAGCTTCCGTCGAATATGCGAACCTTCATGTTCTCAACAGGGTAGCTTGCCAGTACACCAGTCGTCATTGCCGCAGCAAATCCTTTCTGGATGGGCTGAATGAATTCACGAGGAATAGAACCCCCGAAAATATCATTCACAAACTGGAAGTGCTCTCCCGGGTTTTCTTTCATCCACTCTCCGTCGGCAGGGCCGATTTCAAACACGATGTCCGCGAATTTACCACGACCACCCGTTTGCTTTTTAAGCGTTTCCCTGTGTTCGATTGTTTTCTTGAATGCCTCTTTATAAGCCACCTGCGGAGCGCCCTGGTTTACTTCCACCTTAAACTCACGACGCATACGGTCGATGATGATTTCAAGATGAAGCTCACCCATACCACGCAGGATCGTTTGACCCGTTTCTTCGTCGGTGTTTACCCTGAGTGTAGGATCTTCTTCCACCAGCTTAGCGATTGCCATACCCATTTTGTCGACGTCGGCCTGTGTTTTAGGCTCAACCGCGATCGCGATCACAGGTTCGGGAATGAACATGTTCTCGAGAACTATGGGATGATTTTCATCGCAGAGGGTATCACCGGTCTTGATTTCCTTAAAACCAACAGCCGCAGCAATATCTCCCGCTTCAATAAAATCAACCGGGTTCTGCTTGTTGGCAAACATCTTCATGATTCGGCTAATGCGTTCATTTTTGCCGCTGCGCATATTCTTGACATAAGAACCCGCTTCCAGGCGGCCGCTATAACAACGGAAGAATGCAAGACGACCCACAAAAGGATCGGTCATGATCTTGAAGGCAAGTGCAGAGAATGGTTCTTTCGGATCGGGTTTGCGTACAATTGGTTCGCCGGAATCCGGATCGGTACCCACAGTATCTTCCAGGTCAACCGGTGAAGGCAGGTAGCGGCAAACAGCATCGAGGGCGGTTTGCACGCCTTTATTTTTAAATGATGATCCGCACATCATCGGAACGATGCTAAGATCAAGTGTTGCTTTCCTGATTGCTTCGTGTACCTCATTTTCTGTGATGCTGTCGGGATTGTCGAAGAATTTCTCCATGATCTTGTCGTCGTATTCCGCAACAGCTTCGATGAGTTGTTCCCTCCAGTACTTCACATCTTCCACCATGTCTGCAGGAACGGGGATTTCTTCGAAAGTCATCCCTTCTGTAGCCATATCCCAGATCACACCTTTTTGTGTAATGAGGTCAACCACACCTTTGAAATCGTCTTCTGCGCCAATAGGAAGCTGAAGGGGAACTGCTTTTGCGCCAAGCATTTCACGAACCTGCTTAACCACCATGAGGAAGTCTGCACCGGAACGGTCCATCTTGTTCACGAAACCGATTCTCGGAACTTTATAACGGTTAGCCTGCCTCCATACGGTTTCACTCTGGGGCTCCACGCCGTCAACCGCGCTGAAAAGTGCGATCAGTCCATCGAGCACACGCATACTGCGCTCCACCTCCACGGTAAAGTCAACGTGACCGGGAGTATCGATAATATTGAAATAATATTTTTTAGTGTTGGCGTCAGGTTTTCCTTTCACGGTAGGAAAATTCCACTGGCAGCTCACCGCGGCCGAGGTAATGGTAATACCTCTTTCCTTTTCCTGCTCCATCCAGTCGGTAGTGGCTGCACCATCGTGCACCTCCCCGATTTTATGGATCATCCCGGTATAGCGCAGGATACGCTCTGTTGTGGTGGTTTTACCAGCATCAATATGAGCCGCAATACCAAAATTTCTTTGTAATCTTAAGTCTGCCATGACCTGTTGTATTTGCTTTTAAACTTGAAATGAGTTAGTGATAACCTGACCCGGTTTTGGGTGCGCAAAGGTATGTAAAAACCAATAAAAAACCCTGCGGCGCAGCAGGGTTTAGTAATAAGTTTACCGATAATTTTATACACGGAAATGGGCGAAAGCTTTGTTGGCTTCGGCCATCCTGTGGGTATCTTCTTTTTTCTTGAAAGCTCCGCCTTCACCTTTGCTTGCAGCTACTATTTCATTAGCGAGCTTTTCTGCCATGCTTCTTCCGTTTCTTTCCCTGCTGTACCTGATCAGCCATTTCATGCTGAGGGAAATTTTACGGTCGGGGCGTACTTCGGACGGAATCTGGAAGGTAGCACCACCTATACGGCGGCTTCTAACTTCTACAGCGGGAGTGATATTCGACAATGCTCTTTTCCAGATTTCATAGCCGTTTTCACCGGTTGTTTTACCAACGCGGTCCATAGCGTCGTAAAAAATGTTGAAAGCCGTATTTTTCTTGCCCTGCCACATCAGGTTGTTTACAAACCTGGTAACCAACGCATCGCTGTATTTCGCGTCTGGCGCTGGTGGAATCTTTTTGGCTTTGGTTTTCCTCATCTGTCTTTAATATTATTTTTTAGCTTTTTCGCGCTTGGTGCCATATTTCGAACGGCTTTGTTTGCGGTCCTTCACACCGGCGGTGTCGAGGCTTCCGCGAACGATATGGTAACGAACACCCGGAAGGTCCTTTACACGACCACCTCTTACGAGTACGATAGAGTGTTCCTGGAGGTTATGGCCCTCACCCGGAATATAGGCGATCACCTCAACCTTGTTGGTCAAACGCACCTTAGCCACTTTACGCAGCGCCGAGTTCGGTTTTTTAGGAGTAGTTGTATATACACGGGTGCAGACACCACGGCGGAACGGGCAGGAATCCAGGGCCCTGGATTTGCTCTTTGCCTTGATGATCTCTCTACCTTTTCTTACCAATTGCTGAATAGTAGGCATTCGGAACTTTTAAAATTTTCGGACGGCAAAGGTAGGAAATTTTTGTTCTTTTTTATTTTTTTATGAAAGAAAAAACGAAAGTCAGATTTTATACATCCAGCCATGGATATCCGGCGCGGAACCGTTTTTGATCGCGTCCATGCGCCTTTTTATTTCGGGAGCAATTTTCCAGCTGTCTTCGTTGAAGGTCATCACCGTATCCTTATACTTCAACTCCCTGATCATTGAAATAGTCGCAGCAGTACCGGTACCAAAAATTTCGGTAACCTTTCCGGCTTTGTAAGCCTCCACCACCTCATCCAGGTTTACTCTTTTTTCCTCAACAGTAACGCCCATGTCCTTCAGGAGAGTGATAGCGCTATCGCGCGTAACACCTTCAAGGATGGTCCCTGTACTTAAATCGGGCGTAACCCCCTTGCCATCGATAATAAAGAAAACGTTCATCGTACCGATCTCTTCGGCATATTTATGCTCATTGGCGTCGGTCCACAACACCTGGTCGTACCCCTTCCGGCGTGCTTCAGCAGTAGCAAACAGGCTCGAAGCATAGTTTCCAGCCGTTTTTGCATAACCAACACCACCTGGCGCGGCACGCGTGTATTTTTCTTCCACATAAATGCGCATCGGCGCACCATAGTAAGGACCGGTAGGACTAAGCAAGATTAGAAATTTGTAAGTATCGCTTGGCTTCACTCCAATCTGTTCATCTGTTGCAAACATGAACGGGCGGATGTAAAGTGAATGATCTTCCCTGTCGGGAATCCAGTTCTTGTCGAGCTCTATCAGCTTCGCCATTCCCTCAATAAAAATCTCCTCCGAAATTGCCGGCATCTGTATTCTTTCAGCAGAAATATTGAAGCGTCTGAAATTATCGTGCGGGCGATAGATATATGCATTACCGTTTTTATCCTTGTAGGCTTTGATGCCTTCAAAGATCGACTGCCCGTAATGAAGGACGGCAGCGGATGGACTCATGACCAGTGGTTGATAGGGCTTAATTTCTACATTCTTCCATTCCCCGTTTTCGTAATCAGCTTCGAGCATGTGATCGGTGAAATATTTACCAAATGGAATGCTCTCCGGTATATCCTGAAGCTTGCTTCGCTCAACTTTTTTTACTGGAATGCCTTTCATGGCTGTGAGATTGTTCATCCGGTTATGATTTATTTTTCGTGTTTACAAAGAAACAAACAAACTTCGGGGCCACAAAAAATGCGGCCGACTTTTACAAACAATTGTTAGTTTGATGGACGAATTGAATAAAATATCCCTGGATAACGGGATGCTGGCGATGCTTTACCGGGATTCTTTGGTGAACATTGGAAACCAGAAGGTGATGGTAGTGGTGAAGGGGAAGCTTACCCAGGAGCAGAACGATTTTTTGATGCAGATACTTAATGCGTGCAGGCTCTCTGCGGGGCAGGTTTCTATTGTGAATACTGCCGAAGTAGTGATTGAGAAGGCGGTGGCGGAGCTTTCGCCGAGGTATATTCTTTCGTTTGGGATGGGTTCGGGGAAGGAGCTGTTTTTTATGGAGAATTCAGGGGGAACAAGGTTTTTGAATGCGCCCGGGTTGGAGGAGATGATGCGTAGTAGTGAGTTGAAGAGGAAGACGTGGGGGGAGTTGAAGGTGCTTTTTGGGTTGCAGACTGCTTAGGTGCAAGTCGCAGGTTTTTATTTATTATTTGTTTTTTATTTTTTAAAAAAAGACAGCGGTTCTCCGTTGCGGCGCAGGCCAAAAAAAATCTAATGAACACCCTCCTCTTCGCAACCAACAACCAGCATAAAATCCAGGAAATCCAATCAGCCATAGGCGACCGCCTCAAAGTAACCGGCCTTAAAGAAGCCGGCATCAACATAGACATCCCCGAACCGCACAACACACTCGAAGAAAACGCAAAAGAAAAATCATCCGTCATCTACGCACTTACAGGCAAAAACTGCTTCAGCGAAGACACGGGCCTTGAAGTATACGCACTAAACGGCGAACCCGGCGTTCGTTCAGCCCGCTACGCTGGCGGCCGCTCCGACAGCGACAACATCGAAAAACTTCTAAAAAATCTAAAAAACGCACCATCCAGGAAAGCCAGGTTCCGAACCGTAATATCATTATTTTGGAACAACAAAGAATACCTCTTTGAAGGCATCTGCGAAGGAACTATCGCCGAAGGCACAAAAGGAACCAAAGGATTCGGATACGACCCCGTCTTCATACCAGAAGGAGCAGAAAAAACGTTTGCAGAAATGGAAATGAACGAAAAGAACAGCTACAGTCACAGGAAAAAAGCGGCCAGTCAGATGGTTGTATTTTTGCAGACAGTAATCTGAACAAATTGCAAAACGCAGGCAACCATATGATCCCGGAATCCGACTTAATCAGTGGATGTATTGAGGGAAACAGGCAAATGCAGGAAGAGCTATACAGGCGGTTCTCCGGTAAAATGTACGCGGTTTGCCTGCGGTACGCAAACAACGCCAACGATGCACAGGATTTGCTGCAGGAAGGTTTCATCAAGGTATTCCGCAACCTGCACAGGTTCAGAGCGGAAGGCTCTTTTGAAGGATGGGTAAGAAGAGTATTTATCAACTCCTCAATTGAACATTTCAGGAAAAAGTCACTTCAGCTCAGCAAAGTGAGCGAACGAGAAGAAAGTACAATCGGCGATACCGACACCTCAGCGCTCGATAACCTCGCGGAAAAAGATATCATCAACCTGATACAGGAACTTTCCCCGGGTTACCGCACAGTTTTTAACCTGTACGTGGTCGAAGGGTTTTCGCATAAGGAAATCGCCGACCAACTGGGTATCAGCGAAGGAACAAGCAAATCGCAACTGGCGAGAGCAAGGTCCATATTACAGAAAAAAGTAGCGCAGTATTTAAGCGACACCAAAAAATCATTTACCAGGTAACCATGCCAGGCTCATTACAAAATAAACTGCAGCAATATGAAGTAACACCGCCCCCGGCAGTGTGGAACAAAATTGCTGAACAACTCGACCAGGAATTTGTGTCGGGCGACAGTATTATTTCGAAGAAGCTGGATGATGCATCAGTAAATCCGCCGCAGGCTATATGGAACATGATTGATGCTGAGCTGCACAATCAACCCGCCGCGGCAGAAATAAAAAGAATAACCGCAAGCTCCGTTATTTATAAAAGAATTGCCGCAGCCGCTGTCCTGGTAGGGCTTGTTGCTTTAGGTATGTTTTATTTTTTTAGTGGAGATGGAATAAAGAACGAGCAACTTGTTAAAATAAATCCTGACACTTCTTCTGAAAAACCCCGCGTAGCTGATGAAAAGGTTCCTTCTCCGGCAAAGGATCAGGGTATTGCTTCACTCCCGGTAAAAAGAAAGAATGCAGTACGGTCACAGGCTTCTTTTGCAGCCAAACGCCCTGTTGCTGCAACATTTAGCGAGCCGGTAAATTCCCTGGAGCAGGCGCCGTTGTATGAACTGAATACTGTTTCGGCGCTTCAGCCTGTTTCCGTTTCCGCACCTCCCCTGCGCGACAAATCGGGCAACCTTATTCTCGATCTCGCAATGATCAGCAACCCTGATGATCCATATATCACCGTAACGGGACCAAATGGTAAGCAAACGAAAATCTCGAGTAAATTTTTGAATTGTCTCGGATATCTCAATGCAAGCGTTTCATCATCTGAAATGGACGCGAAAGCCATTCGCTGCACCACACAGTTTGAAGAGTGGAGAAGGAGATTGCTCGCCGAGCCCGCATTTATTCCCACCGCCAATAATTTCTTTGATATTTTTGAGCTGAAAGATTTGTTACAGGAAATGTAATCAAAGCGAATGGCTAAATTTTTAATCGAACTTCCAAAGGAGTTCAAATTCTCTACGGATATACCGATCCGGATTACTGATCTTAATTATGGAGGTCATGTTGGGAACGACACGATATTATCTATTATTCATGAAGCGCGTGCACAGTTTTTACAACAGTATGGTTACTCTGAGAAGGACCTGGGCGGTGTTGAAACCATTATGAGTAACGTGGTTATTAACTACAAGAGTGAGATTTTTTATGGCGATGTAGTGAATGTTTCCGTAGCGGTGGCGAATGTATCGCGGGTTTCTTTCGATATGGTTTATTTATTGAGAAAGAATCAGGAAAAGGTTGTTGCAGAGGCGCAGACGGGAATGGTCTGTTTTGATTATGTGCGGAAGAAAGTTGTTTCTATTCCGGGGGAAGTGAAAAACAGGTTTAGTAAATAGTTTATTAATTATAAAATATAAAAAACACAAACGTTCTCCGGAGCCGCCTTCGAGTTTTTTAAACCAGGCCCTTCCAGATCTTCCAGCTCTCCTCAGCCTGTATCACAAGCATCTCATAACCGTTTTTAATCGCCGCCCCGCGCTCCTCTCCTTTCTTTAAAAAAAGCGTTTTTTCGGGATTGTATATTAGATCAAACAAATAGTGATCGCGGGTTATCGCATGATACGGTATCGGCGCGGCTTCGTTAACAGAAGGAAAAGTTCCCAATGGAGTCGTATTGATAATAACCGTGTGTTCCTTTATTATTTCCTCGGTAAGCTCGTTATAAGTAAGCGTTGAATCTTCACGTTTCCTCCTGCTCACAATCTCATAACCAATGTTCAGCTTTCTCAGCACAAAAGTCACCGCAACAGTGGCGCCACCATTACCCAGCACCAATGCCTTTTTATGATGCGGCCGCAACAATTGCAAAAAACTTATTTCAAAACCCGTTACATCTGTATTGTTACCTGTAAGTTTTCCGTTTTCAATTTTAATGCAATTGCATGCCTGCACTCCTTCGGGAAGATTTGACGTATGGAGATATTTCAATACCTGCTGTTTGTAGGGAATTGTTACATTAAGACCGCGAAGATCTTTATTTGCGGAGAGCACCGCAGGCAAATCATCAATCGAAGGGATAGGGAACAAATCATACACATGATCTCTCAATCCCTCTTTTTCAAATTTCTCAGTAAAATATTTTTTGGAGAAAGAGTGACTAAGCGGATAACCGATCAGGCCAAAACGAATCACTGAATTGTTTCTTTGTCGAGAAATAAATGGAAAGTATCGCCACGCAACCCAAGCCGCATTGTCTCAAGTGGGATCACTTCATTCGGTGCAATGTTGCCGAGATTTACATTCGCCCCTACGAGCTCAATAAAATACAGCTGCTGTCCTTTCTGCGGAGCTTCCCAGATAATGCGCTCTTCCGGAATCTGGGTTAGAATTTCCTGCACAAGTCCTTCTCTTACTTCGCCGCTTCCGCGGTAGATGCCCACGTTACCGGCTTCACGCGCCTCGGCGATCACGTAGGTTGATCCGGCAGCAAGTTCCGCGCGCATGAGCTCGATCCACTTGTATGGAGGAATAATGTGTGCCGCGTCTTTACTTCCCACTTCACTGAGTATGGTGCCGTATTTGGTGAGTTTTTCAATATAGCCGCATTTCTCAGCATGTGGTATATCGATGGAGCCATCGCTCACTTCCATATACTCGATGCCATAGTCTTTACACACAGCGACGTAATCATCAAACTGGTTTCTAATGAGAAAGGCTTCGAATAGTGTGCCGCCGAAGTAGACAGGTATGTTGTAAGATTTATAGGCTTCTATCTTTTCCCTGAGGTTTGGAGTGACGAACGAGGTGCCGAATCCGAGTTTCACCACATCAACATGAGGACTTGCGACGCTCATAAAATGATGAACCTCCGTAATACTGAGCCCTTTATCCATCACCATGGTGATGCCATGTCTACGGGGTTTAGTGTTTCGCTCGGGTATCTGCTGAAGGTTAAAATTCATTCACTCTTTTTTTGTATGCCGGCGCAAAAATAGGGAAGAGTTGCTGTTGCTCAAACTATATCGCCCTGTTCCTTTTATATTTTGCAACGAGGTCAACTACCTGGTGATGCTGCAGGATAGATGGATTAAGGTCTACCAGTTTCTTCAATAGTTTCGGCGCCTTGTTCATACCATTCTCTAATTGGAGAAGTCCCTCCTTCGACCGGCCCATTGCGAAATATATGGCGCTTAAATAAAATGTAAAGATAGGTTTGTTATCGGTGTGCCTGATGGCAGCGTCCACCTGCTCCACAGCTTCTTCGTAATATTCGCCAATATATAAACACCTGATCAATGCTTCCCAGCTTGATATATTCTTTGGTCGCTGTGCCACTACGGTTGAAAAAAACTGGATCGCTTCTTTGAATTCTCCCATCTGCATTTTACACTCTCCCATTGCCAGGTTGTATTCAGGTTGCAGGCGATGAATCTGCAACGCGGTCTGCAACTGCTTCGTCGCGGTGTTCCATTGGCCTTCGTTCATGTATGTGCATGCGATCTTGAAATATAATTTGCTGTCTTCCTGGTTAAGATGCGATGCTTTGCGGTAATAGAATCTTGCCTGTGCGTAGTTTTTTAGCCTGTCGTAACAATGACCGATCGCCTCGTATATCACATCTTCCGGTCGCGAGAGTTCGAGCACTCTTTCAAGCGCTTCGATTGCGTCTTTATATTTTCTCAGCCTGATGTACGCGTCGCCCATATTGCGGAAAGCGTAATCGAACTTTTCATCTATCGCAACGGCATACTTGTATGCATCAATCGACTTTTCATATAATTTAAGTCCCTGGAAGGCCGCGCCCAGGTTGAACCACGCGAGTTCGCTGTAAGGATAATCTTCGATGATCTGCTGATGCAGCCTGATGCTCTCTTCATTTCGCCCTGTGAAATCTGTCCAGAAACAGATTTTATACAATGCCTCTTCATTAGTTGGATCCTGTTCGAGAATCAGCTTCAGGCAATCGAAAATTTTGTCGAATTCTTCATAGTCGTCGTACACGTCTGCCAGCTCAAAGAGCATTTCTATACGCTCCTGGCCGTCGAACAGGGAAAGTGCATTTTCGAGTAGTGCGACTGCCTTCTCCTGCTGGTCGAGGGCGAGATAGACGTCGGTTTTGAGGATATAGAGGTTGATGTCGTTACTGTCGAGCAGTTCTGCGTGGTTAAGCACTTCGAGGGCGTCATGGTAGCGCCTGGTGGCTATAAGGAGATCGGCCTTCTTAATGTTAAGGGTGGCTGAATAGGGGTATTGCCCGATGCCCATCTCCACAGCTTCGAGGGCCTGGGGAATGTCCTCCAGGTCGTCGTAATAGTCCACTATTTTTTCAAATGAGTCTTCTTCCAGGAATGAATTAGCCCGGCCGGACCGGAGGTTCTGAAACTGTTTAACCAGTTCTCTTATTTCATCCTTATCCTCACCAAACGAGTTGTCTCTCATGAATTTAATGAAGGTTTACGTAAAGTACTTCAAAGTGCCCACATCTCCAATTTTATTTAATAACCAACGTTTTAAATGGGGAGATGCAACCAAATCCTTTAATAAAGCGTATATTAAGTGAAAAGGAAGTCAAAGAATTCTTAAACTTTTTACCCGGAGGGTTAAAAGTATCCTAAAAAAACCAATATCTTTGCCCACGATATGTATAACATCTTTACGCTAAAACTAAACCACATGCTGAAGAAGTCCATAGTAAGCGCTACCATGCTTGGCTTAGTTGTCATTGCCTTAGCAAGCAGTGGTGGCGGGAAGAAGAAATCTACAGGTTCTACCCTTGGAATAATTCCGATCCGTTCCAATGGCACATTCGCTCTTAAGACCAAGCCCTCATATTCAGGCAGCTTTTTGTATACAACCGCTAACCTGAAAAATTCAACAATGTACCGTTCGGTGGTAACTTATCAGAAAGGAAATACCACTTTCATAGTTCCTTCGCAGTACAGGCTGAATAATCAGCGTAAGCTGTCTTTCAATTCAAATCAATCGTTCAAATCGAATTTGAATGTGTTGGATTTGAAAGTGAGATTGTGCAGGTAATCTGAAATTTTTTTCGTTCCCCATAGAAAGCCTTTGTGAAAAGGCTTTTTTTATTTTATTCATGGCTGATCCCTCACACTCGCGGCTTCGCCGCTCGGTTCGGGATGACAGGCAAAGTTGCTTCGCCACATC
Source organism: Chitinophagaceae bacterium (assembly GCA_016786745.1). Lineage (GTDB taxonomy): Bacteria > Bacteroidota > Bacteroidia > Chitinophagales > Chitinophagaceae > Flavitalea. The sequence continues at coordinate 37,112 of JAEUVS010000139.1, read as the reverse complement.
GCAAAGAACGTCGTCACTTCTTATCGCCCCTGATCTTCTGGCTCTCCGCGTAAGTCATCTCCCTGTATCCACTTGTCGGTATATCAAACTTCGAAGCAGGCACCGGGTTCAGATTTATTTTCGAAACAGTATACCTGATTGTAAGGTTACGTTGTTTTAATTCATACTCCAACGGCAATCCATTCAGGTTCTTGAAATGATAATCGTATTCTTTATTTTCCGGAACGATGTCGGGTGTGTAATACACTGTAAAAGATGAACCATCACTCATCTTCGCTTCAGCCTTCGTACACTTATATCCTGCGATCTCTTTTGTTTCAGTCGTATTCGTGAAAGTGATTCCTTCATAACGGTCATTCTTTTCTTTCCAGTCTTTGTTCGACATGCGGATCAACAGCTTTTGCCCGCTCACTTCTCTCAGCACTACTGCTGTTCCTGTTTTCGCATCATGTATTGTGGTGGAAGAAAAAAGTGCGCTCACCATTTCCGAGCGGCTCAAATTGCCTTTCAGATAAATAGTAGTAGTGGCACCGTCGAACGCATCGGCCATTTTCGGCTCGGATGTGCCGGTGGTTACCTTCGCATCGTATACCAGCGTCAGTTCGGAGATTTTCTTCTGCGCGCTTAGGGCTATTGCTGCGCACATAAAAATCAATAAGCTTAGGAAGTTTTTCATAACAGATAGATGGTAAAAAAGGTTATTTAGTTGGCAGTTAAATAGCTTCAACCCGAGCCCTCCGCCGGAGGCGGGATCCGTGCGGGAGGTTTTTTAATGATTCCGAGGACCTTACAAATTTAGATATTTAACTTTTATCGTTTCCCCGATTTCTTCGACGCTTCCACCTTCTTCTGCGCTTCCTGCATCTGCTCAAGACGCTCCTGCCACTTCGATTTTGTTTTTGGCTTTCGCCTGTTCTCCTCAATCTTCGCCAGGATCTTGTCGTGATCAATAATATAATTATTAATCACAAACTGTAATATCAGTGTAATTACGTTCGAAACAGTATAATACCATGTTAAAGCCGATGGCAAACTGTTAAAGATAAATAACAGTATAAACGGAAAGATATATGGCATGTACTTGAGCGCCGGATTACTCTGATCCGGGGTCATGTTCATACTATACAACTGGATAGCAAAACTCGTGGCAATAGCCAGCAATGTAAATAAACTCAGGTGGCTTCCCAGCCCCCAAACATAAAACGGGAACTTCACGATAACATCATAACTCGACAAATCATCCGCCCACAAAAAAGGCACACCACGAAGAATAATATTCGAGTTAAAGAAACTATACAACGCAAAGAATATCGGTATCTGAAGCAACGCAGGCAAACATCCACCAAGAGGGCTCACGCCTGCCTCCCTGAATAATTTCATCTGCTCCATACCCATCGCCTGCTGGTCACTACCATACTTTTCTCTCAGCTTGCTTATCTCCGGGCGCAATGCTTTCATTCTGGCTCCACTCAGGTAACTCGAATAAACAAGAGGCGAAGTAAGCAACCGGATAAATATGGTAAGCAGCGCGATCACCAATCCAAGGCTCCCTACAAAGCTGTTAAAGAAGCCAAACACCGGCATTACAATGTATTTATTGATCGGACGAACAAATGCGTAAAAATCTCTTCCGAGGTTCACAATCTTATCCATCTCAAGCGCCTGCTCTTTCAAAATCTTGTACTCATTCGGACCATAATACAATTGGAGCGGCAAAGTAGCCATCGCACCGATGGGCAATTTCGCCTGCAGGTTGGCAGTGGTTCTCGCGAGATTTCTCGAAGTGTCGGAAGTTTCTTTCACCCAGCTCACATCACCCGAACTGAACCCGCTTTTGTTGATAAGCGTAATATTGAAAAACTGCTGCGCCACACTCACCCATTGAACAGGCTTCTCGAATTTTTTCGAAGTCTTCGACATGATGTAGTCGAAATCACCATCCTCGTAAAAGCAAATATTAGTATGCTGACGTTCGTACACAACGTCCTTCTCATGTTGCTCGGGTTGACTTTGCCATATGAGATTGAAGTTACCCTGGGTAAGCAATCTGTCGGCGCCATTCATCTGGATGTTCCAGTCTACCAGGTAGCTTCCGGGCTTTATGGTAAACTGGTGAACGATATTTCCTCCGGTAACAGGGAGGTTAAACGCAACGGTCTGACTGTTGTCGGCATTCTTTGTGACGCTTCCGGGAGTAAAAAACAGCTCGCTGATCTGCGACGATTGCCCCTGTCCTGAATTTACGGAGTAGGTAATGCCATCGAAAGCTTTTCCTCCGAGTACAACGGGAGTGCTGTCAAAAGATTTATAATTCTTGAGTTCAACTTTTGCGGGCTGGCCCCCTTTGTTGGTGAATGTAACTTTTAGAACGTCATTTTCAACGGTTAAAGTTTCCTCTTTCACGGGCACAACTACATTCGAATCCTTTATTGCCGCCCTTGTCGTATCGTTTGCTATGCGAAGAGAATCCTGGTGTCTTTTTTGCGCGGCAATAGAATCCTGCCGTGCCATTTGCTGCTGTTGTAGTTCCTGGCTGCTCCTGGTAGAAAGAAATAAATAAAGAAACAGTAACGCGGCTAAGAGAATAAAGCCTATCACCGTATTGCGGTCCATACTACCCATTATCGAGATTTATTTTTGGAGTGCAAAGATAGGGGTTCGCTCTCCTTTATATCATCTCGCTTTGCAGGGCGGGATTTTTTACCTGGCTTTTATGTTCCGAGTAATTTTTAGCAGCTTTTATGAAGTGGACAAAAATCGGCTGCGGATTTTCTACCGTGCTTTTCAGTTCCGGATGGTATTGAACCCCAATAAAGAACGGATGCGAAGGCAACTCAATGATTTCCACCAAACCGCTTTCAGGATTTTTTCCGCTGGCCAGCATTCCTGCCGCTTCAAAACGTTCGAGATAGTTATTGTTAAATTCCCAGCGGTGGCGGTGCCTTTCGTTGATCACCGGTTCACCATCGTAGATAACGCGCGCGAGCGAACCTTCTTTCAGCTCACATGGATACGACCCGAGGCGCATTGTTCCGCCTTTAGCCGTTACCTTTTTCTGATCTTCCATCAGGTCTATTACGGGTTCTGTAGTAGCTGGATTCATTTCGGTAGAATGCGCATCGCCAAGACCGAGAACATTTTTCGCAAATTCGATTACCGCCATCTGCATACCCAGACAAATGCCGAAGAATGGCAAATTATTTTCGCGTGAATATTTCACTGCGATAATTTTCCCTTCCACCCCTCTGTGTCCGAATCCGGGCGCAACGAGAAGACCGTCGAGGTGACCAAGTTTTTCGGCTACGTTTTCTTCCGTAATAAATTCGCTATGCACGTTTACTACCTGCACTTTGCATTCGTTCATTGCGCCGGCGTGCACAAATGCTTCGAGAATAGATTTATAAGCATCCTGCAGCTCGATGTATTTTCCGATTAAGCCGATAGTTACGCGGCTCTTGGGATATTTCAGTTTGTCGAGGAATTCTTTCCACCTGGTGAGCTCAGGTTCATTATAGTTGGTAATGTTCAGCTTCTTCAGGCAGATCAGGTCGAGTTTCTCTCTCATCATGGCCAGTGGCACTTCATAAATTGAAGGTGCGTCTGCAGCTTCTATCACTGCTTCCTGCTTTACGTTACAGAACAAGGCGATTTTTCTCCGGATGTCGGCCGATAGCGCCTCTTCAGTGCGGCACACAATAATATCGGGGTGTACACCTTCCTGGCTCAGCATTTTTACACTGTGCTGCGTGGGTTTTGTCTTTAATTCTTTTGCAGCTTTCAGGTAAGGAATAAGTGTGAGGTGCACAACAACCGTATCTTCTTCGGGCAACTCCCACTGAAGCTGGCGAAGCGCTTCTATGAAGGGCAGGCTTTCGATGTCGCCTACTGTTCCGCCGAGCTCCGTAATAATAATATCGTACTCTTTACCCTGGCCGAGCAGCAGCATGCGTCTTTTTATCTCATCGGTGATGTGAGGCACCACCTGCACGGTTTTGCCGAGGTATGCACCGTCGCGTTCCTTGTTTATAACGGTCTGGTATATGCGACCGGTGGTGACGTTATTCGCCTGTGACGTGAAAATATTCAGGTAGCGCTCGTAGTGACCCAGGTCGAGGTCGGTTTCTGCGCCGTCTTCTGTTACAAAACATTCGCCGTGTTCATAGGGATTCAGAGTGCCTGGATCAACATTTATATAAGGATCGAACTTCTGGATAGTGACACGTAATCCTCTTGCCTGGAGTAGCTTGGCCAACGAGGCAGCAATAATTCCTTTTCCCAGGGAAGATGTAACTCCACCTGTTACAAAAATGTACTTCGCCATATGTTTGAGATTTTCTAGCGACCTAAGGGAATAAATGATTGATGCGCTCCAGAAGGTCATACAAAACTACGCCGATTTTTCGGAACGCCGAAGGGGGTGTTATAAGACTGTGGAAAAGTGCCTTGTTACAGCTAAATTAAATCATATATGAAATATGATATATATCCCGGGAACTGATCCTTCAGGAATTCAGGATCTTGTCATAACTCGCAACCACGCCCTTAATTAGCGAAGAACTGAACCCACGGTGCTCCATCTCGTTAAGCCCTGCAATGGTGCACCCTTTTGGAGTCGTTACCTTATCAATCTCATATTCAGGATGTGATCCCTTTTCAAGAAGAAGCTGAGCGGCGCCCTTAACGGTCTGCGCAGCAATCAGGCTGGCCGTATTCGCATCAAATCCAATTTCAATCCCTCCCTGGATATTCGCCCGGATATATCTCATCGCGTAAGCAGTTCCGCATGCACCCAGCACCGTCGCCGCATCCATCAGTTTTTCTTCAATCGTCACCACTTTACCAACGGTACAAAACAAATCATTAATATACTTCACCTGGTCGGCGGTAGCATTAGATGAGCTCAAGCACGTCATACTTTCACGAATAGCAATAGCCGTATTGGGCATAGCGCGAAAAACAGGCATCTTCTTTTTCACTATTTCTTCTATATCCTTTATTGCTACACCGGTCATCACCGAAACAATAATCTGCGACGAACCAAGATCTTTCTTTACTCCTTCAAGCACCTCCTTCACCTGGAACGGCTTCACAGCAAGAATGATAATACCAGCAGGCTTCACAGCCGCGCTGTTGTCACCGGTAACCTTCACACCCTTTTTCTCATACGGTTTCAGGGTGGAGATATTCCTTTTTGTAATGGTAATGTCCGCAGGTTTAGCAAACTTGCTGGCGATCAATCCCTCTGCAATCGCAGTTCCGAGATTGCCGCCACCGATAATGGCGATTTTTTTGTTCATAATGTTATGTAAAGATAGGAGGGAAACGCTTCATCAGGAATTGTTGCACATAATCGCGTATGCCCTCTTCAAGCCCGTAAAACAGCTCCGTATAACCTGCATCGCGCAGCTTTTTCATATTGGCCTCCGTGAAATACTGGTATTTTTCACGAATATCCTCCGGCATATCAATGAAGCGGATGTTGGCGGGCAGGCCCATCGCCGAGAAAGTAGCACCTACCAGGTCGGCAAATTTTCTCGCTTTGCCCGTACCTAAATTGTAAAGACCCGAAGCAGGTTGGTGCGCCATCAGCCAGAAACACACTTTCACCACATCCTTCACATAAATGAAATCGCGAAGCTGTTCACCATCCTTAAAATCGGGCCGGTGCGATTTAAACAACTTCACCTCTCCGCTGTTTTTTACCTGGTTGAACGAATGCCAAATCACCGATGCCATGCGACCCTTATGATATTCAAACGGACCATAAACATTAAAGAATTTCAACCCATACCATACCGGCGGATGGCTCGACTGCCTGAGCGCCCATTTGTCGAATTCATTTTTCGAAACACCATAGGGATTCAGCGGTTGAAGTTTTTCTACAACTTCATGATCGTCGTTATAGCCGAGCTCGCCTGCGCCGTAAGTGGCGGCCGACGATGCATACACAAGCGGAATATTCCTGCCGGTGCAAAGCTTCCAGATTTTCTGAGAATACTCTACGTTAAGTTTTCTGTGAATTTCGTAGTCGAATTCGGTTGTGTCCGTTCTTGCGCCGATATGAAACACAAACCCGATGGGGATTTTATTGGCCTCGACCCACTGGAAAAATTCATCACGCTCTACCTTATGCGAAAATTTTCTTTCTTCGAGGTTAATAGCCTTGTCGGCCCTCGAAAAGTCATCCACTATAATGATGTCTTTGTAACCGTTATCATTCAGGTACCCCACAAGATAACTGCCAATAAAGCCTGCGGCCCCAGTTACAACAATAGCGTCTTTAATTGTTTGCACCCCCGAGCAATTTTTCTATAGCGGTATTGTACCTGTTCTTCCACGATGAAACATCTCCCCATTCCTGCCCATCTACCTCAATGGATCCCGCAGTTACAGTGCCCAGCTCTTCGTAAGGATGTGAACCAAGCGCTTTCTTAAACGCGCCCGCATTCTCTTTCTTCACACTCACCACTACCCTGCTTTGCGCCTCGCCAAACCAAAACGCATCTTTCCTGATGTTATAGTCAGAAGCCACAGCATCGAAGCCGAGATTATTTTTAAAAGAAGATTCGAGTAATGTTATAAACAGACCCCCTTCGCTCACGTCGTGCGCGGATTCGAGTAGTCCACCTTTAATCAGTTTCAACAGCACCTGCTGCATTTCGTATTCTGTGTTCAGATCAAATTGAGGCGGGGGACTAAACTCCACTCCCTTCACCTTCTGCAGGTATTCCGATGAATTGATATCGTCGCTGCTTTTGCCAATGAGGAAAATGATATCGCCTACATTCCTGAAGCTCATCGTCATTTTATCGTTTACATTTTCCAGCAGGCCCACCATACCGATTGTAGGCGTAGGATATACAGCGCCATCAGGATTCTGATTATAAAAACTTACGTTTCCACCAGTAACAGGCGTTTCAAATTTCCTGCACGCCTCTCCCATTCCTTTTATCGCCTGAACAAACTGGTAATACACTTCGGGATCGTATGGATTTCCGAAGTTGAGGCAATTGGTGATGCCCAAAGGCTGACCGCCACTGCAAACAATGTTTCGCGCGGCTTCACTCACAGCGATCATCGCACCGATATATGGATCGGCGAATACATAACGGCTGTTGCAGTCTGTTGTTAACGCAAGACCCTTTTCAGTAGGCTTTGCCACCACAACCGCGGCATCGCTGGGATCATTAGTAGAAACATTTCCTGTTCCTACCATGCTGTCATATTGGGTGAATATCCACCGCTTTGAAGCGATGTTTGGTTGAGAAGCGAGTTTCTCCGCTACTTCGCGAAGATTATCGGGCACCTCCACCGTGGAAGGATCAAAACTTTTTACTTTTTTAAGATACGACGGCTCGCGGTATTCTCTTTCATACTGCGGAGCGCCGCCGCCGAGCACCAGCTCATGCGCGGGGATTTCAGCTTCCAGTTCACCATGCATGTAAAACTTCAGCAAGCCATCATCCGTAACCTCTCCTATTTCAGAACATGGTAAATCCCATTTTTCAAATATCCTCAGCACCTCGCTCTCTTTTCCTTTCTCCACCACCATCAGCATACGCTCCTGGCTCTCGCTGAGCAACAGCTCCCACGTCTTCATATTTTTTTGCCGCGTCGGCACTTTGTCGAGATCAATTCTCATCCCCACATTTCCTTTCGCGCTCATTTCGGCGGTAGAACAGATTATACCCGCCGCACCCATGTCCTGCATACCTACTACCGCTTTTGTGTACAGCACTTCGAGGCAGGCTTCAAGTAATTTTTTTTCCTGGAACGGATCACCCACCTGCACAGCGGGTAAATCTTCCGCGCTTTCTTCAGTGATGTCTGCTGAAGCGAACGATGCGCCACCGATTCCATCTTTACCAGTGGCACTTCCCACAAAGAACACCGGGTTACCGATGCCTTTCGCAGTAGCAGAAACAGTTTCACCTTCTTTCAAAATACCAACACTCATGGCGTTGACCAACGGATTGGTATGATAACGTTCTTCGAAATAAATTTCGCCGCCAACGGTCGGCACGCCAAAACAGTTGCCGTAGTGACCGATGCCATGCACCACTCCTGCCAGCAAGTGTCGCGTTTTTGCTTCTTCGAGTTTACCGAAACGTAATGAGTTGAGCGATGCGATAGGCCTGGCGCCCATCGTGAATATATCGCGGTGTATTCCGCCCACACCGGTGGCCGCGCCCTGGAAGGGTTCGATAGCCGATGGGTGGTTATGCGATTCTATTTTGAATACTACCCCGTAGCCGTCGCCGATGTCCATGAGGCCCGCGTTTTCTTCGCCTGCCTTCACCAACATCCGTCCGCCTTCGCGGGGTAATGTTTTAAGCCATTTTATTGAATTTTTATAGCTGCAGTGCTCGCTCCACATGCCGCTGAAGGCGCAGAGCTCGTTGAAGTTGGGTGTTCTCTTAAGTTTTTGCTTGATGAGTTCAAATTCTTCCTCGGTAATCCTCAGCTGCCCGGCCGTATTGACTGTTACTTCCATAATGGTTTTCAAAGGCCGAAATTAAGGTATTCGAATATTCCTCTATGATTTTACAGATGTCGAATTTTTTCAACACCAGCTGGCGGCCGTTCCTGCCCATGCGTTGTCTTTCTTCCGGTGGCGCGTTAAGCATTTTCTCCATTTTATCGGCAAGATCAAACGGATCATTAAGGTTGCAGATATATCCGTTTGAATTGTTGAGCACCACTTCTTTACAACCGCGGTTGAACGAAGTGATGGCAGGCTTCTCCATGCTGGCCGCTTCCATCAGGCAGCGTGGCACTCCTTCATTATAAAACGACGGGAACACGATGCAATTCGCTTTTTGCAAAAACGGCCGTACATCGTCGGCAAAGCCGAGATACGAAATCAAACCTTCCTTTTCCCATTTATTAAGATCATCGTGGGAGATGGAATCCGGATGATTCTTTTCAAAGAATCCAATCAACGAAAACGATACGTTATAATTTTTCTTTTTCAGGATCCTGGCCGCGTCGGCATACAGGCCTATGCCCTTGCTTTTTAACAGTCGCGTGCTCATGAGGAAATGAAAAGGCTCACCATTGTTTTCTTCGCCTGAAGGCGCGAAGTGTTTTGTGTTTACGCCTTCGCCGGGCAACACTTTCATCTTGCTGATCGGAACGATTTTTTCGGTGATGAACACCTTCGCATCTTCATTGTTGAGAAACCATACCTCACTGGCATGCCTAAGCGCTTTCTTGTAAAGAGAGCGGATGATGAGAAAGAGAGCGTTTCTTTTAGCGAAGGGATATCCCAGGCCGGTGATCACTGCAACGCTTGGAATTTTTTCCGCGGCAGCGGCCAGCGAGCCATAAATATTTGGCTTCGCCACATAATGAAAAATAAAATCAGGACGATACTGGCGGTAAAGCTTTCGAAGGTTCCGGTAAAAGATGTAATCCTTCAGAGGGTTTTCGCCTTTGTTATTGAAATCGATTTCGATGAACTGGCAACCGGCCGCCACGAGCCTCGGCGCATAATCGTCCGACGGCGCAAACACCAGCACCTTTACATCGCGTTTCAGCAGCCACCGGATTACATCGAGCCTGAAATTGAAGACCGACCAGGAACTGTTCGAGACGAATGCAATCGTTTTATTTGGGGCTATCGGACTTTGCATGATATGTAAATCAAAAATAGTTAACTATACAGGAAATGTTCCCGCTTCTCCGCTGATCCCTCGCTTCGCTCGGGATGACAGCAGCGATTTTAGATGTCATCCCGAACCGAGCGCCGCAGGCGCGAGTGTGAGGGATCGGCGGAGACACGACAAAAAACGTAATTTAAACCTCAAAAATCAATACAGGGACACGTATCATGAATAAACCCCGGTTTCTTATAGCTTTTGCAATCAAAGTTCTCCTGGGTTTACTTTATGGATACATATTCCTCAATTATTACAACGGCGACGACACCTGGCAGTTCTTCCGTTCGTCTGTAAATGAAACCTGGCTGCTGCTGAACAAACCCCGCGTTTTCTTCACTAACGAATTCACACCTTACAATGCCATGGCTACCGGTAAAAACGCGATCGAAGCGACGGCCATTTACCTTAACGAACTGCAGTATGTGCTTCTTGTAAAAACGATGGCGTTTTTCAACCTCGTTACCGGCAGTAATTACTACCTGAATGTTGTTCTGTTTAATGCGATATTTTTCTTCGGACACTACTGGCTTTTCCGGTTGATGACGGAGATTTTCCCCGATAAAAAACAGTTATATTTCATACTTATTTTCTTTTTTCTCCCTGCTGTTTTCTGGTTAAGTGGAATTAGGGTAGATGGATTACTTTTCTTTTTTCTCAGCCTGTTGTTATATAACGCGTGCAGTCGCCATAAACGTGGAGCTGGAAAGTGGGTGCTGATCGTGATCGGACTGATCGGGGTGATTATTTGCCGTCCGCAGTTTGCTGCGTTGGTCGTTTTAGCGCTTATTGCAAAGGCTGTCGGTGAAAGGACCGGGAAAACAATTGTTGCTTTTAGTATTGTGTACCTGGTGGCGGCAGTGATTTTCTTTATTCCGGGGTTTCATTTGTCGGCCGCGATGGCCGAAAAACAGCATGAATTTTTAATGTTAAAAGGCACTAAATTCGGGATCGGTAATCTCGACCCTTCCCCGGTTAGTTATATCAAAGCATTTCCCCAGGCAGCTGCGAATATTTTCTTCCGGCCGTTGCCCTGGGAAGCGAAAGGTGTTCTACAGTTACTGGCGTCGGCAGAAATGGCGGCGTTCTGGGCAATAATCATCGTTTCGGTTATTTACCGCCACCGGCAGTGGAAAAATCGGTTGTGCCAGCCTATGATATTGGCTATGTTAGCATTCGGAATAACAACATATATTTTTATTTCATATATAGTTCCGTTTCCGGGAGCGTATGTTAGGTATAAAGCTATTCCTGAGTTGTTGATTCTGTGTGCTATAGTAAGCCTTTCGAGGTTGAACACTGCTATACATTATAACAAAAAATAATATTGTTTTTTGATAGTAAAAGCGGATCATTTAAAAGAAAAAACACTAACCCAACTGTCTTTTTTGCTCAAATTGGGGATTATTTTTGCCAAAATCCAAGTCCAAAAAGTTTTTTAGGCCGTCATTTTATCGTTTATTTGCAACTCCTAAAAATTAATAAATGGAATCATTACGCTTCAAAGCTATTAACGACCTCACTTCTTCTTCCAACGGGAAGGGGCTGGGCCGTTCAACCAAAATCACTGCGATTTTCAACGAGAATGTTTTTACCCTTAAAGTAGCAAGGGAGTTTTTGAGTGATGAGGCCTTCAAAAGTCTGGCATCATCAGTAAAAGGTGGAAAGAAAATTGACCGCGCCGTGGCCAACCAGATCGCTTCGGGCATCCGCCAGTGGGCTGAGGCGAAAGGTGTAACACATTTTACGCACTGGTTCCAACCTCTTACCGGATCATCAGCCGAAAAACACGATACATTCTTTACGCTTAAGAGCGATGGTACCCCTATCGAAACATTCGATGGCGACACGCTTATCCAGCAGGAGCCCGACGCATCATCCTTCCCGAGCGGAGGATTGAGGGCTACTTTCGAAGCGCGCGGCTACACTGCGTGGGATCCTTCATCACCAGCATTCATCATGGATATCGGTGAAGGCAAAACGCTTTGCATCCCCACACTCTTCGTATCGTACACCGGCGAATTGCTCGATTATAAAGGCCCACTGTTGAAAGCCGTTGAAGCGCTCGGCAAAAACGCCGTTGAAGTAAGTAATTACTTCGATAAAAATGTTACAAAGGTTACTGCCACCCTCGGTTGGGAACAGGAATATTTTGTGGTAGATGAGGCTATGTTCAACGCCCGCCCCGACCTGGTAGCGAGCGGAAGAACTGTATTCGGTCATGCTCCTGCAAAGGGCCAGCAGCTCGAAGACCACTACTTCGGTTCCATTCCCGAAAGAGTGTACGCCTTCATGAGAGACTTTGAAACAGAATCATACAGGCTCGGCATTCCCTTAAGAACAAGGCATAACGAAGTTGCACCATCGCAGTTCGAGTGCGCGCCTATCTTCGAAGAAGTAAGCGTAGCGGTTGACCACAACACACTGTTGATGGATATTATGGACCGCGTTGCAAAAAGACATAAACTCAGGGTGCTTCTCCACGAAAAACCATTCGCCGGCATAAACGGTAGTGGTAAGCATAACAACTGGAGCATGGCTACTGATACAGGTGTAAACCTGCTTGCACCAGGAAAAACACCGAAAACCAATTTGATGTTCCTCACGTTCTTCGTGAACACCATCAAAGCGGTACACGATTACGCTGATATTCTCCGCGCCTCTATCGCCTCTGCGGGTAATGATCACCGTTTGGGTGCAAACGAAGCTCCTCCCGCTATCATCTCTGTATTCATCGGCGGATACCTTACCAAAGTGCTCGAAGATGTGAAGCAGAGAGTAGGCGATAAATTCGACGAGCAGGATGAAGCCATCCTCAAGCTCGACCTGCACAGAAGTATTCCGGAACTGTTGATGGACAACACCGACAGAAACCGTACTTCACCGTTCGCGTTCACCGGAAACAAGTTTGAGTTCCGTGCCGTAGGTTCCGCAGCAAACTGCGCGAATGCAATGACAGTGCTCAACACTATCATGGCACAAACGCTCGGACAATTCAAAAAAGATGTTGATGCATTGATCGACAAAGGCGAGAAAAAAGAAATCGCCATCATGCACGTGATCCGCGAGTATATTGTGAGCAGTGAAAAAGTATTGTTTGAAGGCGATGGTTACAGCGACGAATGGCACGCTGAAGCTGGAAGAAGAGGATTACCTAATGTTCGCACCACTCCTTACGCACTCGATGCGATGGTTACCGAAAGGGCAAAACACATCTTCGAAAGCAACGGTGTATATACGCACGCTGAACTGGAGGCTCGTCATGAAATTGAACTTGAGAAATATATCAAGAAGGTTCAGATTGAGGCGCGCATTATGGGTGAAATGGCAACCAGCCACATTCTTCCCGCTGCTATTCGCTACCAGAACGTGCTGATCGAAAACATCAAAGGTCTCAAGGATGTTGGTCTCGACGGCGAGTCGTACTCCAACCAGAAACAGATACTCGTGAAAATTTCCGAGCACATCAGCAAGGTGAGCGACCTCGTGGAAAAGATGATCGAAGCACGAAAAAAAGTAAACGCCATCACAGACACGCGCGAGAAAGCTATCGGCTATTCGGAGCAGGTGAAAGAAGCGTTCTTCGACAAGATCAGGTATAGCGTAGATAAACTTGAACTCCTCGTGGGCGACCACTACTGGGCGCTTCCGAAGTACAGGGAAATGCTGTTCCTGCGTTAATTGTAAAGATTAAACAGTTAGATAGAAGACCCCGGTTCGCGCCGGGGTTTTATTTTTGCTGAACAGTTAGGATCAGCAAAGAAAACCATTTCTATTAATGTATTTTTATTGCACCAGGAGGTAAACTGACGACCATGCTTGAGCCGGTAAATGAAAGAATTTCCGCGATTATTTATAAAACACTGATCGGTGAGCCGCTGGAGCCCATCGAGAAAAAATCTCTCAGGAGATGGATGAAAAGGTCGCGGTATTACCGTTCGCTCCTCGATGATGTGCATACTGACCTTCAATTAAAGCATAGTCTCCTTCAATCATATCAAACGAACCGTCATGAATTCTGGAAGATCGCGTTGTCGTACCGCACTGCGCTTCATGATGGGATGTCGCCCCACACGGGTAATTTTTGGCAGAGAATATTTTTGTTTTGGAGGTGAGTTTCCGGACTACCCTTTTTGACATGAATCATCAAGTCAACCCGTTACCAAATAATTCTTTCCCTCTTTCCGTTTCTTATTTAATGCAATTTCTTTCCTATGAAAAACATCATATGCTGGTGTTTTTAGGCATAGTGTGCAGTGTTGTTGTATCCAGGTTTATTGAGCAGATTTAAAATGCGCAATTTTTTACAAACTAAACAGCATTTACTATAGCAATCGCCTGTCGAACGCGATCAATCCCGTACAAGATTTTATTAGGATTCCCTCCCAGCCAGTCGAGTAAATCAAGTATTAAGTTATATCTGCGTTGTATTTTGGCCGTCGAGATATTCGCTGCATCAAAGCAAATTGGTTCGTGATGTGCAATCCTGTTTCTCAATTCATTTACCTGTAAAGGCATTTCAGAATATCTTTTTGCCGTGTTCCAAATGGCCTGTTGGGAAAAACATTTAACAATATACTTCCAGAGGCCGCAAATTCTTTTGGCCCAAATTGATATGTCCAGAATCCCAAAGTCATTCCTGCTATTAACGCATCATGATGATATAATGGTCCAAGTTTATTAATCACGTCATGAACATTGTGAAAACTGTGTTCGCAATTTGGATTGATTTCCAAATAGCCGCCAGGTTGAACGGCATCTTCGAACCAGGTCTCGCCTTTCTGCGCAATCATAAACCGATCAATACTATTTCTCAGAATGATTTCAAACACTCCAATAACACTGTATAATTCTTTTGAAAGGTGGATATTGGCCCTCATTAATTTAAGGGCACGTCGTCTGGTACCGCAGGCAGCCAGGTACCTTTGAAAACGGGGCGCAGATATAGCTGTATGCAATTGTGTATTAGGCTTAACAAGAGGTAAGCAAAGTTGGAAAACTTCGCAAGTTTAGTTTTTTTAAACTAAAAAAGAACTATCTTTATATCGTATTCCTGCTACGCCGCTGTTTAACCTTGAGTTTCTTAAGCTAGCAGGTAAATTTTTAAAGGGTCATTTCGATGACCCTTTTTTATTGCAGTTTCTAATTATCTCCGCATAGAGCAAAAATCACTCGTTCACTCTCAATAAAAATCGCCACAAAAAACACTCCGGAGGAACAAATCAACAATCAATACGCTCCCACTGTCTTTGGCAACACATCCGGATTATACTTTTCTCCTGCAGGCACCTGTATCATAGTGATTCGCACTTTTGTCGGGAAGAATTTCTCAAAATCCTTACGTTTATGCGCATGACCCTGGCCACCGCTATCGTCTTTTATTACGAGGTCCATTTGTTTTACTCCTTCGGTCCAGATGATGGATTCATTCTCCCACCACGACGTCATCGGCACATCCGATTCATAGATTCCTTTCTCGGTATAAATACCTGTGTTGGTGCATCCGTAATTATTCTTCTGGCCTTTATTTGGAATATAGCAGAGCGTCCATGTAGTGGGTGCGCCGCCAGGTGGTTTCTCTAATACTTCCAGGCGAATATGCACCGTACCGTTCCTGTAGTCTATGGGCGATGTCCAGTCTTTAGGAGTTTTTGGGTTAAGCATGTCGTGTTTCACGTAGTAGTGCGATTTACTCGGTGTTGAATTATCTGCGTCCGCTTTTGTATAAGTGAATTCAACATCAAAAAGCACAAATTGATTTGCGGACTGCGCCATCAATATTTCTGGAACAAGAAATAAAAGAAATAGAAAATTTTTCATGATACGTGGGTTGAGAATTTTGCACCTCCGCTGACCCCTCACGCTCACGCCTGCGGAGCTCAGTTCGGGATGACCGAATATAGTGATCGTTATCCCGAGCCCCGCCCGGTGGCGGGGTAAACTGTGCGAGGGATCAGCGGAGAAATCTTCAAAATTTACTAAGAAAATTTTGGAACCTGTCCGTTTAATCGTAATATTGCGATAGATATGGGTTTAACGAAGACAGAAATATTCAACGAAAAGCAGAACAGGCTGGCACAAATGATGAAGGCCCTGGCGCACCCGGCAAGGATCGCGATAATTCAGCACCTGCTTAAATCGCAGGCCTGCATTTGTGGCGACCTGGTCGACGAACTTGGCCTGGCGCAGGCTACCATCAGCCAGCACCTGAAAGAACTGAAAAACGTGGGCCTGATCCAGGGTACCATCGAAGGAACAAGCGTATGCTATTGTATCGATCCTAAAGTGTGGAAACAGTACAAAGCTGCGTTTGATGGTTTCTTCGTGCCGTATGTAAACAATAGTTGCTGTTAAATTTTTTTGCCTTAATTCATCGTAATATTACAATAAATAAAATAAGCCAGTTTTTTTATGAGCACAGATATCGAATTAAAAGAGATGGTAAAGCAGAAGTATAGTGAAATCGCTTTACAGGATAAATCGGCCAATGCTTCATCGTGTTGTGGTTCCGGCTGTTGTTCTTCCGATGTGTACAATATCATGACCGATGATTATACCAACCTGGAAGGATATAATCCAGAGGCGGACCTCGGCCTCGGCTGCGGGCTGCCAACGCAATTTGCCAATATTAAAAAAGGGGACTTAGTGATCGATCTCGGATCCGGCGCCGGCAATGATGCATTCATAGCCCGTAACGAAACAGGTGAAACCGGGAAAGTTATCGGTATAGACTTTACCCCTGCAATGATCGAAAAGGCCCGTGAGAATGCAGAAAAGATCGGCTTCCACAACGTTGAGTTCAGGCAGGGAGATATAGAACACATGCCGGTTGCGGATAATACTGCAGATGTAATTGTGAGCAATTGCGTTCTTAATCTCGTGCCCAACAAGGAGGGCGTGATTAAAGAAATTTACCGCGTGTTGAAACCCGGTGGTCATTTCAGCATATCTGATATAGTGTTACAGGGTGAGTTACCCGCAACGATACAGCAGGCCGCTGAAATGTATGCGGGTTGTGTGTCGGGCGCCATTCAAAGGCAGGTGTATCTTGAACTGATTGAACAAAGCGGTTTCAAAAACATCATTATTCAAAAGGAAAAATCTATTTATATACCCTACGATATATTGTCGCAATATCTTTCAGACACCGAAATAGAAACTTTCAGGAGTGGCAACACCGGTATATTCAGCATCACGGTATATGCTGAAAAACCAACGCAGGAAACAAAAAGCTGCTGCGGCCCTGAGTGTTGCAATTGATAAACGATACTAAAGTTCGCATGCAGAACATGAAAAAGATTTTAGTGCTTTGCACGGGAAATAGTTGCCGTAGCCAGATGGCGGAAGGATACCTTAAACATTTTGCGAATGATAAGGCCGAAGTATACAGCGCTGGTATCGAAACGCACGGCATTAATACCAGTGCTGTTGCTGTTATGTTAGAGGACGGTGTTGATATATCCGGGCACACGTCGAACCATGTTGATGAATACCGTCACATTGATTTCGATTACGTGATAACGGTTTGTGATAATGCCAGGGAAAATTGTCCGGTTTTCCCATCAACCGCGCGAATGTTTCATCACAACTTCCCCGATCCTGCAAGAGCGAAAGGCAGCGAAGGTGAAATCATGAATGCGTTTAGAGAAGTCCGAAACCAGGTTAAAGAGTATTGCAGGAATTTCGTCGGCACTTATGTGAAAGAGTAAACAGGCAGAGGCGTCCATCTGTAAATTCTGCGAATCGAATCGCAATTTTTATATTAAATCTGCGAATGCAATCGCAAGATTCATGTGTTACCGCATGAACAAAAACCTAAGGGCTTATACTTTTCTTGTTACTTTTTGCGCTACCACATATACTTATCAATTAAAATTTCTAAGGAAAAAATACCGGATATGTGTAATCAAACACAACCAGCAGATGCCTTGCTTGCACAAGTGGATGCTTATTTACATTTGCATATCATTCAACTCCGAAATTAGCCTTGCTCAGAAAAATCAAAAAAGATAAGTGGAAGCATTTTTTTGTAGGCATTCCAATGGGTGTCGTTTTACAATTGGCCGGTCATTGGCTGTTTCCTGGCTCAGATATTATGGCTATTGTATCCGCGTTGCTAGCGGTGATTGCCATCAGCTTCGGATTTGAATTATTTTCACTGTTTTCCGGGCTCGGACACTACGACTTCTATGATGCCATCGCTTCAATTATCGGGGGCATTATTGGTATGGCCATTGGTTTTTGGGCACAGTGCGAATTTGGATTGTTGAATATTGTCATACAATTTATTAGTTAGTCCACAGCAGGCTACCCGTTCGAATCCCGGTTTGCTATCCTGGGGTGTTCTTAGGGTCTTTTGAGGGTTATCTTAAGGTAATGTAAGGGTTCAAAGCTTAAAAAATTCTTACGAATCCGCTTGCAATAATTGAAAAAAGTTATTTGCTTTACGAACCAGATCATAACGAGTACCCTTATGGCAATATCTAACAATCCCCTGCTTAGCAGCACCCGCGGCACCTTCAACAAACAAATAGTTATACGCCAGGTTAATGGCAAAACAATCTTAAGCGCATATCCCGATATGAGCAGGCGCAAGCTTAGTGTTCATCAATTGAAAACGCAGAAGCGGATGGCAGATGCTAACGAGTATGCGCAGGATATTTTAGCAGATGAACAGTTACGAAATGCTGCGCAGGTAAGGTTAAACGTTATACGCAACCGACTTTATCATGCGTTGATTAAAGAGTTTTTTGCGAAAGGGAAGTGAGGAAATGATTGGTAAATTATAAGTGTGTCCCGTACAAGAAGAAATTCACGGTCATTTTCATAGAATTACAGGATGAGGTTATCGTCTTCGAGATTGTGCCGTCTAAGACAATTCATTGGTAAATTAAGTAACATTACCATAAAAATAAACCCGCCTTCTCTTTAAACCGGGCTATTAAATTGCTTGAGTTTTTTCAGGTTTAGGTTTTTGAATCTTAGTAATAAACTGCCAACCAGAAGAAGGGATCAACAGATAATACCCATTCGGTATTATACCCAATGGTATTATCATAATGAGATTATGAATTCTATTTCAAAGATTTCGTGGTTTTTAGGCATCCCAAAAACCACCACACCGCATAATTTTTCGTAACTTACGGCAACCCCTATTACCGTTGAAACTGCCGGTTTTGATATATGCATATCTGTGCCTTATCGGCATGCATGAAAGCGTGTCTGCGCAGAACATCTCCATTAATATTCAAACAACAAACGCCACCTGTAACACAAAAAACGGCAGCATCACCGTCACAGCAACAGCCGGCACACCACCCTATCAATATAAAATAAACGGCGATGGACCTTTCGATAACGGCTTCTACCCCGCCGTCGCACCGGGAACATATTCAATCGAAGTGAAAGACGCCGCTGGCAAAACCGCCACAGCATCCGCTACCGTTTCCAACACAAACAATCCACCCTTAGTGACCGTTACCTCATTTACAAATCCATCAACATGCACCAACGCCGACGGCAGCTTCGTAGTGGCTCCATCAAGCGGCACACCACCTTATGAGTTCTCGCTCGACATGGTGAACTTCACTACCAATTCCTCTTTCTCCAACCTCGCCGCCGGCTTTTACACCGTGATGGTACGCGACGCAAAAGGTTGCACCGGCGAAGTACGCGTTACGCTCACCAATCCTAACAACTGCGGAATTCCCATTGCGGTGACTTATCCCTCACCCATTTGCGGAAACGAGGGCACAATAACAATAACATATTTAGGCAACAATCCTCCTTATGAAAACAGCCTGAATGGCGCACCTTTCGGTTCCACCACGCAATATTCCAACATCACTCCGGGGCCTTACACGCTACAGGTACGCAGCAGCATCGGCGAAACAACAACGTTCATGTTTTACGTGGTGAAAGGTTGCACCCCCGTTACCCAGGCCACCGTAACCGACAATACATGCAACAACGCAAACGGCACCATTACGCTTACAACAACTAAAGGCACGCCGCCATACCGCTATAGCATAAATGGTATAAATTTTCAAACGTCGAATGTATTTACGGGCCTGGGCGCGGGCAGGTATAACATAGGTGTGGCAGACGCGGCAGGCGCGCTTAGCCGAACAGAAGCGCACGTAAATGGTGGTTGCTTCCAGGTGTCGGAAAATCATACCGACGTAACATGCAGTAGTACCGACGGCACAATTGAATTAACAGCCTCGGGAGGAACCGGGCCCTATCAATATTCACTCAACGATGGCGCTTTCCAGGCAGGTAACACATTTACACACTTATCAGCCGGAACCTATCGTATAACCGTAAAAGATGCTAACAGCGCAACAAAATCAATAACAGTTGAAATAAAAAACATTTCAGGTCCCACACGGGTTGTTCCGGCAGCACCGCCAGGATGCCTCGGCGATAACGTGAAAATGACTATATCTGCAAGCGGTGGCACGGCGCCGCTTCAATACAGTATCAACGATGCAGATTACCAGCCGCTCCCTGAGTTTGACGTAGTAACGGGTCAGTCGTACAGCGTGTATGTGAAGGATGCGAATGGATGTAAAATCAGTACAACATACCTGCCGCCCGTTGGATGTTTCCAGGTAACAACAAATATCACTAATGCCGATTGCGGTGTAAACAATGGAGCGTTCGAGGTGACTGTTACCGACGGAAATCCTCCGTTTGAATACAGCATAGACGGAGTAAATTTTCAAACTTCGAATATTTTCAGCAACCTCTCGACACGCCGTTACCAGCTGACAGTGCGCGACGCAGAAACGAATACGCAGATAATAAATGTTAATATCGGATCCACCTGTCCGCAGCTTCGCGTTGCAATACAAAACGCAAGTTGCGGAAATTCGAATGGCGCCATTACGCTAACGGGTTCGGGCGGTCAGCCACCTTACCAGTTTTCATTTAACGGTGGTCCCTATGCGCCGCAGAATACATTTACCAACCTGGTTGATGCCACTTACAACGTTGCCATGCGCGACGCTTCCGGGTATGTTGTTCAGCGGCAGGCGGTGGTGGCGAATACTCTGAATCCTCAACTGAGTGTCGCATCAACGGATGCGATATGTTCTGCAGGGGGGATGATCGACATTACAGCTTCCGGGGGAACGGGTGCGTTATGGTTTAGTATAGATGGAACAAATTATTCGGTGAACCCTAAATTTACCCAGGTTCAGCCTGCCGTGTACCAGGTGTATGTAGTGGATAATCTTGGTTGCAGAAGCTCGACGCAGGTGGAGGTGCAGCTGATCAGGGATCTGTCATTGGATATCACCGGCAATTTTTCAATATGCGAAAATGAGCCCGCTGTTGTTTCTGTAATTGATCCTAAACCAACTTTCGCTTATACATGGACGTCGGATGATGGTTCTGTTTCAGGAAACGGCTCTTCTTTAAACGTAAGGCCGGATATAACAAGAGAGTATACGGTGCAGGTGACCGACGGATTGTGTGTGGCAACGGGCTCCACAATTGTTACCGTGCATCCATTACCGGTAGCGGATGCCGGTGATGATATAATTGTTTGTTATGGGGAAAATGCACGTTTGACCGGATCGGGTGGGTACAGTTATACGTGGAGTCCATCAACTTATTTATCGAATGCTTCTTCTTACAATCCGGAAGTGATAAAACCTGTTGCTTCCCAGGAATATCAGTTGATTGTTAAAAATGAATATGGTTGTGCCTCTGCGGAAGCTTCGTCGGTGTTGGTTTCGGTGTTACCTCCCGTAGAAGTGTTTGCGGGCAGGGATACTATTGTTGTAAAAGGCATGCCTTTTCAATTGAACGCGCTCGATGTGAAGAACAGTGGATTTACAAGTTATGTGTGGACGCCTTCCATAGGATTAAGCGATCCGCAGTCGCAGGCTCCTGTTGCAACTTTGCAATCATCTACTGTGTATACTGTGAAAGCAACAACTATCAATGGTTGTGAAAGTACCGACGATATAAAAATACAGGCGTACACCGGCCCGGATATTTATGTGCCGAATGCGTTTAGTCCCAATAACGATGGAGTGAATGATGATTTTAAAATTTTTCCTGTCGGCATTAAAACGTTTAAGTATCTCGCGGTGTATAACAGGTGGGGACACAGGATCTATTATTCAACTGATGTGTCGAAAGGATGGAATGGTGTCGCAGGTTCGAAGATGGCGGATGCGGGTGCGTATGTGTGGATGGTTGAAGGTGTTGATGTGAACGATAAAGTTGTTTCGAAACGCGGAGTGGTGCAGTTGGTGAGGTAATTCCCAGGAGCAGGAACTACTGGAAAAACTCTTTCATTTCCCTGGACCAGCTATACTGAACATTTCCCGCGAATTTTACTTTCGTAGCAATTGCTTCTTTTAGTTCGTTGTAGTTTTTGTGATAGAACTCTGATAGTTTGATAACTTTTTTTCCTTGTTGCATTAGATATAAATATTCATACGAACCGTAGCGGCTTTGCAGTTGAGTGGTATGATATCCCTCGAAGGCGTTGAGGAAATGAAGCTCTTCTCTTCCCCATCCCAAATATCTGCGTACAGTTATCGTTTCACTATCGATAGTAACTTTTATTGTTCTTCTTCTCAGTTCTCCGAAAATCATCATCAAACCTAATACTGCCATCGGTACATAAAATGCCACCATGGGCAACCACGGCGCTTCGGGGTTTTCGCTCCATATATACGAAATGAGGGCTACCAATGCTATAATCATCACAATTATAACTACGGGTCCCGCAACTTTTGTTCGGAATTTAGAGGTTACCAGCATTATTTCAGTTTACCGGGTTTCACTCCTTCGAAAGTAATCCTGACCGGCCTTATTTTTCCCTGTTCATCAAAGAAGAGATAATCAACACAGGTTTCGCGGTGGTTTGCGGCGGTTTCGTTGAGCGGACGACGATGATATACAATATACCATTGATCAGTTTTGGGATGATGGATGATTGAATGATGTCCTGCTCCCCTTGCTACTGTAGTATCCTGCTGCAGAATTTTTGCTTCTCTTTTAAACGGGCCGAGTAAATTATCCGATACCGCGTATGCAACAGAATAATCCGGGCCCGTCCAGCCGCCTTCCGACCACATGAAATAATATTTATTGTCCTTAATGAACATCACAGGACCTTCTACGTAACCTTCTGGTGTTATTTCTTTGAAAGTTGTTGAATCGAACGGAATAATGGTCTTGAAATCATTACTCAGCTTCGCGATGTTACAATGTTTCCAGCCTCCGTAGATGATGTAATACTGTCCATCTTTGTCTTTGAATACGAATTGGTCGATTGGTTGTGCACCATTATGAAATTTATCTATCAGGGGCTTACCGAGGTAATCTTTGAAAGGTCCTGAAGGTTTATCAGATACGGCCACGCCGATACCGCCGTATTCATTGTCGCTTTGGATGTCGTTGGCACCGAAGAATAAAAAATACTTATCGTCCTTTTCGACTATTGCCGGGGCCCATATGGCGCGTTTTGCCCATTTTACGGAGCTGGTGTCTAATATTCTTTCATGTTTTTTCCAGTTGACGAGATCGGGCGAAGAGAATGCGTCGAAGAATACCTGTTTGTTGTATTCGTCGGAGTATGTTGGATAGATCCAGTATTCGTTTTTTATAATAATTGCCTCCGGGTCAGCGTACCACCCTTTGAAGACGGGGTTTTTTGGTTGCTGCGCACTCATATTCGATGATATTAAAATTGCCGCGGCACAAATGAATAATGGGTGTTTCATTGGATGAATTTACACCCTGATTTCAAATCACTCGACGTCAATATAAATTTTGGGTGCGAATCCAGGACCGGATTCATGCGGGTAGAATGAAGCGTTTACCGCACCCAGGGGTTTAATAATTATACCCGGTGTTTTACCGTCAATCATCCGCTGAAGCACGGGCTGCGAAATAGTAAACAGCATTTTACGGTTCTTATTCCACCTAATGCTGTCGTCGATTATCATCTGCGTGTTGACTACTTCCGTCCAGGCCTTGCCGGCTCTTAGTTTGTCGTATGTAACAGTCTTTTCATCCCAGTCAGCATCGCCTCCAATAATCTCGGTAACACGTACCATTCCAAAATCTTTTTTGTAGTCGGGCGAGCGTTGAATGCTGTAGGGTGTTATCTCCAGTAACCCTGCACGTTTTACCCGTTTTCCTTTCAACGAGCTGAGGTCCCACCGGAGAATGGTCATCTGCGTGCCGCTGGTGGTAAGTATATTAATTGGATCACCCTGTGACTGTCGCGATTGCCAATTATTGAAATTAAGGTCAGTGAATTGTTCGTCTATTACAGCATCATGCAGTGCATTAACCTGTACCGGGAATCCCGCAGGATCTGCGATTGGCGGATGGTACGGTATCGGGTTGCCAAGATCCTCGCCCGCACTATCTGTATTAACCACGTCAACTTTAATATAATCTATATAAAGCCTGTATTTTTCGAGTCCCCAATCCATCATGGCCAATTGAACCGCAACCGTGTCGTCAGCGCGTGTTTCAAAATTGCGTGCCGTCATGCTGATCACGTGCCAGTTTGTGGTGTCCGGCAAATCGTATTCCATCAGGTTGGCGTGATAGTCGGTGGTGCGTTGATGATTTACACAAAGGTTTATGCGTTTACGTGCACTTCCGGAGCGTACTTTGGCTTCGACGCGGAGACTGTGCCCAGGCGAAGTAAGCTTCTTCATGTTTATTTCGGGAAGGCGGTGATGGATAATTGCCCACCATATGCCAAGGGTATCGCGGGTAGCATCGATGTAGATAGTGCCGATACCGTGATGTTGTTTAAACTGGATAGTTGCGGCACCATCGCCGGTTCTTGCCCGCCAGCCGTCAGGTTTTCTGTTGCCGTTAAATGAATCTATAAACTGGGCAGAAGTGCAAAGGCCCAGGAGGAGAAGGAGGTATAACAGAGGTATCCCTAGCCACATACAAGGATAACGCTAACTCCTGTTTGTTTATTTGCATAACTTCCACTTTTATAAGCTATCTTTTCTTTTCTATGATACTGATGAAACAAACCATGCGATGGTACGGCCCGAATGACCCGGTAAGTTTATGGGACATACGACAGGCTGGATGCAGCGGGGTTGTAACCGCGCTCCACCACATCCCCACCGGCGAAGTGTGGACGAAAGATGAAATAATGAAACGCCGCCGCGAAGTAGAATCCGCAGGCATGGTGTGGGAAGTAATTGAAAGCCTTCCCGTACATGAAGAAATAAAAATGCGCAGCGGCAACTACAAAAAACACATCGAAAATTATAAGGAAAGTCTCCGCAACATTGGCGCCTGCGGATTACAGGTAGTCACTTACAACTTCATGCCCATCCTCGACTGGATGCGCACCGACCTCGCCTACTCGATGCCCGACGGCAGCAAAGCGCTTCGCTTCGAAAAAGCTGCGTTCATCGCATTTGATATCTACCTGTTGAATAGACCGAACGCAGAAAAAGATTATTCATCTGCTGAACTCGCGAAAGCGAAAGCGTATTTCGAAAAGATGAGCGAGGAAGAGAAGAAAACACTTTATCAAAATACATTGATGGGCCTGCCGGGCAGGGATGATAAATTTTCAGAAGAAGAAATCAGGGCCGATCTAAAAACCTATGAAAACATCGACGCCGCAAAACTCAAAGAGAGTCTATTTTATTTTTTAAAAGAAATAGTGCCTGTTGCCGAAGAAGCGGGCTTAAAAATGGCAATTCATCCTGATGACCCTCCATACCCCATTCTCGGTTTGCCACGTGTTGTGAGCACAGAGCAGGATGCGATTGATTTGCTTAATGCTGCGCCATCGAAAGCGAATGGACTTTGTTTTTGTACAGGTTCGTTTGGAGTGAGGGCCGATAATGATTGTCCCGGTATGGTGCGCCGGCTCGGTAATCATATTCACTTTCTTCATTTGAGAAACACCACGCGTGATGAGGAAGGAAATTTTTATGAAGCAGATCATTTGGATGGTGATACAGACATGTATGCGGTTGTAAAAGAAATTGTGTCGCTGATGTCGCGCACGGGTGTTTCTATTCCGATGCGCCCCGATCATGGGCACCAGATGCTTGATGATTTAAAAAAGAAAACTAATCCCGGGTACTCCGCCATCGGCAGGTTAAGAGGATTGGCGGAGTTGAGAGGTTTGGAATTGGGAATAGCCAGAAGCCAGGCGTAAACTTTAGCATTCCCTTGCTTTGGCAACTGGATGCAGTTTAAAAACAAAAGCCTTTTGATTCTACCGGCCCGACCGCAGACCACTGCTCCGCAGGAAACTAATTACAATCATAAACCACCCTGATCGTCTCACTGCTATTAAAAAACGCATCATTACTCGGCTTCATCGACAACGGTAACCCACGCGAATTATACTTCGGTTGCACCGCGGCGTTATTCATACTATAATTTCTAAAAATAAACTGGAAAATCGCATTCTGGCGAAGCGGGTTAATCTTGTAATCGTAGCTGGACGACTTCCATCCCGCAACCGCAAGGTTCCCACGCGAATCATACGTATAAGTAGGACGACGCGTCGGATTCACCGGCCAACCCGGTCCACTGTACGTATTAACGATCGTTTCCTTAATCACACGACCCTGCGAATCGTACTCGAGAGTAGAAACGTGAATAGTGTTAATCTCACCATTTCCCGGGTTTATCCGGATAGTAGAATCTTTAATAATCCGCGTACCCGTGCCCTGGTATTTATAAATATGACGAACAACAGGAAAAGTAACATAAGACTCCTGGTATTCTATTAAGCGATTCTGTTTATCGTATAAAAAGTAATGATTCAAAACACCGGTGCCTTCGTTCGAATAAGTTACACTGTATGGGTTCCCTTTACTATTGTAAGTAAACAATCCATTTGCCACCAAAGGCTCTCCACTACCAGGGTTGAAAGAATTCTGGTAGATATTCCTGATTTTACAGGTATTAAGTTCAGGTATCACAGCATCACTCGAAACAGCCTGGGAAAGAGATCCGGCTTTTGAGAAGTCTTCTTTTGCACAGGCCGCAAGCAATAACGAAGCTGCCAGAAAAATCATGGCGGGAGAACATAAATTTTTCATTGCGATTGAGGTTATGTTAATAATAGAATGCCAATAAAAAAATGCTGTGAGCTTAACTGAGGTGGCTTTACATTGAAGATAGGATGCCCGGCATCACATCAAGAAGTAATGTAATATACCGAATAAATTGTCGTATGTCATAAATTTGTTTATGGCCTTTATAGACGAACATTTCCTGCTCAAGACAAATACCGCACGCCGGTTGTATCACGAATTTGCTGAAACGCTACCAATTATCGACTATCACAACCACTTGCCGCCGAATGAAATAGCCGACGACAAGCTGTTTGAGAACATCACACAGGCCTGGCTCTATGGCGACCATTACAAGTGGCGCGCCATGCGAACTTCGGGAGTAGACGAAAGTTTTATAACCGGAAATAAATCGGACCAGGAAAAGTTTACCAAATGGGCGGAGACCGTTCCGGCCACGCTCCGTAATCCTCTATATCATTGGACGCATCTCGAGCTCAAGCGGTATTTCAACGTCTCCGATCTTTTAAGCGCAACCACCGCCGACCGCATATATGAAGAGTGCTCAGAAAAACTGCAAAGCGATGAATACTCTGTAAGAAACCTGCTGAGAAAAATGAATGTAAAATTGCTTTGCACAACTGATGATCCAACAGATTCACTCGAACATCATAAAAGGATACAGGATGGCAATCTTGAAATTAAGGTGTTGCCCGCTTTTCGTCCTGATGCAGCAATGAACATCAGCGACATCAGTAAATGGAAAACATACGTTCAGAAACTCGAGTCTGTTTCAGATACATCAATCAACAGTTTTGATTCGTTTTTAACCGCGCTGAAAAGAAGACACAATTATTTCGCGTCCATGGGATGTGCCGTTTCCGATCATGGTCTCGAAGAAATGTATGCCGACGACTTCGACGATAAATCAATTGCGCTGATATTTAATAAACTGTTATCTGGTGGAGCGATAGAGCCGCACGAGGAAAGAAAATTTAAATCAGCGATGCTGTATCACTTCGCGGTATGGGATCATGAGAAAGGTTGGGTGCAACAGTATCATCTCGGCGCTCTTCGCAATAACAACACACGCAGGCTGAAAGACCTTGGCGCCGATACAGGTTGGGATTCGATTGGAGACTTTCCGCAGGGCAGAACACTTTCACGCTTTTTCGACAGGCTCGACAAACAAAATAACCTTGCAAAAACCGTTATCTATAATCTCAATCCTGCCGACAATCATTTATTCGCGTCGATGACGGGCAACTTCAACGATGGATCTTTCCCTGGTAAAATACAATGGGGATCGGCGTGGTGGTTTCTTGATCAGAAAGACGGGATGACCGACCAGATCAATACACTCAGCAATATAGGTCTCATCAGTAAGTTTATCGGGATGCTTACAGATTCAAGAAGTTTTCTTTCTTTTCCGCGACATGAATATTTCAGGAGGATTCTTTGTAATCTTTTTGGAGATGATATTGAAAATGGCGAATTGCCGGATGATATCGAATTATCCGGGAAAGTGATCAGTGATATTTGTTATAACAATGCAGTGAATTATTTTGGTTGGAACGGCTTGGGATGATGTCATCCCGAAGCGGCCGCGTGAGGGATCTGCGGAGAGACGCTGATATTACAGATCCCTCGCGGAGTTTACCCTGAGGCGTTAGCCGAATGGGCTCGGGATAGCCCTCGTTCTTTCCCTCACCCATTTCATCGCAATATCGAGTTGCTGTTTCATTGTCAGCTGAGAATTGTCTAACACCAACGCGTCTTTTGCCTGCCGCAGCGGACTAACCTCGCGATGCGAGTCTATGTAGTCGCGCATTTCGAGATTAGTTTTTATCTCATCGATAGTGATGTTGGGGTTTTTCTCATACAACTCTTTAAACCTTCTTTCTACACGCACCGCATTATCAGCGGTCATAAATATTTTCAACTCTGCGTTTGGGAACACAACGGTACCAATGTCCCGCCCATCCATCACAATTCCTTTATTCTTCCCGAGCGCCTTCTGCTGCTTCACAGCAAATTCACGTACTTCTTTTATTGCTGCAACTTCGCTCACCTTCTCTGCCACTACAAGGTCGCGGATCACATATTCCACATTTTCACCGTTAAGGTGGGTTTCACTGCTTTCGCTTTTTGGGTTGAATATAAATTCGATGTTAATGCCTGTTAGCGCTTCTTTTACGGCTTTGATGTTTGTCCAGTCGACGTGATTGCGTAAAAAGTAAAGAGTGATTGCGCGGTACATGGCGCCGCTGTCTATGTATATGTAGCCGAGTTCTTTGGCCAGTTGTTTCGCAAGCGTACTCTTACCGCACGACGACCAGCCGTCTATGGTGATTATTATTTTTTGAGAAGAGGACATGAAGCGAAGGTACATTGTTTATCCGTCGATCCCTCACGCTCGCTTCGCTCGGTTCGGGATGACCACACTGCTGTCATTCCGAGCGAAGCGAGGAATCTGCGGAGCAGCAAAAAAAAGCCGCGAATAAATTCACGGCTTTGATATTATTTCACGCGTCACGGCTCACGCTTCAGACTTTTCTTTCGTCGGCTCTTTCAATGTAAACTGAATCTTACTTTTATCTTCATTAAGATCAGCGATCATTGTATCACCTGGCTTCAAATTCAGACTGAGAATTTCTTCTGCCAGGGGATCTTCAAGATACTTTTGAATGGCCCTGTGCAGCGGACGGGCACCAAACTGCGTATCGTATCCCTTATCGGCTATGAAATTTTTCGCAGCCTCGGTCAACTCGATAGTAAATCCAAGGTTGCTCAGTCTCTTCATCACGCTTCTCATCAGGATGTCTATGATCTGGAAGATATTATCTCTAGTGAGAGAATTGAAGATGATCACGTCGTCGATACGGTTCAGAAACTCGGGTGAGAATGTTCTCTTTAACGCCTTTTCAATAACCGCTTTATTATTCTCGTCCGTAGTCTGCGTTCTCGCAGCTGTCGCGAAACCAACACCTTCACCAAAATCCTTCAACTGGCGCACGCCTATGTTGGATGTCATGATGATAGTCGAGTTTTTGAAATCAACTTTTCTTCCGAGACCGTCAGTCAGCTGACCATCGTCGAGCACCTGGAGAAGAATGTTATAGATATCGGGGTGAGCCTTTTCGATTTCATCGAGAAGAATCACCGAGTAAGGTTTCCTGCGAACTTTTTCAGTAAGCTGTCCACCTTCTTCGTATCCAACATATCCCGGAGGCGCACCGATCAACCTGCTCACCGTGAATTTCTCCATGTATTCGCTCATGTCGATGCGTATGAGTGCATCTTCAGAGTCGAACATGTAGCGTGCCAATGCACGTGCGAGCTCGGTTTTACCAACACCTGTGGGACCGAGGAATATGAATGTTCCGATTGGTTTCTTTGGATCTTTCAACCCTACCCTGTTACGCTGGATGGCTTTCACTACTTTCTGGATAGCGTCGTCCTGGCCAACCACCATGCCGCGCATTTCTTCAGACATCTTGCGCAATTTTTCGCTTTCTGCCTGTACCATTCTCTTCACTGGTATTCCGGTCATCATACTCACTACTTCAGCAATGGCTTCTTCGTCTATCGGGTAGCGTTTGTGTTTACTTTCTTCTTCCCAATGGCTCTTTGCTTTTTCGAGATCTTCCTGCAACCTCTTCTCTGTATCGCGAAGTGATGCGGCTTCCTCGAACTTCTGACTTTTTACCACTTTGTTCTTCTCCACCTTTACATCCTCGATTTTCTTCTCGAGTTCGAGAATTTCCTTTGGAACGTTGATGTTTTTCAGGTGAACCCTTGCACCTACTTCATCCATTACGTCAATTGCCTTGTCGGGCAACAGGCGGTCGGTGATGTAGCGGTCGCTCAGCTTAACGCATGCGTCGATAGCATCGTCGCTGTAGGTAACATTGTGATAGTCCTCGTATTTCGACTTAATGTTATTAAGAATGAGAATAGTTTCTTCAACGCTTGGTGGTTCTACCATCACTTTCTGGAAACGACGGTCTAACGCGCCATCTTTCTCGATGTACATCCTGTATTCATCAAGCGTAGATGCGCCTATGCACTGGAGTTCGCCACGTGCGAGGGCCGGCTTGAAGATGTTCGACGCGTCGAGGGAACCGCTTGCTCCGCCTGCGCCAACTATAGTATGTATTTCATCGATGAAAAGTATAACGTCCCTGTTCTTTTCGAGTTCGTTCATGATTGCTTTCATGCGCTCTTCGAACTGGCCGCGATACTTCGTGCCTGCCACAAGTGCGGCAAGATCAAGAGAGATAACGCGTTTGTCGAACAGCACTCTCGACACTTTTCGCTGAACGATACGAAGTGCGAGGCCTTCCACGATCGCTGTTTTACCAACACCGGGTTCCCCGATGAGAATCGGGTTGTTCTTTTTGCGGCGCGAAAGAATCTGCGACACTCTTTCTATTTCTTCTTCACGACCTACGATCGGGTCGAGCGCTCCGCTCTCGGCAAGACGGGTGATGTCTCTTCCAAAATTGTCGAGTACAGGAGTTTTGCTCTTGGCTGTTCCCGTAGTACGTGATTTCTGTTGTGAATACTTTTTCTCCTCATCAAAATCGTCGTCGTTTTCTTCGGCGTATTCACTGCGAACGTCGTTACTTTTAACGACGCCTAATTCGTTTCTGAATAAATCGTAATCCACATCAAACTGATTTAAGATTTGAGTAGCTATGTTTTCTTTATTCTTGAGAATCGAGAGCATGAGATGCTCTGTTTCAACAGTGGGACTTTTTAAAGCTTTCGCTTCGAGTACGGTGACCCTGATCACCTTTTCCGCCTGCTTGGTTAATGGCAGGCTGTTTATATTGGCAATGTTTTTACCGGTTTTGTCTTTAACCGCCAGTTCCACCTCTTTTCTTAGCTCATACAGATCAATGTTAAAGCTCTTTAGGATCCTGACGGCCGTGTTATCGCCTTCCCTGATAAGTCCAAGCAATAAATGCTCTGTTCCGATAAAATCATTCCCCAACCGTAAAGCCTCCTCCCTGCTAAATGAAATGATCTCCTTTACCTGGGCCGAAAAATTGTTATCCATTTTTCTAATTTGTTGGGTTTGATACAATAATAACGAATATTTTTGACTTCTATTCTCCTGATACTTAAACGGATGTTAACAATATCAAGTCAGTATGTTGGTCAAAATTGATACCAGAGAAAAATTCCATGTCATTACGATTCACGAGGCTGTTCTTGCTGCTAATATGACAGAAAAGATGGACAGAACTATTTTGACGTTGCTTGATGATAACGTTAAAAACACCATCGTTAATATGAAAGACATAAAAATGGTGGAGAAAGCTGCGGCAGATCAATTGGTAAAGCTGCACGATTCTTTCTACGATATCAATGCATCGTTTGTTGTTTGCGAGCTGCAGCCGGACGTGAAAAAGGCGTTTGAAAGTTCAGGGATACTCGAAAAGCTTAATTATACACCCACCGAAAGCGAGGCGATGGATATGGTGCAGATGGAAGAAATAGAGCGGGAATTTGGCGAATCCTAATGATGATTTAATGAAAAAGTATGCTGTAATCGTTGCGGCGGGGTCAGGAAAGCGTATGGGGAGGGAAATTCCTAAACAGTTTCTCAACCTGGGATCAAAGCCCATACTCTATTATACGCTCGAAGCTTTTTACTCGGCCTATTCCGACATAAACGTTATTCTCGTAGTACCGCCTAAGTTCATGAAATGGGGCGAAGAAATCGGTAAGGCGTTCGACTCCCGTCTAACGCTTACTGAAGGGGGAGATACCCGCTTTCAGTCTGTTAAAAACGGACTCCGCCATGCTGACGACCATTCTGTCATATTTGTTCATGATGGCGTGCGGTGCCTGGTGACGGGCCAGCTGATTCACCGGTGTTATGAGCAGGCAATTGTTAAAGGAAGCGCAATTCCGACTGTAGCGGTTACAGAAACGGTACGCCTGCTGGATGGTGACACACACCGGATGCTCGACAGGAACCTGGTGCGTATGGTGCAGACGCCACAGACTTTTTTAAGTACGATTTTGTTGAAGGCTTTTGAGCTTGAAGAGCAGCAAAGTTTCACAGATGAGGCGAGCGTGGTGGAAGCATCGGGTGAGAAGGTTTTTTTGATAGAAGGTGAGTATACAAATGTTAAAATCACCCGCCCCCAGGATATGGCTATCGCCGAAGAGATTTTAAGGTTGAGGGGAGTTTGAAGCTGAAATCCCAGAAATAAGAAACTACTGCCTGAATTCGCTATTCACATCATCGTTACTCACCTTCTTCCTCTCCCTGCTCCGCGAAGCGCCACCAAACTCCCAATTAACCGTAAACTTCACAGCACGGCTGAAGAAACGGTTTTCAGCAACAGAATAAAAATCGGCAGTATGTTTTATCACCGACTGCGGAACATATGATGAAAACGGATTTACGGCGGAAAGTGTGAGCGTTAATTTTTGTTCAGGCAAATTTTTCTTCGCAGCAAAAGCATAGTAATAATTGTATGTTCTGAATCCCTGCATCGACACCGACCGGCTGTTGTAATCGGCAAATACCTGCAAGGAATAATTTCTTTGCATCCGGATCGTTGTATTCACATCGATATCTGCTGCCCATCCTTCCCGTGAAATCCGCAACGCATCACTATTATATTCCAGGTGATTGATATTAAGGTTACCATTAACGCTCCAGGAAGGCGAAATAGTTACCGATGAAGAAAAATTCAAACCCATTGTAGTATTTCCGGCCAGGTTTTGTTTCATAGTGGTAGACACTCCCTCAGCATCTGTTGTGGTGAAATCCACTATGGCATCACCTGTTTTTTTCCAGAACAGTGAAGAGTTCAGGAAAAAAGCCGCGCCCTTGTTCCAACCATAAGTCAACTCAACCTGGTGGGCAATTTCCGGTTCCAGGTCAGGGTTCCCTGTTTCAATATTTTTCGGATCACCTGCATTTGTGTTAGGACTAAGATCCCAAACGTAGGGCCGCGTTATACGTTGCGTGTAACTCAATGCAAGATGATGATCTTCGCTTATCTTTTTAGATATCGTGGCAGTTGGAACAAAGTTGGAGAAGTTACTTTTGAAATCACCTGCAGCTTGCTCGAACTCGCCATTATAATCAGTGTATTCGTGCCTCGCTCCGCCTTCGGCGTACCATCCTCCGTCGAGGTTGGCTTTAAGCATGAGGTAGCCTGCCGCTACATGCTGCGTGTAATCAAACCGATCCGACCTGTCATCCACGGGTTCGAGCGAACCCGGCTCACCGGCAACAACGCGATACTCGTTACTTACTTTTCTTGCTATCAACTTTGCCCCACTTTCAATTGAAAATGTTTTCGAAAGCGGATGTACATAATCGAGTTGTAATGTCCATTCCCTGTTCCTGATATTGTTTGAATTTTCTTCGGCATAAAACGGTTCGCTGTGCATATCGGATTGCAACAGCTTATAGGGTTCGCGACCGCTTGAAGGACTAAACTGGGCAAGGAATGTAATTTCCTGGCCGGGTCGTTTTAATTTCCGGTTGACAGAAAGATTGATATCGCTGCTGAGATATCCGTGATGACTTTTCAGTGTTTGAAGGTATTGTTCCTGCACGCTGCCATCCGGAGCTTTAACTGTTGTGTTAATATTGCTGTTATCAGGCCACCTGCCAAACCACAGGTTCATGCCGTAGGTAATTTCCGTTGCCGAATCAGGTGTGTAACCCACCACAATATCAACCGATCCATGCGGCGCCGCGTTATCCTTTTCAACAAATTGACTAAGCAGCAATGACGTGGTATCGTTTTCGAATTGTGTGCGGTTATTGATGACATTTTCTTTCCGGCGGAGGCGGTGTAAATGCCCGTGCAGCGAAAAATTCCATTTATCTTTTACAGCCGAAATTCTTGGGTTGAACATCTGCTCCATATTGCCAAGGCTCAGCTCCAGTGCGCCGTTCAAATCGCGATAACCTTTCTTTGTAATAATGTTGATCACGCCTGCTGCGCCTTCCGCATCATACTTTGCTGATGGAGTAGTAATCACTTCCACC
Source organism: Chitinophagaceae bacterium (assembly GCA_016786745.1). Lineage (GTDB taxonomy): Bacteria > Bacteroidota > Bacteroidia > Chitinophagales > Chitinophagaceae > Flavitalea. The sequence goes on along the minus strand of JAEUVS010000139.1, from coordinate 2,370 downwards.
GACTTAATGTTTTCCGCTGGTATCATGTTGAGCGCATCGGCGGGACTTCGGGCAATCTGCCCTGAATATTTTCCGTTGATCAGTATCTTCAGGTTTGCGCTTCCACGCATTGTTACGTTTCCCTGCGCGTCAACGTTAAGAATAGGAGTTTTTCTAAGAACATCTGCCGCAGTATTTCCTTTATTGCTGATATCATTCTCGGCGTTGTAAACCAGCATGCCCGGACGCAGCTCTATCAACTTTTTTCGCGCAGTAACGGTTACTTCCGTAAGGCCCGTGCCTGTGGTGGCTAGCAGAATTTCACCTATGTCAATGTTGTTAGAAGTTGGTTTTATACTTAGCTCGCGTATAGCGTAACCGACGCTGGTAACTTCCAGGGTCAGTGTTTCCGGCTTTTCGATTTGTAATTTAAAACCACCTTCCTCATTCGAAAACGTATTAGAAACAATTTCTTTCTTTGAATTGAGCAATGTTATAGTTACATAAGGCACGGGCTTACGTGTAGCTGAATCTGTAATTCTTCCCCTTATATTTTGCTGCGCAATAGCCAGAAACGGTAAACCAACCAAACACGCGAATAAATATGCACAAAAGCTTCTGTTCATTAATACCCCCATGTTAACCAAAAGGCCCTAAAAAATACAAGTTTATAATTTTATTGTTGTAGACAACCTGAAGTTAACGGGCGGTTCGATATCAAACAAATACTCCTGCAAATACGGTTCGTACGACCCGCTGGTAGCATACCGCTGGTTCGTTATGTTGAACACATTCAGGCCGACATAAAATTTGCTGGTAGCATAGCTTAGGCTGGCGTCGAAAATGGTATAAGATGGTAAGAACCTGTTGCCCTCACTGCTGTTATATCCCGGCCACACGGCGCTGCGTTTTCCTGTATGTTGCAAACCACCGCCGATGCCAAATCCCCGAAGCTTACCACTGTTTACCTGGTATTTAACCCATGCGTTGGCCAGGTTTTTCGCTGTGCCGTTATTCTGCAAACCGATCAGCGATTTATCTTCATCGCGAGTGATTTTGGCATCGGAATATGAATAATTAGCATTGATGTACAGGTTCGTGTTTATTTTTCCCGCAAGGTCGAGCTCGATACCGCGGCTGCGAACCTGCCCTGTTTTCAAATAAAATCCGGCGTGGATGGGATCGGAATTACCAACGTTATTTTTGATAATATCATACACCGATGCGGCCACCGACAATTGTTGATTGAAGAAAAGCGCTTTAACACCCGCTTCATTATTTCTCCCGGTGAGTGGTGGCAGTCTGCCGCCGCCAAAGATGGCGCCCCGCTGAGAAAGAAAACTTTCATCATGCAAAACGTAAGCGGAAATATTTTTGCTGAACATATAGGTAAGGCCAATGCGCGGAGTAAATTTGTTTTCTGTTATTTCATACTCAGGATCATCGGGCGGGGAGTTCCAATCCTGCCCTGTAGTTAATTTCGTAAAGCGACCGGCGAGGGTGAGAATAAATTTGTCGAACAATTTGAGGTGATCCTGGACATAAATTGCCTGCCAGCGATTGCGGGCCATCCAGGTGTATAGTTCGCCGGTAAACTTCAGGGAGTCTTTAGGTAAATAATATGTTGGCTCTGCGATTGCCAATGGATACCGCAACTCGCCCCATGTGCCACCGTTCGTACTCGTTTCCATACCATCGCCGTAATCAATTCCGATAAGCACTTTGTGTTCCGCATTGGCGCCGGTATAAAACCGACCGTCTAAAAACATCTGGAGGTTTGTGAGCCGACCGTACCAGTCATTATAATTCGCCGCGCGGAAGAGAGTGTCTTTTCCTTCGGAAATTCCTTCGAGCGCGAGTGTTGTACCACCCCATGTAGTGGTCATATATGCAGCTTGTGCGTTGAACGTCCAGTTTTCGCTGAACTGGTGTTTAAGGTATGCCCTGTTGTAAATATCTTCGGCCTGCCAGGGATCGTTATTCGGATCGTTGATGGCGAGATCGATGGGCAATGCCCAGATGTCGCCGTTGGCTGAAATGGAAGTATGTGTGTTTTCCTGTGCGCGGGCTTTCACATAGTTGTGTTCAAGAGTAAGGCTTGTTTGATCAGTGAAGTCATATTTTAATACTGGTGCAACGAAAAAGCGATTGAATTCCCCGAATTTATAGTACTCATTATTCTTTTGCGCGCCCGCATTTAACCTGTAAGTGAGCTTTCCTTCCTTTTTAAATTCTCCGCCGAGGTCAATTGATGTGCGCATCATGTTCCAACTGCCGGTTGCGAATGTTACTTCTGAAATCTGCTGGTGCGTTGGTTGTTTGGTAACCGTGTTGATGAGTCCGCCCGGTTCCGCGTTTGCGAGCATAAAACCTGCGGGGCCTTTAACAAAT